>CAZVLO010000017.1:0-29560 GCA_964628265.1 uncultured Papillibacter sp.
AGACCGCCTATTTTTTCCAGCGTTTCCCTTGATGGGATGCCGGTCTCGGTATCCCATCCGAACGCCTTGAAGAAGTTGTCACCCAGCTGCTCGACGTCAATGGTCACGCCTGCCGTCGGACCCGCCTGCAGCGGCGGGGAGCCGATAATGCGGCCGGAGATGTAATAATCCTTCCTGCGCAGCCCCTCCCGGATGTTAAACGCATAACGCATCGTATAGGAGCGGTATCCGATATTCAGCGCCTCTTCCTCGTTATACTCAAAACCGGTAATCGCAGTAATGAATCTGACCTCCTGTCCCGGCGGCATATCGGATAAACTAAAGTGGCAGAAGCTGCCGGCGTTTGTCAGTTCATACCCTGACATGCCCTTTAAATCGGCAGGGCCGGTATGGGAATAGTCGTACTTGACCTCGGGAGGCAGGTTGCCGTATCCGACGCCGAGACCGCCTTTGACATGGCGCCCCGGCGTGGGGTCGTACAGATATGTCCGTGCCATACCGGGGATAAAGCGCGGGTCATGCTGAGGTATTTCTATGCCGCAGGAGACGACAAGCGCCTCGTGGCCTTTTCCGAAATGGTTGGCTGCGCCTACGGATGCCTTCGCCAGGATTTTACCGACGCCTTCGTTCCGGCAAATCCGCTCCGTCATTTCGATAATGGCGTCAGAAGCCCCCCACCGCAGGTCAATGCCGTCCAGCTCTTCAAGAGAAAGTACGCCGTTTTCATAGTTTTCCATAGCCCATGCAACGGTCGCGCCCATGGATATCGTATCGAAACCGTATTCGTTGCAAAGCCAGTTGCACATATTAACCGAATCAGGGTCGTGATTTAAGAGCTGGCTGCCAAAGATGCCCAATGTCTCATATTCGGGACGGGACGTTTCCTTCAGCGGCCATTTTCCGCTCTCTATTGTGTAGATGCTGCCGCAGCCCAAAGGGCAGGCGTTGCAGGCGTACTTTTTGCGGCTATATATTGTGTCTGTATACTGCGTGGTATTGAGCTTGATCTGTTCCTCCGTCAATTCAGTAATATTACCGGCCCAGTTTCTGATGGATGTATCGCCGCTATGTATTGATGACTCGTATAGCCCACCCGTGCCATGCTTTTCGAGAAGACGATAAAACCCCTGGCGCGGCCCGTTCTTACCGTATTCGAGGACTTCCTTATTCATTCTGATGATCGCGTCTTTGTCCTTGACCTGAATCTTATGCTTACCCCGGACAACAAGCGCTTTGAGTTTTTTAGAGCCGAGAATTGCACCGACTCCGCCTCTGGCAGCAGCACGGTGAGTGTCATTCATGACGGCTGCCATATTAGATAGGTTCTCACCAGCGGGCCCGATCAGAGCGATGCCGACACGGTCATCACCAAGCTCCTGCTTAATGGCCTTTTCGGTTTCCGAGGTGACCTTGCCCCAGAGGTGCGATGCGTCGCGTATTTCAACTCTCCCGTCGTCGATAAAAATATAGACAGGCTTTTCGCTGATCCCCTTAACGAAAACCGCGTCATAGCCCGATTGCCGAAGCTGCGGTCCGAAATGCCCGCCGGAATTCGCGTCGTTCCACCCGCCGGTTACAGGCGATTTGCTCACAACCGTATAACGGCCGCCCATTAAAGCGCCCGAACCGTTTGCCGGGCCTGCGATAAAGCCGACCATACTGTCTTCGGAAAAGACGTCTGTATTTGCAGGCATCTCGTCGTATAAAATCTTCGCGCCCAGTGATGGTCCGCCAATGAAATTTCTCGCAATCGATTCGTCCAGTTCCCTGACTTTTGCTTCGCCTGTTGATAAGTCAACGAAAAGGAGTTTGCCTGTGTATCCAAACATCTGATTGCCCCCTTCTGTTATTGTTTTTTCAGTAGCATTTTTAAACTATTATCAACTCATGTTGAATTCTTGTAATTCCATTCTAGATGTATACCGGTTCTGTGGTCAAGAATGAATTCTGTATGGGTTATAACCTAAAGGCTATAACTGATACTGTGAATAGAATTATACAAAACTGAACAAAGGGTTATATAATAATTATAGTATATTTATTTATAATGCTGATACCCATAACTGTTTACAAAAGGAGCGGGATTATGCCGAAATCCAGATTGAGCCCTAAGGAAAATTACCTGAGGCTGACGCGGAGAGAAATACCCGAATACATACCAATCTTTACGATGGGGTTTCCGGGGTACAATAACGAGACGGCGTGTAAAATCATTGGCCCTTCTCTGTTTGACGAAACCCATATAACACCTGCTCCACAGGGCCGAAAGGACATTTGGGGTGTCAACTATATCGCCAACGAGGAGACAAACTTTGCCTGTATCCCCGAACCGAACAGTTTTATGCTTGAAGATATAACAAAATGGCATGAAGTGATTAAGAAACCGGAGATACCTGAAGGAATTGACTGGGAAAGGCTTGCGAGAAAGGACTGTGAGAAAGCAGGTTTGGATCGCACACAATCAGCTGCAATGGCGACTGTCGGACTTATGCCGTTCCAGCAGGTCATTGCATTTATGGGCTTCACCAATGGGTTGATGGCTATCTATGAAGAGCCGGAGTGTTTTGAAGAACTGCTGAATTTCATGGCTGATGTCTATATGCCCATTGTTCAGGCGACCGTTGATTATTACGATCCTGATATTCTGTATCTCCTGGACGATACAGCGTCCGCTATCAGCCCGTTTATATCACCGGACTCATACCGCAATATACTAAAGCCGGTTTATAAGCGGTTGACTCAGCCGGCTGTCGACAGAGGCATACCGGTGCAGTTCCACAACTGCGGTAAATGTGAGGAATTCATCGACGATATGATTGACATCGGCGTAAAAATTTGGGACCCGGCCCAGAACATGAACGATCTGGATGCGGTAAAGAGGAAATACGGCCGTGACTTTGCGATATGCGGCACATACAAATGGGTGCCGCCAATCACATGGCCGGAGGTCGATGAGGCGGCAATAAGGCAGACGGTCAGGGACACGATTGACCAATTTGCCCCTGACGGAGGCTTTGCGTTTTCCGGCGCGGCGCTTGGAAGATACGGTGACGAAACGATCCCGAAGGTAAACGCATGGATTGCAGAAGAGGCTTATAATTACGGCAGGGACTATTACCTGAAATAGCATTGAATTAGTGCGGTGTCAAACCGGTCGGCAGGCATCGCTGCAGCTGTGAACCATATGAAAAATAAAAGGAGTTTTTGTGATGAGAGTAAAGCTTGCGCTTGCACCGCGTATGGGAAGAAATGTTGTTGTTGAGGAAGTTGAGCTTGCAGATCCCGGGCCATATGACGTGCGCCTCAAGGTCATGACATGCACCATCTGTCACAGCGATATCCACGCCCTGACGGGCGAGCATGGTGAATACGAGGGGCCGGGGGCTGCCGGCCATGAGATTGCCGGAATTGTCGACGCCATTGGTGAGAAGGTTACATATGTAAAGCCCGGAGACCGGGTGCTGTGCTCCGAAGTGCGCCAAGGCTGCGGCTACTGTGATCAGTGCCTTCACGACCGGCCTTGGTTCTGCAAGAATATCGAACCAATGTCCTTCCGTGTGCCGAGTCCGTACACGCGCCTTAACGGTGAACGAGTCATCCAGACCTGCTCCGGCGCCTCCGGCTTCGCTACTTACACGAACGCTTATGAAAACATGCTTGTAAAGCTGGATGATGATATACCGTTTGAAATCGGCTCCGCGCTTGCCTGCGGCTTCATGTCCGGTTTCGGCGCGGTGCTGAATCGCTGTAAAATTAAGCCCGGAGAGAGTTTCGCTGTCACAGGCTGCGGCGGTGTCGGCCTCTCAGCGATTATGGGTGCGCGGCTCTCCGGTGCGATTCCGATTATTGCGATTGACACTAAGCCGGAAAAGCTTGCAGCTGCAATTAAGTTTGGCGCGACGCATACAGTTAACCCTAAAGAAGTTAATCCGGTTGAAGCAGTTAAAAAAATAACAGATGGTTTTGGTGTGGATCATTCCCTCGTCGCCGTCGCGGGGCCGGGGATTAAGCGATCAACTTTCGACCTGACCGCAGGCTACGGTCAAATGGTCGTTGTCGGTCACGAGCACCCGCGCAATGAGGTCATGAACGAATTTAACTTTATGGAGGTTCTCGCGGGTAAGCGGATTACAGGTTCTGTTATGGGTGCGGTAACACTGCGACGCGATATTCCGAAATATATGGATATGTACCGCCGCGGAATGATTAATCTCGACGCATTATTGACAAACCGCTTTATGCTTGATGACATTCAGGAGGCGCTTGACGATTCCGAGCGTGGCGCACTGAAGAACGTGGTTATCTGTAACGAGGAATAACGAGAAAAGGAGATATTCTATGCAAACAATGCCAAACTTAACAGATGCTGAAAAGCGAATGCTTAACGGCGATGAGGGCATCGTCAAACAGAAGTGTATGCAGTATCTGGTAGAGATGTGTCAGATCGCCGGCGCAGACCGTCTTGTCGATCTCGATGGAACCGGAGATATGCATACCCCCGGTCTTGCGCTAAGCCAGCATATCGTCATTACGTATGATGAGCTCGCTGAATTTGCTGAGCAGGGCGGGAAGTTTAAAATTCCGACCTTTGCCGACAAATCGCCTTTTGGCGAACAGCCGCCTATCCATGGATGGGAAAACTGTAATATTTGCTCTTACAAAAACCCGGCCGCGAGACAGGATGACCCGGCATTCCATGAAAAGGCAATGCATGAAGAGGAATTCAAAATCCTGCGCAAGATGGGGCTGATTACGACGCATTCCTGCGCAAATTACCTGACCATGTCCTATCTGCCCAGTGTCGGCCAGCACTGCTCCTGGTTTGAAAGCAGCCAGATGCCTTACTGCAACGCCACTCTCGGCGCGCGAACGAACTTTGACGGCACGCTCGCAACCTGCCTGCTCGGTAAGGCACCATATTACGACATGCACATTACCGAGAACCGTTACGGAACGATACTGGTCGAAACCGACCGCCTTATACAGACTGATCTTGAATGGGATGTCTATGGATTCACCGTCGGCGAGGCATGCGATGTGGAAGTTCCCGTCGTTACAGGGACCACGCGCCCGACGACGACACAGTACCAGAAATTTAACTCTGCGTGCAGCTCCGGCGGCGCGGTGAGAATGTATCACTTGCCCGGGATTACTCCTGAAGCGCCTACAATAGATTTTGCAACCGGCGGCAGGCCATTCAGGAAGCATATCAAGTTGGGTGAAGAAGCGCTTCGCGAGACATATGACATCCTAAACTTCCACACCTCGGACGATGTTGATCTTGTTTATCTGGGCTGTCCACATCTGAACATTGTCGATCTTATGCTCCTTGCAAGGAAGCTTGAAGGCAAGTCGTGCAGGATTCCCCTATGGATTATGACCGCGCCGTGGCTGTACGATAGCGCGAAGAAGCTTGGCTACATAGATATATTCAAAAAGGCGGGCGCACACCTGATGTCCGGCGCGTGTCTTGCGGCGATGGGTGCTGTTCCGGAGGGCGTCCGAAATGTCGCAGTCGATACGGCAAAGCAAGCTTACTATGTTACAGGCTGTTATCCTGACGACGACTATCGTCTGCAGGTGTGCTACGGCTCACAGGATGACTGCATTGACGCCGCGCTCACCGGAAAATGGCGCGGAGAATGGAGGTAGCGGACATGGCGGAAAAAATCAGAATTAAAGGCCGGTGCGAGTATCCCGGATGTGTCGAGGCGGAGGCTATTGTTGCCCCTAAATATTTGCAGGGCTTTACAAATGTAAGTCCGGAAAACGGGTACACGACGGAAAGAAACCATCCGTTATTCAAGGTCCCGTACACCGACAAGGTACTGGTGTTTTACTCACCTCGCGGTTCGGGCGGCTTCCTGATGTACGGTTTCGGCAAAAAGCCCGCCGCTTTTGTCCACACGAAGAGCAGCCCGCTCACAGTCGGGTGCGCCCTCCAGGCGCACGTGCCGATGATGACGGATTTTGAGGACGATCCGATGAAGTACATCGAAACGGGTGATATGGTTCTCGTAAACGCTGACGAAGGTTATATAGAGATTACGAAAAAATCCGACAGGTAACTTATGCCGGGCAAAAGAGCGGCAAGATTTTTTGCCGGTGAAGGAGTATAAACAGGATATATAGCTTTAGGCTAAATTAATGAAAAGAAAGGAAAGTTAAAATGAGGTGTAAAGCAGCACTTGTCCCGAAAATGGGACTTGATGTCATTGTTGAGGAAGTGGAGCTTGCTGAGCCGGGTGATTATGAAGTCCGGTTGAAGGTTAAGACATGTACAATCTGCCACAGTGATATACACGCGCTGAAGGGGTATGGCAGGCCACGAGATCGCCGGTGTTGTAGACAAATGCGGGTCTAAGGTGACCTACGTCAAACCGGGGGACAGGGTACTGTGTACAGAGGTGCGGCAGGGCTGCGGTCACTGTGATCAGTGCCTGCACGACCGGCATTGGTTCTGTGAGAATGTTACCTCCACAAGCAAGCTGTTCCGTATCCCGAGTCCGTTCACGAGGCTTAACGGAGAGGTGTGCATACAAACCTGTTCCGGGTCCAGCGGATTTGCCGAGTACACAAACGCACACGAGTCCATGCTGTGCAAGCTGGACGATGATATTCCTTTTGAGATCGGTTCGGCTTTGGCCTGCGGCTTTATGTCCGGCTTCGGCGCTGTACTCAACAGGTGTAAGATAAAACCGGGTGAGAGCTTTGCCGTGGTTGGATGCGGCGGTGTAGGCCTCAGCGGCATTATGGGCGCGCGGCTTTCCGGCGCAATTCCGATTATTGCCATAGACACAATGGACGTGAAGCTGGAGGCGGCGAAGAAATTCGGTGCTACACACACCATTAATCCAAAGAATTGCGACCCTGTTGAAGAGGTCAAGAAGATCACGCGCGGCTTTGGCGTAGACCATTCCCTGGTGGCGGTGGCCGGAAAGGGGATTAAGAAGATGACCTGGGATCTGACGGCCGGCTATGGGCAGATGGTTATCGTCGGCCACGAACTGCGGGAGAATGAATACATGAACGAGCTCAACTATTTTGATGTACTCGCAGGTAAACGTGTTACCGGAAGCGTCATGGGAGCCGTGACACCGCGCAGGGACATTCCAAAATATATGGACATGTACCGCAAGGGTATGATTGATATTGATTCTCTGCTGACGCACCGCTTCACGCTGGATCAGATAATGGAGGCGCTGGAGGATTCCATGAAGGGCGCTTTGAAAAACGTCGTCGTTATAGACGATTAAAAAAAGATATAAAACGACAGACGGGCGCATTTCCCCTACGTGTTGATTCAACTGCGGTGGAGGCAATTGGCGCAAGGCTGTTGATATTGGAGGTACATATGGTTCATTTGACAGATGACGAAAAGAGAATCCTGCAGGGCGAGGATGGAAAAATCCCACAGGTCTGTATGCAGTACCTGGTGGAAATGTGCGAAATCGCCGGAGCCGAGCGGCTGGTTGATTTGGACGGGACAGGCGATATGCATACGCCCGGAAATGCGATGTCTCCCTTTTATTCGTTTGCTCTTGAAGAGTTGGAAGAACTCGCCGCATCCGGAGCGCATTTCAAAATCCCCACATTCGCCGATAAGTCTCCTTTCCCTGAACAGCCGCCTGTCCACGGCTGGGAAGGCTGTAACATCTGCGCCTATCAGAATAAAAATGACAGGCAGGATGACCCCGTGTTTCACGAGAAGGCCATGCACGAGGATTTTTTCAGGCTCTATAGGAAAATGGGGATGCTGACGACACACTCCTGCGCGAACTATCTCACCATGACATATCTGCCCTCCGTGGGGCAGCACTGTTCCTGGTTTGAGAGCTCACAGATACCATACTGCAATGCTGTCTTAGGTGCCCGCACGAACTTTGACGGAACCTTTGCGACATGTTTTTTAGGGAAGGCACCGTATTATGGCCTGCACATCACTGAAAACAGATACGGTACCGTTCTCGTAAAGACAGAGCGCACCATTAAGACGGATATGGAATGGGATGTTTTTGGCTTTGCTGTCGGTGAAGATGTCCACTGCGACATACCGATACTGACGGGGACAGCAAAACCGACGACGACACAATACCAGAAGCTCAATTCAGCGATCCACACGGGTGGTGGTGTGGCAATGTACCACATCCCGGGCAGTACACCGGAAGCGCCGACGCTCGAGTGGGCTTTGGGTGGCAAGAAGCCGAAACGCGAGACGTTAATCGGGGAACGTGAGCTGAAGAAGGCCTATGAGACATTGAACTTCCACACGACGGACGTTGTGGATATGGTTTATCTGGGCTGCCCACACCTGAATATTGTCGATCTGATGCTTTTGGCCAGAAAGCTTGAAGGCAAAAAGTGCAGAATACCGCTTTGGATAATGACAGCTCCCTGGCTTTATGATGTGGCAAGGAATATGGGTTACACGAAAATTCTCGCAGATGCCGGCGCGCATCTGATGTCCGGAGCGTGCCTTGCTGCGATGGGCTCGGTGCCGGAAGGCGTTAAGACCCTCGCGGTTGACACAGCGAAGCAGGCTTATTACGTTACCGGCTGCTATCCCGATGACGACAACAGGCTTCAGGTGTGCTACGGCTCTACAGACGATTGCATCGATGCTGCGCTGACAGGCAAATGGCGTGGGGAATGGAGGTAGAAGCATGAGAAAGATACGGATCAAAGGGCGCTGTGAATACCCCGGCTGTGTTGAAGCAGAAGCACTGGTTTCACCGATGCCCCTTCAGGGGTTTGCCAATGTCAGCCCCGCACGCGGTTACACCACGGAGCGAAACCATCCCTTGTTCAAAGTCCCTTATAAGGGGAAGGTGCTGGTTTTTCCGTCACCCAGGGGGTCCGGCGGGTTTATGGCATATGGCAGAGGACCCAATAAGCCGGCAGCGTTTATACACACAGTGGCCAGTCCCCTTAACGTATTGTGCGCGCTGGCGGGGCATGTCCCGTCCATGACAGATTTTGAGAGGGACCCCATGGAGGTTATTGAGACAGGTGATATGGTCCTGGTCAATGCTGACGAAGGCTACATTGAGATTACAAAAAAAGATTAGAGCTCAGAAGAAAACAACACCAGTATATATGCCATAAGAGGCAGAAAGAGGTATGTAATGAAATACGAACGGATACCCTATATGGCTCCGGGCTCGAAACATGAATACGTAGGGACAACAATTACACCGATAAACGTTCCTGTGTTTGATTATCCCATTTCTCCCAAGGAGAATTTCCAACGGGTACTCAGACATGAGAACCCGATGTGGGTTCCCATGTCTCTCACCGATTTTAACCACACCCTGGGTGGTGTGCTGACCGGTCTGCCCGACCTGCGCTTTGATTTCACCGAGCGGTGTAACTGGACCGACCTTTTTGGATGTGTGTGGGAGTGGGTCCCCAGTGCCAGCGGCTCCATGCTGAAACCGAACCAGGCCCCTGTACTCGACGACATTACCGAGTGGGAGAAGAAGATTGTCTGGCCGGACCTCAGCGAAGACCGCATCAAGGCCAGCTGTGAAAAGTATATGAACCAGCCATATTATCATCCAGGGAAGATGAATTACTATGATTTCGGTCAGGGCTGTACCGAGCGACTGGTAGCCGTACTGGGCGGCTACACGGAAGCCATGCTTGCCCTTGCTGAAGAGCCGGAAGCGTGCCGCGAATTTATGGCGGAGTTGTCCCGCTTTAACTGCGAGATGTTCGACAGGACAACAAAGTACTTCCCAACCGATATGATCATGTATCATGACGACTGGGGTACTGAGCGCGACTCCTTCTTCGGCGAGCGGATGATGGACGAAATTATCTATGAACCGTCCGAGATCTTCTTCAAACATGTCAAAGAGAGCGGTGTCAGCATTACCTTCCACACCTGTGGATGCGTCAAGAGATTTGTGCCGCACGCTATTTCACTGGGTGCTGACTTCCTGCAGCTCCAGGTGCGCGCTAATGATATTAAGGCTTATAAAGAGCAGTACGGTGACAAAATCGGATTTGACGTGTACATGGTCCCATCGGCAAGCGAACTGGTTATTAAGGAATCGCGGCAGTATGTCGATGATCTCGGCAAGAATGGCGGCTTGTTCTGTACCATCTTCGGCGGTGACGAAAAGATACTGTGGGATGGTATGCAGGAGATGTACTGCTACAGCAGAGAGTATTACGAAAAATAACATCCGGCCATAACACTTCACAAGTTCAGCACACCCCTTGCTGTGGTTTCAAGCCTACAACAAGGGGTGCTGCTCTAACAACTAAACAGGAGGTCCTTAAATGAAAAAATGCCAGATAACTGTACTTAAAACAACACTTTTTGAGGACTTGCGGGATGAGTATATGTCTCCTGAGTTCGGAGTATGTCCTGTTATGAGCGTGGGTGATGTATTTGTTACCGGCGGTTTGTTTGGCAACAGCAAGCCTGACGGCTTTTGCGAGTATGCTTGGCAGGCTGTACAAAACATAGCTTGCACCTTAGCCGGCGGCGGCAAGGTGTTCGGTGAAGATTATAATATTGCCTGCTGCAACGACGGCGTTAGGCCAGTCATATTGAAGCTGGAATCGATAGAAGGGTAACCAAAGCATCTGCATGGCTGAGCGGCTGCCCTGGTCTCTAAACAGAACCAGGACATACCGACAAAAACCGTTTACAACTTGCTTGTTCATTACTATGATATGGTTGAATTACAAATTATACAGTAATGGGGAGGCCAAATATGTTTTATAGTCCGGATAAAAATGATCATGGGTTGGCGCGTCCGCCTTTTAAGTCATGTGTAGTGCCCAGGGCTATTGGATGGCTCTCGACACTAAGCCCCGAGGGAATTCCAAACCTTGCCCCGTATAGTCAATTCACCAACCTGACATTCGATCCGCCTTATGTTGCGGTATCAATTAATCAAGGACATCTGCAAAACCGTAAGGATACAACAGAAAATATTGAACAGACCGGTGAGTTTGTCCACAACATGGTTACCTATGACCTTCGAATGGCCATGAACACAACAGCCGCAGAATTCCCGCCTGGTGTTGACGAATTCGAGGCAGCAGGTCTTGAGAAAGCCCCCAGTATTTATGTAAAGCCTTGGCGCGTTGCGGCCTCGCCGATACAGCTTGAGTGTATATATGTACAAACACTGCGTCTGCCTGCAAATGGCCGCAGCGGCACAGCTGATATTATTATCGGCAAGGTCGTGGGGATTCATATTAAAGATGAGTTTATCATGCAGGATGGAAAAATTGATATTGCCAGGATTAAACCTTTAGCGAGATTGGGATACAGTGATTATACGACTGTCGATCGTGTATTTGAAATTGAACCCTCGAAAGAAGCGGGTGTTCGAGAAGATTTGGCGTTAGGACTTGAGGGAGCAGCAGGTTCAATGCCCCGCATCAAATAATCATAGAGCCCGCGGGTCATGGCGATTATGATGACATCCGGGTATAAATCAAAGGTATACTAGTCATCGCATAAGAAAAGCGTCAGAAAGTCATTTTCTTCGGCTGAATGCTTGAATATCTGTAAGAGCACCGCACCATATGACCCCAGGGTAATCTCTATCTTAGCACAGTGGCGAATTATCAAGTGTGTATTTTCTGAGATGTCGCCGAGACAGTCGTGCAGAGCATCAAGATTCCCGCCATAGTAAGCCGGAAGCGATAGTTTTTCGGCAAGATATGCATGCGCGTTTTCACGTGATGTCATCTCACTGCCGTCAATGATGATGATTTTCAAGTGTTTTCATCCCCGTAAAGCAAAGTGAAGCTTCTATAATGATCCTCGGTAAAATAAATCAAACCGTCATTAGAGAAGACGATCCGTTTTGCGCCTCTGCTCTCTTCCCCCAGTGTGTCAATATCACACTCGGTATATATTCTGCCATCCTTCGTCGGCAAAAGCCCTTCATAATTCCCGAAATGGCTGCCCCCGATGCATTTTCCCGGCGCATACTGTTCAAGTGAACCGCCGCTCCATCCGAGTTCCTGTGCTTGCTTCTTCGTAATAAAATTCGGCGGCAGCTTACCATACTGATGAATATAGAGAGCTACGTCATCTTTTGAAGTGTAGATACCGTCTTCATCCAGATAATCTGCCGTTACCGGCGTTTCAACAGAATCAGGGCTTGTGCGTGTTGCATCAGGAACAGCATCGGATACGCTGAAGCAGCCTGTCAGAAGGCTGATAACGAGAAATAAAGAGAGAAGAAAGCCAACTGTTTTTTTCATAGAGTCAATCACATCACCGTTCATGAAATAACTCATCCGTGCTTTAAAACAAAAAAAGACGGGCAGGAGCAGCTGGGGCGATAAGCCTCTTCTGCGATTCCTGCCCGATTTTTGTTAAAACATTTTTTTGATAGAGCCCAGCAGGCCGCCGGCCTTATCCATAGATATTTTTGCCTTTACCCCGTCAATCAGAGATTTAATCTGGTCATCAGGCAGATCGACACCAAGGACCGATTCAATTGCCTTCACCGGATCGCTGGAAAATTTAGATGCAAAGTCTTTATCCGACTTCACCTTCTTCACAATCTCTTCAATCTTTGCCTTGATATCCATAGTTGTCTCCTTTATTGTTTTGATTTCAGTAAATCGCGGATTTCCTCAAGCAGTACAACCTCAGGCGCCGGCGCCGGAGGTTCGGGCGTTGCTTCCGCCTCTTTCTTTTTTCTTATGGAGAAAAGCTTAACAAACAGAAAAATGGAGAACGCAATAATCAGGAAATCCACTATTGACTGAATAAACGCGCCATAACGAATAGCAACTTCGGCAACATCACCGCTGGCGGGTGTGATGACATACTTTAAATCGACAAAGCTGAGTCCGCCCAGCAACGCGCCAATAACGGGCATTAAAAGGTCATTCACCAAGGAAGTAACGATTTTACCAAATGCACCGCCGATAATCACGCCAACGGCCAGATCGATAACATTCCCTTTAAACGCAAACTCTTTGAACTCTTTCAGCACTAAATATTCCTCCCCAAGTAGTTAGTATTGCAAAACGCGGGGCAGTGCGGCAGCTTGCTTGATCCAGTCTTCTATCTGTGATTCCGTGGGAAGCTTTCTTACAAGGGACTTGGCTTCGTTGACTTCCTGTACCTTCTTGAAAAGATTATCGGCTCTGCGGTTTGAAAGCTCAGGCACCGTGTCAACACCGGCCGCTTCCAGCAATTCGGCATACTCTCCTCCGATGCCCTTGATGCGGGCGAGGTCGGCATGGTTTGCCCATTTAAGAATCAACTTCTCGGAAATCCCCGCTTTTTCAGCCAGTTCGGTTCTTCCTTTTTTAGTTGCGCAAGTTTCCAACAATGCTTCCATTGAATTCACTCCGGCTGCTTTCAGCTTGTCCTCATAGACCTCTCCGATTCCTTCGATAATGCTCAACTTCGACATTATTATTTCCCCTTTCTCATACGTTCTATTTATCGCGAATAAACTAACCAGTTAAATTATATCACCGTCATTACAAATAAACTAGACTATTAATGCTTTGCACATAAAAAATTGTCTAAAAAAATCATTAAAGAACAGCTAATAACATTAAGGAGAGCACTGTTATCCAGAGAGGCTCTTCTTCCGGCTTAACCTCCGGCTTCAGGGCATAAATCGGGGGCTGCAGCAACTATCGTTTTGCTGCAGCCCCTGTTAGTTCGCCACGGGATAATGTCAGCGGATTTTTGTGAAATCAAACATGTCGGCAAAGCTCCGCAAATCCTGTTCTGTAATGCTGCTGGAGCCGAAGCCGCTGTCGCCGGTGCCGGCGAGCACGTTGACGACGATAAAGGAGTTATCCCGGTCCGCGATGATCAGCGCTTTTGTTTCGCCCAGCGCCAGTGAAACCGGCACGCCGCTCTTTGTTGTGTACTGCCATTCCCGATAGGCGTCCGCGTCGCCGACATTCAGGCAGACGTCGGAGAAAACGCCCTTCATTTCATTCCTGAACTGGTATTCGATGACGGCCCCATTCGTCGTAAGCATATCCGCCATAAACTCTGTTAACGCCACCGCTGCCGCCGCTTTTGATGAAATTCTCGACACCTGCCAGGCGCAGCAAATCCTCAGTGCTTTCGGCGATGGTGATGGTGGACGTGTGAAGCTTCAATCCGTATTTTGCGATGATTTCCTCCAGCTTATCGGCCATTTCCTTTGAATAGACAAGATACGCCGGATACTTTTCAGTGTACTCGTTGGGGTTGTTACCGACCTGACTGATGATGCTGCCGTCGGTATCGTAGTTTTGACGGAAAAGCTCCCATTCCGCGCTGGCTTTGTATTCGTTGCTGTCGGGGTAACCCTGTAAAGGTATCAGTTCATAATCCGGTTCGGGGCTGTCCTGCCCTTCGGCCGGCGGCGCTGTCTCAGTTCCGGCAGCCGCCCCTGCGGCAGTACCCGAATCGGTGATGGCCGGCAGGTCGCTTTTTATGACCATATCCCTGAGACCGAAAAACCGCGTGGCCAGCGCCGTGACGCCAAGGGTCATGACGAGTACGGCAGCCGCGGCGATGCTGAGCATTCTCTTGAAGCGCTTTGACCTCGCCCTGCGTCCGCCGGTGCCGGCTTTCGGGCGTGACGCGATGCGCGCGGCAAATAATACCGGTAAAACGGTGTCTTCTTCACTGCCGCCTTGCAGGCGGAAAAGGATATCCGTTATTTCACCGGATTTTTCATCATCCCCGCGCAGGACGGCCGAATCGAGCTCTTTAACAAGCTGTGTTATTCTGCTGTCGGTTTTGTTATTCATTAAACCACTCCTGTCTGGTTAAGGCGCCTTACACTTGTATATATCCGAAATGTCCTTATGTAACGGATGTTTCGTCGAGCTTTAAGTCCTTGACAACGCCCATAATTTCCCGCCTGAGTCTCATGAGCCGCATCCGCATGGCCGGTTCGCTGACATCCTGGGCCCGGGCGATGTCACGAATCGGCAGCCGCTCGATGTAGCGCTGCACGTACAGTGCCTGCTGACGGCTGTCGAGACTGCCGAGGACCTTTTCGGCGCAGACCTCCTCGTCAATTTGCCTGTCCTGATCCCGGAGCAGCCTGTCGCACAGATCGTCATCGTCGTCGGCCGTGTATTCATCGAGATACTCGACGGTGTAACGCTGCTGCCGTTTCAGGTAGGTCAGCGTCATATTGCGCGCTGTCTTATATAAAAACGCCGGCGGGTTTTCATGACGCAGAAAGCCGTCACCTTTTTCAAATGCGGCGGTGAATACATCCTGTATCAGATCCTCAGCCGGTTCACGGAGGCCGGTCATAGCAAAAATGTATTTGTAAATCCTGCCGTAATTCTCTGCGCAGAGCTCTTCGAAGCTTTTCATAGACACACCTCTACCCTATTTATACTCTATTCGGGCCGATGTAACAAATATTTTTGCCGGAAATGATGAGGCCTCCACCCGAACATACCGAATGCAATCAGGAGGGCACGCCGTCTTACACATACGATTACAAATAAAAGACTCGCACAGGCCGGATAATACAGTATCCCAGACCGGTACGAGTCTCTGCACATATGCGCTTGTCGATTGGTGGTTACCACTTTGTATGCAAATATATGAGAGGTAATCCTATCACTTTATTGCTCAGTTGATTCGGCAAGGTGTGCTTTATCTGTTTTTTTCCGCGCCGCAAAAAAGCGTTTAAAGCCTCCGCTGTTAACGATAATTGTAACAAACAGGATAATTAAAAGGATAAACCCCTCAACAGTCTGTGAGATATGGCTCTCCGCTTTTCCGATAATTGCAAGGCCGTTAACGATGAGTGTTATCGATATTGATCCGAGCACAACTTTATATATCTTTGCGCTCGCTCCGCCGGTAACAAGGACGCCGCCGAGGAAAACCGACATTGCAGTCTGCATTTCCCGAAACACGCCCATCGTCTGGTTGGTGGAGCCAAGCTGCGCCACGGTAAATACACCGCCGAGCCCCGCGAGAATTCCGGAAATTGAAAACGCGAGAATTTTCATCAGCGTCACAGGGATGCCGACATTTTTTGCGACCGTCTCGTTTTCGCCAATCGCCTTACCGTATCGACCCAGCTTTGTAAACTCAAACAAATACGCCATAAGCGCGAGCACAACGATAAATATGATGAGCCGCACCGTCGAATCACCCAAAAACAGCATGGATTGCGGCAAGTTTTGCGAACCGAAACCCGTAGTTTTCATCAAACTCTCCTGAATAAAATTCACAATGCCGCGAACGCCAATAAGCATGGATATTGTCAGCATAAACGAATTGACTTTGAAGCGGGCCACCATAACACCGTTGAAAACACCGATCACGAGACCAACAATCAGGCATGCCGGAATAAATGCCCAGCCACCTACGATATTCGCAACATATGTTCCGATAACGCCTGACAGCGCGAGATTGACACCCACGGAAAGATCTATCGACCCTTGGGCAACAACAAACAACATGCCAAGACCAAGCAGTATCGTAATTGCCGACTGATCGACCAGACGCAGCAGGTTGTCAGGCGCAAAGGTTTTGCCTTTACTAGCGATAGCGAAGAATGTGAATATGACGATAAGCGCTATGAACGGTACAAGAGTACCAGCTTTAATTTTGAATTTTTTCATTGCTGTTACACCATAACCTTTATCAAAGAATGCTCCGTAAAGTCGTCGCCTCGGGGGATGATGGTTTTGAGCTCGCCATTTTTCATGACACAGAGCCTGTCAGACATACCCAAAACCTCCGTTAGCTCGTCAGAGATAAGAATAATCGCAATTCCCTTCGCTTTAGCTTCCTTCATGAGTGAATAGATATATGTCTTGACACCAACGTCAACGCCACGGGTGGGGCAGTCGAGTATCAGCAGCTTGATGTCCTTTGCAAGCCAGCGCCCGAGGTTAACCTTCTGCTTATTGCCGCCGGACAAGTCTGTCATTGGCTGATAGATATCACGGCACTTGACAGCCATTTGCTTGGTCATACGCTGTCCCAGCGCACGGAGTTTGCGCGGGGAGATGAATCCAACTTTGTCCGTCAGCTCAGCAATTGACGGCAGCGCAAAATTTTCCCAGATGGATGCCTGCATCATTAGGGCGTCGTTGTCGCGATCCTTCGGAACATACGCCATATTTGAGGCGAGTGCGTGCATCGGAGATTTTAGAGGCTCACCGTCGAGGAGCACCTCACCTGAGGAGAGCTTCTCAAGACCGTACACAGCCTTACCGACAGTATGGATTCCGCTGTCCGAAATACCACAGAATCCGAGTATTTCACCCTTATGGACCTCAAAGGAGACATCATGGATTTCGTCTTTAACTGAAATGTTCTTAACAGAGAGAACAGGGGTGCTGTCGTCGAAATCAGGCGCGGTATCACTTCTGTAGTATTCGCCGGCTATCTCCCGCCCGACCATCAGACGCTTGACCTCGTCAGGCGTTGTCTCAGCGGAGTTGAGTACCCCGGTAACCTTTCCGTCACGCAGTACAGTAATGCGGTCGGTTATTTCAATCATCTCTTCAACGTCGTGGGTAATAATGATGATGCTGCGCCCCATCGCTTTGAACTTTTCGATCAGCCTATACAACCTCAATCGGTTGTTGTACGACAGAGACTGCGTTATCTCATCGAGTATTAAGACTTCCGGGTCTATACTCATAGCCCTAACCAGTTCAATCATCTTACGGGTTTCAATTGTCATTTCTTCGGAAAAGCCTGCGAGGTTAACCTTGGGCAAATCCCACTTCTCAAATTCTTCGTTTGCCGCCTGATTCAGCTTTTTCAGGCTTACGACACCGAATTTAGAGAACATCTTTGTCCGTCCCAGAAAAATATTTACACCCGCCGGAAGAGATTTGACAACGCCCAATTCCTGCACAACCATCGAGACGCGGCGATGATTCGCATCCAGCGGACTGCGCGGAGCATAAGCGTCACCGTCCAGCGTCATTTCACCTTCGTCAGGCTGATATATTCCCGCGATCTGTGATATCAGCGTACTTTTTCCAGAGCCGTTTTCTCCGATTAACCCATGAACCTCACCCTTTTTAAGCGTAAAGTCAATACCTATATTCGCCCGTGTGGAACCGAAGGATTTGCTCAGGCCGCGGATTTCAAGTGCATTTTCTCCCATTACTTCACCACCCCCGTATTCTTCCTCTGTCCAATCATGGCAAATACGATAAGAAATGCGCCAAGACATGCCTCCTGCAGCGTTCCGGACGGAACATGCAGAATCGTCAGCAAATTGAATACTGAATAGATAATAAGCGAGCAGATAGGGATAGCTATTGTAATGTTAATCCACTTTTGAAGTATCTGGGAAAGCAGCAAAATCGCCAGTGGCTGGAATATCATACTCATACTCGTAAGACCGGTTTTTACCGTAAGCGTACCGCTGTAGCTCAACTGAATAACGGCCGCGATACCAATAAACAAACCGGCCAGGATGCCAACCCAGAGAAGCGTTTTGTTCACGTTAACACCCATTGCCTTGGAGACGTCCTTATTGCCACCAATAGCACGGATGTTTAGACCTATCGTCGTGTGGTTATATATGAGATAAACGGCCACAAACCCGACGGCTAGAAGAATAAAGCTCCAGGGCAGCTGTCCAAGAGCGCGAAAATCGCGAAGGAGCGGTGTTGTTACAAGAGACTTGGTGCCTCTGTTCGTTTTAAGAAAGAAACCAAAGGCCTCGTAAATCATCGCCAGCGATATACTCGCTATCCACGACGGGATTTTTGTGTATGCGAAGATGTTAAAATTCACGAAAATAAGAAGTGTTCCCACGACGATTCCGGGGATTATAACACCACCGTAACCGTACCAGTTACCAAATATGTTCGAAGCAAATGCTGCGAGAACCACAACGCCGCCGACGGACATATCAGTATAGCCGCAGGCAAAAAGGAACGATAATCCCCAGGCAGTAAAGGCAGGATAGACAATATGCGACAGGACGACGACGATATTTTCCGCCGCCAGGAATTTTCCTCCTGAAACAATATTGAATAAAAAAAGCGCGACCGCAAAGCACACAATAAATATGGCTGCGGTTATCAGATTCTTCTTTATATTATTGCTCATTACCTTCTCCGTAATAATACCGCTGTAATGACGTAAAAGGGCAATGGACCTTCGTTCATTGCCCTTTACGTAACATCCGGTTAATTCAGCCCGTTCTGTTCGGCAATATAGGAAAGCTCACCCATATTGTTAATCAGATCGATGTAAGTCTGGTATGTAACATCAGGGTTGTTGCGCCATAAGAGGCTCTCAAGCATAGCTTTATTTACCGGCTTGATGGCTGGGTCTGATGAATAAAAGATTTGCAGATATAGGTCGACATTAGACGCATCAACCTTTATCGGCTTCGCGGAGAAACGCGGGGCGTAACCATTTGCGTCCTTTATCGGATGCCCGTCAAGGAAGTTGATCATCATTGTGGTGGCGATATACGCGCCAAGGGATATTCCGTCATTAGCGCATGTAATCTTGCCTTCTTTGATGTACTGGGCACTTGTTGCGTCAACACATGACATGAACATCTTTATTTTGTCTGAACGTCCGAGGTTTTCGATCGCGAGCATGGAACCTTCCACATAATCACCGACCATCGCATACAGACAATCCGCGTCAGGATTAGCGGCGAGCATGTCCTGCGCCTTTGTGGGGGCTTCGGAGTTGTCTGTGCAGCGGGCCGTGGAGAGGACTTTTCCGCCACCTGCTTCAAATACCTGGGTAAAGCCGTTCTGGCGCTGATCCTGGCTGTTGTCGCCGATGTTGCCGCCGATGATAACGGCAGATTTGCAGCCGGCATCAAGCGCGTACTGAGCGACAAGCTCACCGTCAAGAACAAGCTGCGAATCGCAGGCGCCAACCCAATACTCGTTTGTTTTTGCGAGGTTTTCGATATCGGGATCGTCGCCGATTGTGATATAGGTAGCAAGCGGTATCTTCTTCTCCGCGCACTCCTTCGCAACCTGATTGAGAACCGGGCCGGCGGAGAGCTGGATCATCAGGCCGTCTTTACCTGCGGCGAGAAAGTTTTGCGCATTTGAAAGTTCCTTGTCAGCGGAGAAATCGTCCGATGCACGAGTATAAGTATGACCAAGTGTTGTAAGGCACCACTCTACTGCGTCACCAAAACTGTCAAGGATTGGAACGCCGGCGCCCCATACCTGGAATCCGATATCGTAAGATGCTCCCCCGGCTGCGGCCGGTGATCCTGCGGGTTTATCGTCACCCGTTTTTTTCGCGCATGAGCTGAGAACTGACAGTGCTAGGGTCAAGACCAGGACAATCGCCAATATTTTCTTTACGTGTTTCATTGTATCCTCCTTACAAAAATTCCAACCTATCGGCCGATTTGCTACTGAATAATAGCATACCTTTTCCACATTGTAAAGTGGTCGATATTCAAATTGACTCAGATTCGACGGCGCTGGTTACAACCTTTTGTATATAATGCTGCATATTTTTGCAGGTAACGACTCTCCTTTTTTACCGTCACCCGGTTGCACCGGTATAAGATGCATCAAATAGCAAACCCTCTGCAGGGGAACGATACGTTCTCCATAGCAGAGGGTTTGGTTTTTGCGCAGCAGGAATTCTACCGACGGTATCAGAATTTGATGACTTTCGGCTCGTCTGTAAAGGAGGAGATTGTAGCGGTGGCATCCTTGATATACAGGACCTGGCAGTTGCCGTCGTCGGCCTTGTACATAGCCTGGAGTTGGGGATACGCGTCCAGCATGCTCTGCCTGGCCACCGCCCGGTCGTCATCAACAGCGGTTCCCGCGATACGGATCCATTTGCCGTCCGCCATGGCGCAGATTTCAACTTTCGGGTTGGCTTTCATCTGTTTGGAAACGTCTTTGACTTTGCCGGTCTGAATATAGAGCTTATTCTCGAAAATATGAGCAGTGCCAAAAGGGCGAACCCGCGGTTGGTCGCCGTCAACTGTCGCCAGATAATATGTTCCGCTTTTTTTCAGAAATTCGCATACTTCTTTCATGAGCTGTTACCTCCGTATTTTAGATTGGATTTAAATCCTTTGTAATACTATTACATCATAATTCTGTCATAATCAAGTACATTTGTGAGTCAAATACTATATCCGCACTGTTTTTGTAGCGATGCGCTCACAGAACATTCTGTCGTGCTCCACGAACAAAAGGGTAGGTTTGTATTCCAGCAGCAGTGTTTCTATTTGAATGCGGGAGATGACGTCGATATAATTCAATGGTTCGTCCCAGACGAGAAGGTGGGATTTTTCGCAGAGACTTCTGGCAATCAAAACCTTTTTCTTCTGACCGCTGCTGTAATCGCTCATGTCTTTCTCAAACTGGACTCTTGAAAAATCCAGCTTGCGCAGGATGGCCCTGAACAGACTCCCGTCGATGCCGCATTGTGCGGTATAATCGGTCAAAGCACCGCATAATGACGACGCGTCCTGGGGGACATAGGATATAAGCAGGCGGCTGCCCGCATGAAGGTTTCCCGTGTGGGAAATATTCTCTCCGCATATCAGCCTGAGGATGCTCGATTTGCCCGAACCGTTTTTACCAAAAAGCGCGATACGGTCACCTTGCTCTACGGTAAAGCCGACATGTTCACAGGCAGTGTTTTTACTGTAGAAAATCGAGATATCCTCGAGAGACACGAGTTGCTTTTTCAAATAGGGGAGCTGCGTGATTTTTAAGCTCTCAGACTCTTCAAGGTTCTTGAGGAGTTTGGATTTTTCCTCAGCGGCGTTCTGCTGCCGCGCTTCAATCCCCTTTGCCCGTTTCATCATCTTCTTGGACTTTGCCGCCTCGTAAGGCCGGCGTCCGATGTTTTTTTCCTGCGTGCGGGGATCAAGACCGATTTTCCGGCTCTCGGCCGTGTTTGACCAGGCGGCTTTTTCCCTGGCGGTTTTCTCCAGGCGGCGGACCTCTTTTTTCAGCTTCGCGTTTTCGGCCAGCTCAAAGCTGTCCTGCCGTTCTTTATTCAAAAGCCAGGATGAGAAGTTGCCGCGCTGAATATCAATATCAGCTTTGTTGATGGACAGGATGTGGTCGACACAGCCGTCGAGAAAGGCCCTGTCGTGAGAGACAAGTATGAATCCCTTTTTTCGGTTCAAATAACTGCTGACAATTTCTCTACCGTGTATATCAAGGTGGTTGGTGGGCTCGTCAATCAGCAGAAAGCTGCTCTCCTTCAAAAACAGCGCCGCCAGCAGGGCCTTCGTCTGCTCGCCGTTTGACAGAGTGGAGAATGGCCGATGCAGCACATCCTCATCCAGTTCCAGCAGGGATAATTCGCGCAGCAGCTCCCAATTCTGATGGCTGCGGCTGATGCTTTCAACAATCTCTAGAGTGTTCAGCTGTGCATCACGCACCTCAAAGGGGAAGTATTCAAAGCCCACAGCGGCGGAGATACTGCCGCGGTAGTCATATTTGCCAAGCAATAGGTTAAGAAAGGTCGTTTTTCCCCGGCCGTTTCTGCCGATAAAGCCAAGCTTCCAATCGGTGTCGATTTGAAAGCTCACATTTTCAAATATATTGTCGTAGCTGCCTTCATAAGCAAAGGTCAGGTTTGAGATATTAATTAAAGACATGGCCTTTCCTCCCGTAAAATCATGGAAGCTGCAAGAAAGCCAATTCTTGCAGCTCACATACACACCCGGACCGGCCATGTTCAGCAGGCGGACGATTTGTCATGTGAAAGGAATAGTCGGCTTTCTTGCTCAGGCATAACAATACAACCGGTGGCCCCGCTTATATAAATACGTTTTGTTATGCCTTGCTTATTGGCAAGAAGAATGGCGCATCCTTTCGCCCCCGCTCATTAATTACAGGATGATAATACCATATAAAGCGGCTGCCTGCAAGACTCAGGGTGAACACCGGAGAGGGTTCCTTTAATATACATAATATCCCGAAAATTCCGAAATTTCTTGCTATTATTGCGCGGATGTGTTATACACAAATAAGCGTCCCAAGACATACTGAGGAGGGTAATAAGTGACTCTACAATCATCAACATTACAGCGACCTCTTGGTACAAAAGTTTCGACTGTTGAGTTCTGGCGCTTCGCCTTTACGGTGATTGTCTGCCTGTACCATCTCGAAATCTATTTCGGCAATCAGACGATTTTCCCATCAGGCTCAAGCGCGGTGGAGTTCTTCTTTATTCTTGCCGGCTTTACGATGGCCATGTCGGCGTCCCGGTATTACACGGGGCATACAACCCCCATGTCCACGAAGGAAGCCCACGCAAAAGCCGTAATTTTTGTTAAAAACAAGCTCAAGGCGATTTACCCCATTCTTATTTTCGCCATGTTGTTTTACATGATTGTTGCTTGGATGATGCCGATGATGCCGGGAGTACAGGGGACGAGCAAGCTGCAGATGCTCCAGAATACCGAGTGGGAATGGCTGATGCTCGTCGGCACGCCCTTTGGGAACCAGGAAGGTATTGCGCCTCTCATTTCCCTGTGGTTTTTGACTGCGCTGCTGATTGTCGGTTATCTTTATACCTTTGCAATTTATAAAAAATACGATTTTATGAAGTTCGCCGCGCCTGCAATCGGAATCCTGTTTTATATGTTTTTCGTGCAGAACGCAGAGAAGGTCCTGGACTTTTACCTCCCAATGGGATTTCTCAATGCCGCCATGGTCCGCGGCATTGCGGAAATGAGCTTCGGCGTATCGACATACTTTCTATACGAGTATCTCTCCAAAAAGAAGCTCAGCATCATCTGGCGGAGCATTCTCTCGCTTTTAGAAGTGTATGCGATTTTCAGATTCATTCAGCTGACGCTGTTCCAGCCCCTTGGCCCTGATAATTTCCGCAGGATTCCCTACATAATGATCATCGTGCTGCTGTCGTTTTTGAATATTACCTTCCTGTCGCAGGCTTTGGACAAGCTTGGCGCCTTATGGCGCCGCGCGGGCAAAATTTCACTGGCGATGTATCTGTGCCATCTCCCCATCGCAATGGCCTACATGATGCTGGTCGGCACTTTGAGGATGAAGCTCCAGATCCCGGCCATAAAGTCCGGATGGGCAAAGCTGATTTACGATTTTCTTCAGAAAGCAGGTGGCATGACCTCCAGATGGAAGCCTATACCCCTGAACTGGCGGGACATCGTCATATACATGTCGCTTGTCATTATTGTGTCGATTCTGGTCATGCTGATTATTGCGGGGATAAAAAAGTATATCGCCAAGCCGCTGTATGCCAGGTATAAAATGAATATGGCGGAAAAAGAAGCCGCCGCTGTAATAGAAGAAGCAAGCGTATAGAGCATGTATAAAGCATAAATAATGAAAAAAGACCTGAGCCGATCACATGAAGGCTCAGGTCTTTTCAAATGCCTTTTTATGCGTTGTCGTAGGCTTCAAGGGCGGCTGTGAGACAGTCGGCGACACCGTTGATGCCGAACATCAGCGTTGTCAGGACGGCACCGCGGACTTCCTCCCGGGTAGCGCCGGCCTTTTTTGCAAACCCCGTGTGCCCGGCTACGGAACCGACGGCACCATTTTGTGCCTGAAGGGCGATATAAATCAGCTGGAAGGTTTTTTCGTCAAGGCCGCCTTTGCCCTGGAGAACACCCGCGTAGTCGAAGAAAGCCTTCATGGTATCCGGGGATTCCTTGCTCCATACGTCGAAAAAGTTGGATTCAGCCATTAATAATTCCTCCTGTTTATGATTATTTAGTTCCAGTCCGGGGCGCCGGGGGTGGTCTGGGTATCGTAGACGGGATTGGATGTCAGGAAGCTGAACATATTTTTCATCTCGTCATTCACCGGCTGATGCGGATAGGCGCGCATCAGCGCTCCCGTTTTAGCCTGCATGACATCTTTGAATTCGGAGTGGGTGACGATATAAAGGTCCTTACGGCGGATACCGCGGACAACGCGCTCGCCGGCCTCTTCCGCCGACATCAGGTACTTGTCGAAATTAACCGCCAGTCGTTCCGCGCCCTTCGGCGGAGACGGGGGCTCCGGCGCGGGATCGTTTTGAAGATGCGCCGGACGGACCTCTTTGGTCGTGTTTTTCAGGTTGCCCAGGACGGGGCCGGGGCAGAAGGCCGAAGCGCCGACATTTGTGTCTCTCAGCTCGGACGCCAGAGTTTCCATAAGCCCGACGATACCGGCCTTCGTCATGCAGTAAAGCGCAGCGCCGGGGACCACGGACAGGCCGGACTGGGATGCGGTGCTGACCACATGGCCGCCCTCGCCGTGCGCTAAAATACGCGGCAGGATGGTGATAATACCGTTGAGCGTACCCTGCATGTTGACACCGATAATGAAATCACAATCCTTGAACGAGGACTGCCAGACGGGGCCCATAGGGACCTCCACACCGGCGTTGTTCACCAGGACATGAATTTTTCCGAATACGTCTTCTGCCTCGTCAGCCGCTTTGGCATAAGCCTCGCGATTTGTAACGTCCAGTTCGATACCGTGGACAGGCCAGCCCTTTTCTTTGAAGAACGGCAGTACCTCGTCAATGCCTTTCCTCCGAATATCAGCAATCACGACGTTCATGCCCGCTCTTCCGCAGGCCTTGGCGATGCCGAGCCCGATGCCGCTGGCCGCACCCGTAATAAATGCGGTTTTTCCGTTTAAATTCTCCATATGCGCCTCCGTAGTATTTAATGTTTCCATAGCGATATTCTATGCTTTTCGGCAGTGATAAGCAAGGGATAGATTTATTGTGTATGGCGGCGGTCTATAATGACGCCGGATTTTCCGCCGGCTTCTCCGCTTTGTGGCCGGAGACGATGTTTTGAGCCCAGTAGCCGGTACGCACGATGAGCAGGCCGACGATGCATTTGAGAATATCCGGGAGAAAGCTCAGGGGGTATATCACAAACACGCTGAGCTTTGTATAGTGCGTGAGCATGTAGGCAAACGGGATGAAAATGACCCAAGCATAAACACTGTCAAATAAAAAGGTAATCATTGTCTTACCGCCGGACCGGAGCGCGAAATAACAGCAGTGGGTGATTGCGTTGAATGGCATGTAAGCCGCGCTCGTCAGCATAAAGAGCGTCGCCAGCTTACGGACATCGTCAGTGGTGTTATAAACGTGCGGGATATAAGGAGCAGCGACTGCCAGCACCCCGCCGACCAGAATACAGCATACGACGCTGAAGAAAATAAGTCTCCATACAGAGGACCTGGCCCTCGCCCCGTCCCCGGCGCCCAGCGCCTGCCCAACCATGATGGCAACGGCCGTGCCCATGGAGATGAACACCACGTTGAAGAGATTCGTGACTGTGCTGGCGATATTCAAGCCGGCGACGACATGCAGGCCGCGCGTGGAAAAAATCTGCATCAGTGTCGTCATGCTCAAAGACCAGAGCAGTTCGTTACTCAAAAGGGGCAAGCCCTTTAAGGTGATTGACCTGGTCAGTGCCAGCGGGATTTTGAGGGAACGGAATACCCCCTTTAGAAAGGCAAACCGGTCGCTATGCCTGTGCGCGTAAATCACAATAACGGCAAGCTCAACATATCGGGAGATGACCGTGGCTATGGCCGCGCCGGCCACGCCCAAAACCGGGAATCCGAGTTTTCCGAAAATCAGTGCGTAATTCAGGATGAGATTTGTGAAAACGGCGGCAATGCCGGCGATCATCGGCAGCTTTGATTCACCCGTCACGCGCAGCGTACCGGCGTAAGCCTGGGACAGCGAGAAAGGTAAAAGCCCCCATAGCATGATGCGCAGATAATCGCGGCCGAAGCCGAGCATTGCCGCCGCGTCATGCGGGTCGCCCTCGCCCGTCAGATAAAGTGAAATGAGCTTGTCACCCCAGGTCAAAAAAACCACGACAGCCACGGCCAGCAGAAGGACGGAAGCCAGAAGCTTGTAACGGAAGGTGTGGCGAAGGCCTTCGTTATCGCCCGCGCCGTAAAACTGGGCTCCGAAGATGCCCGCGCCGGCCACGCCGCCGAAGATGGTCAGGTAAAAAACAAAAATGAGCTGATTTGCGATGGCGACACCGGACATCTGCACCGTACCTGTCTGACCCACCATAATATTATCCAGCAGGCCGACAAAGTTTGTTATCGTACTCTGAATGATGATCGGGACAACAAGCGCGAGGACGGTGCTGTAAAAGGTGCGGTCACCGATGAATGTGCCGCGGAACCTGCCGGGTACGCCGGACGATCTGAATAACCTCATAAAAAGCGCTCCAATGATGAGATGATGAATTATGTAATAATTAACAGAATATAGCATAAAGCATACCGAAAGTCCAGAGGCATGTTGACGCGTTTTCATCGCTTTAGCGGGCAGACGCGTCCCGGTTACTGGAATAGTCTCGACTATTTCCGTGAAAATTAATAGGATTCCACAACATTTTGTAAAAAAAGTTGCTTTTTTTCAATATTTAGTATTTACATTTAATTGTTTTGAAGGTATATTCAAGTTATAGAATACTATATGGGGTGGTTAGCTTGCCGGAAGAACAACTATATGAAGTTGTAGCCAACCTCGTCCTGCAATCTGTTTCCGTCTGGGAAGACATGCATCTTTACGCGATGACCTATTCTGTGGAGTATAACACATTTTGGGAATTGCTTGATGCAAACCTGAAGGAAACCGTATGCAGGTACCGCAGACAGAATCGGGAGGAGCGCCTTGTCCCATTCTCCATGGGACTTATTGCGTACTACAAAGGCCTGTTGACAAAAGAAAACTTTGAGCGCATCAGAGGCCTGCACTGGAGAAAACAGCTTAAAATCATCATGGCCGACAGTAAATTCCGTATTGTTATGGCACGGCTGAATATCGAGCTCAAGGGCGGCAGAAATGAATACAGATATCTCAAGCGCGGAAATTCCGTTTCGGAAGGGAATATACGCGTTTCACACGGCAACAGCCGTCCCGATGCCGTGGCATTGTATAACCGCGTACGCTGAGCGGGACGCTTTTTAACCGAAGAAACAGAAGAGCACAGAACGTGCTCTTCTGTGCGTTTTTGGCGCTGCTTATTCTTTATATGCGGGCACCTGCGTCTGGGTATCATAAATCGGGTTGCCCACGTGCAGGGCGAATACTTTCATAACATCGCGGTCTGGCTCCTCGTCAGGGAAAGCCCTTGTCACGGCAGCGGCATGAGCTTCCCAGCCCGGCTTCCATTCCGAGTGTGTCAGAATAAACAGGTCTCCCCGCTTAATGCCGCGTACGACGCGCTCACCGGCCTCGTCGGGAGACCGTTCCAATTTGCTGGAATCGATACTCGGATCAAATTTTACAGTCTGCTTCAATTTGGATGGATCGGGAGCCGTGAAAGGCGAGCCCAGCTGTTTTTCCCGGAGTGCGTTTGTGGACTTGCCCAGGTTTGTTTGAAACGGACCGGGGCAGAACACGCTGGCACCGACGCCCGTGCCCTCAAGGTCGATAGCCAGTGTTTCCATAATCGCCATAACAGCGCGCTTGGTGGAGTTATAAAGTACCATTCCCGGTACGGGGATAAGGCCGTTCTTGGAGGCTGTGCTGACGACATGCCCGCCCTCACCGTGCTTCAGGATACGCGGCAGCACTGCTTTAATGCCGTTCAGAATACTCTTGTAATTGATGTCGATAAAAAAGTCCATGTCCTCGTAGCTGGTTTCCCAGATGTTGCCTTCACGGTGACCTATGCCGGCGTTGTTGACCAGCACGTGGATGTTTCCGAATACGGACTCCGCTTCGTCGGCGGCTTTTTCAAACGCGACCCGGTCTGTGACGTCCAGCAAAATTCCGTACGTCGGCCAGCCGTTGGCTTTAAAAACAGCCAGCGCTTCATCAATCGCCGCCTGCCGGAAATCGGCGATGACGATGTTCATGCCTTCCTTTGCACAGGCTTTGGCGATTCCCAGGCCAAGACCGCTGGCGCCGCCCGTAATAAAAGCTGTTTTACCCTTTAAATCTTTCATAAGTCGCTCCTTTTTGGATTTTTACTAATTATATCACTATGCAGAATAAAATGCACCGCTGCTTTAAAAAAACAGGCACTCGAATGTTTTTATGGAATCATGACTGCTTTAAGCTTATAATGGTTAACAAACTGTGACTAAATACAGACGGGAGCGTCGTTATGAAAATCAATAAGGTATGGGCCGTTTATTTCAGCGCTACGGGAACAACAAAAAAAGTCGTTGAAGCTGTCGCGGGTATTATAGCGACTGTTATAGGCGCGGAGGTTGGCAGCATTGATTTTACTCTGCCGGGCGCGAGAGCCGGCGTTTTGACTTTTGATGCGGATGAACTAGTCGTATTCGGTACGCCCGTCATTGCAGGACGTGTCCCGAATGTATTACTGAAATATCTGGACACAATAAGCGGGGGAGGTGCCCTCGCCGTGCCGGTTGTGCTGTTTGGCAACAGGGATTACGATGACGCTCTGATTGAGCTGAGAGACATTCTGGAAAAGGGCGGCTTACATACGGTAGCGGCGGCGGCCTTTGTCGGAGAGCATTCTTTTTCGTATGCGCTGGCAGAGGGCAGGCCGGACGAAGCCGATATGGAGAAAGCCTCCGATTTTGCCCGTAAAGCTGCCGCCAAAATCAGCGGTATTGCCGCACGGACGGAATTGACACC
>CAZVLO010000017.1:29570-41242 GCA_964628265.1 uncultured Papillibacter sp.
GTATTTGTAAAAGGCACCCCCAAGCCATACCGCGGTTATTACCAACCCCAAGACCGCCGGGGAAATCCCATCAATATACTCAAGGTAAAACCGCTGACGAACGACGACTGTACCAACTGCCTGCTCTGTGCCAAAGTCTGCCCGGTGGGTTCAATCAGCTTTGACAATGTGAGAGAATACACTGGCATTTGCATTAAGTGCGGTGCCTGCATTAAAAAATGTCCTGTCCATGCCAAGTATTATGATGACGAGGGATATCTGTACCATAAGAGCGAATTGGAGGAAGGATTAACAAGAAGGGCAGAACCGGAGCTGTTTTTATAACGCCCGGCATGCTTGTATATACATGTTATTAAGTACCACTGTTGAATAACATTTAATGAAATTCGTATAAGTTTGTGAAAAATTTATCTAACTAGTTACGATTATGCCGGTTAATTCGTTTAAATTTGCTCTATCTTTCTGCATTTCAAGGCGATATTATGTCGATATTGAAGTACACTTTCTATGATTAAGAAGGGGAAACGGATATGTTTGACTGGAGAATAGCAGAAGAACACCTGACAGCCTGCGAAAAAATGTACGCCGCAATTGATTCGGCAGGATACCTGGTACTTAATTGTGTCGTTTATCCTCTGCGTGACCGGCTCAGCAAGGGTGAGCGCACCGAACAACTATATCACGAAATCATGGCAACACAGCTTTAGGCTCTTTCCCGGCAAAACAGAATCCACATACATGGAGAAATATAACAGCCGCAATATCGGATTGACAGCGTTCCGTCCGATAACAGCGGCTGTTTTTTTGCCAAACCCGCGGCCTCTCGGGATGCCGCGGGTTTTGATGTCTAGAGTATCCGGTTTTTGGAAAAGCAATTTAGCTTTGTTCTGGGGTTCTATGTTTTTATCGGCTTTGATTTGATGGAAAGAAAACTTCAAGCGGTTTCTGCCGATGGCGTAAAGTAACCCCGGCACCTATGGCGCCGGGGCTCTGCGGACAAATAGGTTGGATAAGATTTAATCAGTTAAGCTTTACCAATGAAATATCATCGATGCAGAAGTCGTCGCCAAAGGCAATGAGGCGAAGATCACGAAGTATAATATCCAACGAGGTTGCAGCCTTGACCTCAATGTCAAATTTTAATTCCTTCCATACGCTTGTATCAGAGGTTAAGTCGAGACTCCCTTTTACATCACCATTAAACGCTACTTGAAGGATCCCTGGTTGGGTTGGGTGTGAGCTTCTTGCCCACAACGAGAACCGATAAATATCCACGGCAGGAGCTTGCGGTGTGTACAACATACAAGTAGCCCAGTTCTTCCCGGGGAATGACGGACCATCGCCCCAGCCGGTCTCGGAATCTAATTCTCGTGTGATGATGCGCTGTGTTCCACAGAGCTTGTAGATTACGCCGGCGGGGTTAAGGTCAGCTGTACCGCCATCCAAGGGTATTATTCGCACCAAGAAGAGCCCCGACAGCAAAGGTGCGTACGGTAGCCCAGGTCGAGATACCAGCGTCTGTACTGACCCACGGCTCCGTAAGGTCACTGGCCTGCCACCCTGCAGTCAAATTGGTGGAATCACCAAGAAGCGAGCCATTCAGACTTGCTTCAAAACCGTTGTCAGCCGTGATGGCAAGCGTTCCTGTCAGCGGGGTGCCCTCAAGAGGGAAGTTGTGGGTAAACTCAACAATTTCACCAGTGACAGGCTGCAGGGTTCGTTCGCTGTTCCAAATCCACTGCGCAGGAGCAAGATCGATTGTGAGATTCGGATTCCATAACGGGTGTACCCATGCAAGCGTTGCCGGTGTGGCGCCGATTAGGGCGTCGGTTCCGCTATAGATACAGAACGGTTTAATTTCACTTTGCTCAGGGAGTTCAATATTTGCATGTGCCGCAATATAGATGGGAGTACCAGCTGTCCACGCATAGTCAAGGCAGAACCACTCCGTCTCGGTAACACCGGGATCAATCGGCTTGTTGATCGTGAAATGACCTGGTATGGGATTGCCATTCTTGTTCTGCGGGATACCTGCAATACTTGACGCAACGGCAACATGCGCCCCGGTTATAATCCAGCCCTCGTCAATTGCATCTTGATCTGTCAGTACGAATTTTACGCAGATTTTGCCAGCGACATCATTTTTAATTAATACCTTGCCGATTTCCCAATTCTGGCCTGCATATAGTGTTCTTGATGTCACGACAGCTTCCGGGGCTGGTATGGCTACATCTTCCTGTGCCCAAACAATTTTTGTCTCATTATTCAGGTAAGTTCCGTTTACGATCATCATTTTACCTGAGCCCGAAGTATGATCTCCAAATGATGCCCACGCGCTATGATAGAGATGTGGGTCTGTCCCGACGGTATACATATACTCGGGTCCTAATGTCCAAGTGCCTGTTTTCGATGGATCGAGATATGTATATTCCGTGGTGAACCCTGTATTTCCGGACTCAAAATCGCCATTGGTTATAAGATTAGGTTGTGCTGCCATTGCAGGAACGGTAAAGACTGCTAATAACGCTATTACTGTTAAAATGCTTAGCCATCGTTTATTTTTCATGATAATCTCCTTTCACAAACAATTCATACCTCTGCTATCAGAAATGCTGAACAGAATAATCAAAAAACATTCCCCCGTTTTTTTATGTAATTCCCAAACTTTATCTCCTCGATAAGCGGTTTGAGTATAAAAACACAAAAACCGACCTTTCGGTCGGTTACGCTATTAGCTCATCTTGGGAAAAGCGTCCAGGTTATCACCAAGAATCGTCGCTCCCACTTGTTTTATTTGATTTTTATCCTAGCTTAAATTTACTCCTAATTTGTCGAAATTGCAATATAATAATTTAAAAATTTTCAGTAGTAATTGTTAAATAGACGGACACTCAGGGGGGTGCAAAATCGCTGAGAGGGGTGCATGCCTGAAAAGGCCGCATAAACGCATTTATGCAAAGCAGACGCCGAAAGTCTACTTGCTTCAAGGCTCTTTTTATTTGACAGCCGGATGAAAAAAACCGGCGGAAAATTTCAAGCCGGTTTTTTGTGTAACGGAGATCAGCTCAGTTTAAATTGCAACAGCACAGGGTTGTGGTCAGAATATATGAAATCGGCCTGTATGTGCTCTTCGTGTACGACTTCGACGTTGTCGGAGACGATGAAGCCGTCGAGCACGGTGACGAAGGATTCCCCTTCGACATATGCAGTCTCTGTGGAGCGGAGGGTCGGGGTAATATCCTCCTCGTTTTCGGGGCGCACGATGGTGAAGACATCGGGTATCAGCGAATCGTTTATCGGCGCCGCCCATGTGGGAATTTCTCTGGTCGTGCCGAAAAGCTCCGGCGAGTTGCCCATCAGATCCTTGTTGAAATCGCCGCCGATAACAACATAGTTGCCCGCGTCATATTCGGCCTGCGCGTCCTCGAAGAGCATTTCCAGCTGTGCTTCGCCGATGGAAACATCTGCCGTGAACGCAGAGAGATGGACGTTTATTAGGATAATATCTTTTCCGTTTGAAACGGGGATTCTTGTCGTGCTGTAGCAGCGGTCGAGGACGAGCAGCTTGCGAAAGCCCGATTCCAGCGGCAGGCTGCGGCGCAGGGAAGAGGATACGGAATATTTCGACAGCGTCACGATGCCGGAAACCGACTTTCCTATCGGGTTCGTGACGGGATAGAAAAGATACGGAGAATCGTAGTTTTCAGCAAACACCGAGGAATGATCCGAAAACCCATCCCGAATGATTGAATACTCGTCGACGTGGTAACTTCTTGTCGAGTCGGTGTCTACCTCTTGAAAAAGGACAAAATCCGGATCGATATCGTTTATGATGCCGATCGCGCCGTCGATATTTTTCAGCACCTCGCGTTCGCTGTATGCCCTAGAATATTTGCCGCCGTCCATAAAGAAGCTGTAATCTACGCTGTATGCACCATAGCCGACATTGAATGTCGTAAGGGAATATACTACGCCCGGCTGCGGCATGTCGGAAGAGACATTGTCCACATCAAGCCGAAGACTGTCCCCAATCCTGTGATACGAGAGAAAGACATACGCAACATAAACCGCCGCGATAAGGACGACCAGAGCAACGGCCCCCACAAATATCTTCAAAAATGTTTTCATATGGTATCCCCTTTTTTGCAGTATTATGGCAAAAATGCGGTTGCGGCTCAGTCGGTAATTTTCCATATTCCGGGTGGGCGCATAGGAGCAGGTGGTGTCGGCTTTCAGATTCTCAGATTCTACCTGCGACACGGCCGCGCGCATCAAAACATCTGCCAAACCCTACCTGCGCAAAGTTTCGCCACATAGGTATGTTTGAAATCGACCGTGCCGGATTTTGTGACAGGAAAGGTGACTTCGGCGACCATCCATCTGCTTTCGTCGGTATAATATATCCGTCCTTTTTCTTGCTTTAGCTCCAGTGAGCATCACCTTGCCACTATTATAGCAGAATATGTGAAAAAGGCGATATCAAAAATATCGTAAGCCGAAGCTGACCCCGACGGGAATATTTAAAAAATCTGTTTCACCGAAGGAAGATGAAGCGTTGGCGAGCGCCTTCTCAAGAAGGCCGATTTTGCTTTTCTGCTCGTCGATCTGCTTGTTCAGGACTTCATTCCGGGCGCTAACGGAAGCAATACTTTTATCCTGTCTGTCAAACAGCGACTCGGCCAGCTGTATCTCGGAGCCGAGGACTTTGAAGGATTGATTGATATCTGAAAGCTTTTTTTGAATTCTTTCTCGCCCTCGATACCGATCTTTAAGCCGAAATTGTCCGCCATTAGACCACCTCCTCTCAAAATGGGCGGGAAAAAAGAGCAATCCGAAGACTGCTCTTGAAAAATATATAAATGATAAACGCTTTAGATCATATTATTCTGCGATTACTATTTCCCCGAATTCAATCACGTCATTAAAATCATTAACCGTGTAACCGCCGATAGTACGAACAGTTCGAAAATCCGAATAATAGAAGCCGATATCCCTTATCTGGTCTCTAATCGCTTTCTGAATGTTTTTAGGTTCACCTATTTTTTGTAATATAAGTTCTCTTAGCTGACCGTGCAACAAAATAAGTCGAAAAATACTAAAACAGCCTTGAAAACACTACATTTTAGCACTTTCAAGGCTGTTTTGTTTGTCTAAAAGCGACCAAAAGGTACATTTTCAAGCTAAAAAAGCGGAAAAGGTACACTTATTCTATGCCACTGTATCCCATCTTCACAGTCAGGTCACCAAGGCTCTTTTCGTACTGCTCTTTGCTGATCGCATTGCGCTCAAGGAAACCCTGCAGCGTAGCTTTTTGCCGCTCATACAATTTGCGCTTCTTTTCCTCCAGCGTGAGGTCAGCCCACTCATCCGTGTATTTGTTTTCCATGCTGCATCGCCCCTTGCCACCGTGATTGCCATCATTATATGCCCACATTCGCTTTTCTTCAACAAAAAAATGCCCCCAGCGGCCGGTGTTGTTCCGACTGCAGGGGGCATATCTGTTACGTTATTCTGCATGGATTTGCTTCGTGATGCGGTTTATGTTCCAGCGGGTACAGAGCTGTGTAGGCGGATGTGCAGCCTCTGCCGCCAGCACTTTTTCAAACGTGGCAGCGAAAGCATCGAAGTCGCCGAGCACATTCTGGCCGCCGTTTCTTTCGTAGATCTCCAGCGCCTTTTCCTTTTCCATTTGCCATCACCTCATTTCACATATTCCTGTTCGATGGTGATGCCGCATTTGCAGCGTATCTCGATGCCGGTGTCGTGTACGATGATCTCATCGACCAGCGCCTTCATGACCAAGGCATCGTTGGCATCCATGATGTCGCCGCTGCGGACGCTTTCCGCGAAGGTGTCCAGCCATGCTTTGACTTCGCTGTACCGGGTGGCGATGGTCTGGAGCTCGGTCTGCTGGGCTTCGAGTTCCTTCATCCGCTGGCTGCATTCTTCTATGGCATCCGTGTACTCGGCGTCGGTGATCTTGTGGGCGACCTTCTTTTTGTGGAGCGTGAGGGCTCGTTCCTGTGTCTCGATGATGGCCTGCTCTACAGCTTCGAGGCGTTCTCTGTTCTCTGGTTCCAGCGTGAGCATGGCACCTTCGCTAACTGCTGCCGTGACCTCATCTGCGCTCTCGGTGATCTGCCGGATTGCTGCCGTGTATGTGCGTTCCAGAACATCTTCCCGGACATGGTGACTGTCGCATACCGAGCGTCCGCTATTCATTCGTGCACAGCAGCCCCAGCTTGCTACCTTGTTTCCCGCACCCATTGTCCTGACGTGCCTGCGCAAGCGGGATCCGCATGTTCCACATACCAGCAGCCCGCTGAACGGATATTTGCTGGTGAATCGGCTGCTGCCGGTCGTTGCATCTCTTGCTGCTGCCCGCCGTTCCATTTCTTTTTTTGCCATCTCGAACATCTCTGCACTGATGATTGCGGGGTGCGTATTCTCAGCGTAGTACATCGGAGCTTTGGTACCATCGTTCTTCTGGCGGTATTTGGTGAGGACGTCCGGCTTGTATGTCTTGCCAAGGAGCGCGTTGCCGGTGTATTTTTCATTGGTGAGGATGCTCTGTATCACGGAGGTGCGCCATGTGGTCTTGCCGAGCTTTGTCAGTATGCCGTCCGCTTCCAGCCCTCTGCATATCCTCGTCACGGTGATCCCGGCAAGGAACTCTCGGTAGATGCGGCGGACGATTTCCGCTTCCTCTTCGTTAATGACGTAGATGGCCATGCCGTTTTCGTCCTTTTCCTCCAGCCGGTTGTATCCCAGCATGAGGCCGGTGTTTAGGATGATCTCTCCGCCTTGGAATTTTCGCTGCCATGCCCACTTGATGTTGGTGCTGATGGTGCGCGATTCCTGCTCGGCCATGGCCGCGAGGATCGTGATCAGCACTTCGCCGCCCGGTGTCAGGGTGTCGATTTTCTCATTCTCGAAGTACACGCTGATGCCGAGGTCTCGCAGCTCCCGGATATATTGCAGGGCGTCGACCGTGTTTCGGGCGAATCGGCTGATGCTCTTGACGAGGATCTTCTTTATCTTTCCGGCGCGGCAGTCATCGATCATGCGCATGAAGTCCGGACGCTTCTCGGCGCGGGTACCGCTGATGCCGGGATCCTTATATATCTCAACCATCCGCCATTCCTTATTGGCGCTTATCAACTGTGTGTAGTGTTCGACCTGTCTCTCGAAGCTGTCTTCCTGCTCATCCTTTTCTGTGGACACGCGGGCGTATGCGGCCACCGGCAGCAGGTCTTTTTCCGTGGACGCTGCCACCTGCAGGATATCGATGCGCGGGATTTCGCGTACCACTCTTCTCGTAGCTACTGCCATTGTGCTTCCTCCTTCTTATTCCAGCCGGGCTTGTTTCCGGGCTGGCCGTTGGTGTATTCTCGGCTGATTTTTACGCCGTTATAGAACACGAAGGTCACCCTGCCTTTCGACACAATGACCTTCGTTATGAATTTCTCGACCTTTTCGGGATCGAATTCTTCTATTATTTCAAAGTCGCTTTCGCGGACGGATTTTCCTTTTTGCTCTATGATCTTTGAAGTGAGTTCTGCGACCTGCGCCTTGATGCTGCGCTGCTCTTCGCGGTATGCGCTCTCCGGGATCAGGTGCTGCATGGCGAGTTCCGCCAAGTCGCGTTCATCCTTGCGGAGCCGGTCGATGATGCTTTGCAGCTCGGTGACCGTGTCGCCCTGCGGACGTTTCGTGACGAACTCATTGTATGCGTCGATGAATGTCTCTTGTAATACAGTATCCTTGATTCTTGTACAATCGCAGGCGCTGACGCCTTTCCTCAGGGAGGTTGCGCACACCCAGATGTCCGTTTGCCATTTCTTGCCGCTGTTATTCACTTTGTGCTGGTAGCGTTTATGGCATTGACCGCATTCGATGATTCCAGTGAACGGATACACTTGCGTGACCTGCCCGACCAGCTTGGGATTTTTTCGCTGCTGCCGGATTTTCTGCGCTTTGTACCATGTCTCTTTGCTCACGATTCCTTCGTGGCTGTCCTCGATGTAGTATTTCTTTCCGAGGCTACCGTCGTTTTCGTGTTTCACACCATCGACCATGACGAATTTCCCCATGATGCAGTCGCCCATGAATTTTTCGTTATCGATAATTCCAAGCACTTTATTAACCGACCACTCTTTGCCATGCACTGTTGTATGCCCCTCGGTATTCAGTATCCGGGCGATTGCCGTTGCTCCGCTACCGGCGATGTACATCTGGTAAATGCGTCGGACGACCTCTGCCTCTTCGGGTATGATTTCGAGGTTGTTATCCTTGGTCATACGATATCCGTACAGGGCATTGCCTATGCTGATCCAGCCGTTTTCGATGCGGTGCCGGATTGACCAGCGTTGCCGTTCGGAATCCACCTGCAGGTCATTTTCCGCGATCGTTGCTGCGATCGTCAGGAACACTTCACTGGTGGGTTCGAAGGTGTGGATGTTCTCTTTCTCGAATATGACCTCTATTCCGAGGTCGCGGAGCTCCCGGACTGCTTCGAGCAGCTGCACGGTGTTTCGTGCGAAGCGGGAGACTGATTTGGTGTGTATTTCGTCGAATTTATGGTCGCGTGCATCCTGCATCATAGCCATGAACTGCGGCCGCTTATACACGCTGCTGCCACTGATGCCTTTGTCCGCGTAGATGCCGACGAACTCGGTATCCGGCTCATCAGCGAATTTGTCACGCCAGTATTGTTCTTGGAACTCATAGCTATGAAGCTGGGCTTTGCTTGCCGTAGAAACGCGGACGTATGCGGTCTTGCGTTTTATCATCGCTTTTTCTCCCTTCGTAGTAGTGGCCTTGAACATCTGCAAATTTTTTTGCCCCCGCCCTTCAGAGGCAGGGGCAAAGGTACCAGAGAGTGTGTGCAAAGTCCAGCTAAATAATGCGTATTTTCAAAGAATTAGCAATTTACTGCCTGCAATCTTTGTGCGGCCTTCTCGGTGATCTTTCTGCGTTCCTCTAACGTAATCAGGCCTTTTGTCCACATGGCCATAATGATCGCGTCTGCGAGCGCTATTTTTGCTTTTGTTTTATCGCTCATGGGATCCTCCTTATCTCCGGGGAAGTCGAAGCACCTGCCCAATCTGGAGTGTGGCCGTCTTCAGACCGTTGAGGTGCACGATCTCGGTATAACGAGCGGCGCTGTGAAGCTGCTCCTTTGCGATGTCCCACAGCGTGTCGCCGTCCTTCACGGTGTACGTTCTCATTTTGTCACCATGTCGTGGTACCGCTTCAGCAGTACACACATCTGTTCGCGGGTGATCGGGGTACGAAGCATGAGGTCGCCGCGTTCATCGCCGACCATGAGCTTGTTTGCCACCGCCCAGTCCACCGCGTCCTTCGACCAGCTGCTGGTCGCGTTGTCGAGTCTCTTTTCGTCCATCTTTGCCTTGACCGCCTTTCTGAAAGTGTCCATCGTGTATGGCAACCCGAGCTGCGTCCAGAGATGCTCGGGATCACCGTGATTGGAAGCCACGCCGCGTATGTGTCCTTCCTTGTGGGAGAGGATGACGCCGTTTGCCAGCGGGTTGAGTTCGAACTTTTCGCAGAGCATTGCAAACAGTTCGACCGCCGCATCGTAGGTGCGCTTCGCCGCTGCCCGCGCCGATGTGAGGTCGGCGCAGGTGAAGTTTGCGCCAGTCGTGTACTGAATGTTGCCCGGCTCGCACATCTCAACACCGATATGCGTGTTGTTCGCGTTGCCGCCTGCATGCCAGCCGCGATGATCCCACGGCAGCGTCTGATACACCGTGCCGTCATTGGCATCGATGAAGCCGTGGACGCAGGCGTTGGTATAGGTCGGCCTGTTCCAATTCTTTACGAAAACAGAAGCACTCGGCTGGGCGCATCCAACCGAGTGCAGCATGAGGCCTTTGACCGTGATCTTGCGACCTGCCGTGTAGCAGGGATTCTGTTTCATGATCGCTTCGATGAGTTTCATTTACCGTCACCGTCCTTTTCAGCACGATCGTGCAGCTGCTCCAGCACTTCCTTGATCTTCACCGGCACAGGCAGTCCGAGGTGTGCAGCATTTTCCATGAGGGAAACGCCCTCATTGGAAATGTAAAAGAAAATGGCTGCCGTCCTGAGGACGGAGCCACTGCCAATCACATAGAAGTCCAGCAGGTGTGCGATGCCCACCAGCAGGAAAATCAGCACCTTGCGGCAGATGCCTTTGAAACCGACAGAGGAGGACAGCTTCTTATCGACGATCGCGCACATGATGCCTGTGATGTAGTCGATGATGACGAATGCCAAAAGCGCGTAGAGCAAGCCATCACATCCTCCCAAAAACCATCCGAGCCAGCCGCCGATTCCGGCGAATATGAACTGGACGGATGCCCAGAATTCTTTCATCTTCATTCCTCCATTTCTGCCCAGCCATAGACGCCGGGCTGCCAGACGTTCCCGTCAACTTCGGAAACGTAGTGCTTGTCCTCGTAGGTGACCTTGTCGCCTTCGGCGTAGGCGTCATGCACACCGATCGGCTGGCTCCACGTCGGGAACTCTGCACCTGCTTCGCCGAGGCAAGTCCACGTGGCCGGTGTTTCGGCGGGATTGGTATTCTGTCCGGCACCGACATCGTAAATGGCGCGATACAGCATTTCGCCCTGCCTGACGATGGATCCGCTCTTGCCAGTCCAATGCTCATTCCACTCCGGGAACAGTTCTGTGTGCTCCATGATCGTGGTATCGTCGATGGTCGCATCCTGCGCGAGGCAGACAAACACGAGGGAGGACAAGTCCGCTGCCGACTGCGCTGCCGGTGCGCTTTCCTCCAGTGCGTTCAGCCTGCTCTTCATATCCAGTAGCGTGCTGTCCGTCTTTGCCAGCACCACTTCGCTGGCGTTATCCTCGATGAACAGGCGAATGCTGACGATACGGTCAAATCCGCAGAGGGAAAAGAGCGGGTTTCCGATCCCGTCGTAAATCATCAGTTCCGCCGCTTCGGGGATTGCCTTGATTGCGTCCAAATCCGTGGTGGCCAGCATAACCACCGCTTTGTCCGTTCCTACTTCGTAGTTGAGGCAGGTAATATCATTCAGTTTCATTCTGTGTTCCTCCTTATCTGATGATGACGATCACACCGTCTTTGCCGTCCTGCCTGTAACCACCGCCTGCACCGTATCCGTCACCGGCTGTGCAGGCACCAGAGTTTGCGGATTGACCGCCGTTTCTGTCTTTTGAGGACACCACGCCATTCGTTGTGATGGTAGAGGAAGACGAGGAAACGGAAAAAGTCTGTGTCGCAGAGTTATAGTTCTGCCCCTGCCCGCCGTAGATGACGAGGTTATATCCGCCGCCACCGCCGCCACTCGGAGTTGATGCGCCGTCAGCACCGCCTTTGTTTCCGTTACCCGGCATTGCAGACAGTTCTCCGAAATAGGTAGCCATCGCAATTGAGGGAACCATAGCGTTATAGACGCCGCCTTTTCCGACATAGTATTGGACTTCATCATCCTCTAGCAGTTTGAGTGTTGCAATATGCATATAACCGGCACCGCCGCCGTAAGAGTCACCGCCCGCAGCACCACCACCGACAAGCAGAATTTTGTATGTGCCGTCTTCCGGGCAAGTCCATGTCTTATATGGAATCTGTCCTTGAGTAAAAAACTTCAAATCCCAGATTTGACCGTATTCATTCCAAA
>CAZVLO010000018.1:0-4497 GCA_964628265.1 uncultured Papillibacter sp.
TATTTGGAGTAATTCTACGTCTGACCAATTTCCACGGAGCCTGGGACACTTTCCCGCGTCAAAGCCGTTCATGGGCTTCATCTCGATATCGAGAAACACCAGGTCGTAAAACTCTTTTCGGTTTGCCTCCACAAGCTCCGGTGCCGAATGGAACACATCACAGATGAGCCTCGCATCATACGTGCTGATATAATCCCGTATAACTGCAGCGTCTTTTTTATCGTCGTCGCAAACAGCAATTCTCATATTTATCACCCACCGAAATGTATTACTGGCATTAATATAGCATATAATGTTAAATAATGCTATATCTTACACGTTACGTCGTAAAACCTGTAAGTTACGACAAAACTATTGCATTTATAATTTATTAGCTTTATTGTTATAAACGAAATAAAACAACCTAATCTATTCCCCTTTCTTCCTTCTCCTTTTTTTAATTTGCTTCTACTCTTTTTCTCATACCTAAATAAGCAGTGCGTTTCCGCATCAGGGAACGCACTGCTTATTTTTCCTTATATCACTTTGTAAAGCCCGGACCCATTGTACAGAAAGCCATTGTCAGCTCCATATCGGACAGGCGTCTTGACTCTCTAATCATGACTGTCGCCGGGTTCGGATACGGATAGTTCATCGCCTCAAATACGTCATTGATGATAATCCCCGATCCGTGCAGCTCTTTGGCATTTTGAATGCAATAGACCATTGCCGCTCCGCCTGCCTCCGGTGGAATCATACCATTAAAGCCGGGCATTGCGAACATGGACGGATCGAATTTAGGTATCTCCGCGCCTTCCAGCGGTGGCGGCAGCTTGGAAAAATCGATCCTGGCCACGCCCGCCGGTGTCAGGCAGAAGACATAGACACCGGTATCCCTCACCTCGTTTGCCAGAGACATCATCAGTGACGTCGCCGCCGCCTTGCCCGCGCAGTAAATGCTGCCGCCTATCATCGGCGGCGCATAGTGAAATTGTGTCGCGCTGTATGTAACAACGCCGTGCCCTCGTTCCAGCATGGCCGGAACAAATTCTTTGATTGCCAGCATGACACCGCGGCCCGAGATCGCGTAAGACGAGTCGAGGTCGCTGACAGGTGAACTCAATACAGGACCGTTCAAACGCATATTCATGGCATTATTCACCAGAATATCGACTTTACCGAACTTTTCAAACGCTTTGGCAGCCAGATTCTTGACGTCCTGTTCCTCGGTAATGTTGGTTTTCACAAACAAGGCCGTGTCAACGCCATTTTCGGCATTGATGACGCGCTCCGTCTCCAAGCCCGCCTCCGGGTTCATATCCGCGATGACAACCTTCGCTCCGGCCCACGAAATCGCACGGGCGTAACCCAGGCCGACATTGCTCGCACCACCCGTGACGACAGCCACCTCCCCTTTCAGCGCATCTTTCTTCAGTCCCGCATACTCTAAATCAATCGGTTCGATATTCAGAATCGTGCTTGTGACCGCTGTTGCCGCCATAGCCAGCTCTCCTTCCAGTCAGATAAGATTTATTTGATTTCAGTATGGCACTTTGGCGCTCCAAAATCAACATATTCCGAAAAAAACGGGATAATCTTTTTGATGTTACTGACAAAAAAGCAGCTCCAGTTCCGCTCGTAATACGCCCAAATTATACAATTTGTACGAAATTAATTAAACATTTGCTTTTTTTGTCTGTTAGAATTATTATAATATGTATGAAATTGGGATACCGGCGTCCGGAGGAGTGAATTATGAATCCAATGTTTACTTTTGCCGCGGCAGGTTCGATTCAAACAGTAATTGCGATCCTGTCAATTTCAGCAGCAGCAATTATTATCACCCTTGTTGCTCAGAAAATAATTCGGCGTTGGAAAAAGGGGAAGCCACGGACAGAGGTTTATTCCGAATCAAACCAGTTTGATGTTTTCAGCGGCTATAGCTCAAAATGGCTTTTTTCTTACAATGAAAAAGAGGCGTTTTACCAAATAAAATCCGTTACAGATAAGCTGGGCTTGCATCTGCTGGCAAAAGTCAGGTTGTATGATCTCCTAGAACCGCAGAAAGGCACCGGTAAATATAAAACACTACAATATAAAATCCAGGCGAAGCACGTAGATTTCGTCGTTTGCGACCAGAAGCTTGTCGCGCGGGCAGTTATTGAACTTGACGACAGCAGCCATAATATCGCCGCTCGCAAGGAGCGGGATGAATTTGTCGATAAAGTCCTGACAAATTGCGGCTACAATGTATTAAGATACAAGACGATCAATACCGAGCTTCTTGAAGCGGAGCTCAGCGTGTATAACCCCGCGATCAAGTATGTATAATCCGAATAACGCAGACATGTGAACGGAGAGATTACAATGGATCAAGAGCTTTTGGATATTATGGATCGTATCGTACGCTCGCAGAAAAGCGGCGACCAAGCTAAAATCGAGGAAGCCATGAACACCCTGAAGGTATACTTAAAGCCATATAAGGAAATTCTGTTTCCTAAATCCGTATTAAACGAGAGCACAGGCATATATGAAACAGACGAAACCGCAACAAAGTAGGGGTGGATTCAATATCCACCCCTACTTCACTTCGTATGCCTTTTATTCTTTTCCTATGCGCCGCTCTTCACGTTGTGGACCCCCGCGTAATCGTACAGGGAGATGCATTTAACGGGGCAGACCTCGGAGCAACGGCCGCAGTCGGAGCATATGGCGTAGTCGATGACAGCCAGGTTGTTTTCAATGATAATGGCCTGTACGGGGCATTCCTGAACGCATCTCTTACAAGCAATGCAGCCTTTTGTACACTTTTTGCGGGTGACGGCACCCTTATCTCTGCCGGTGCACAGAACGGCTGTTTTTATTGTATCCCGTTCAAGAGTAATAATCTTATTTGGGCAGGTGCCTACGCAAATGCCGCAGCCGGTGCATTTGCGGGTATCGACCCGAGCGATGCCTTTTTCCATGCAGATGGCGCCGCTGGGGCATACTGCGGCGCAGTCGCCGAAACCGATGCAGCCGTCGGAGCAGGCTCCCTTACCGCCGAGAATCTTTGCGGCGGCGCATGTTTCGACGCCCTGATAATTAACCCTGTCGCTGGTTGCGCCACAGTCGCCGATGCAGTGGACGACAGCGATTTTCTCCTCGACGCTTTCAAAGGTCACACCCAAAATCGAGCTGAGCTGCTGACCGACGGTGTCACCGCCGGGGATGCAGAGGTTTGTTTTGACACTGCCATCGGCCAGTGCGGTAGCGTAGCCGTCGCAGCCGGGGTAGCCGCAGGCGCCGCAGTTGGCGCCGGGGAGCGCTTCGCGAAGCGCGGAGACCCTTTCATCCGTCTTGACGGCCATGACCTTGGAGGCCACAGCCAGCATGACAGCGCAGATGACGCCGATGACCGTGACGGCCAGGATGGCAAGTATAATAATATCCATGATGCCTTCCTTAACCGAACAGGTTCTCGATGACGCCGTTGAAGCCGAAGAACGCCAGGGACAGGATGGCGGCGGAGATCAGCGTGATCGGCAGACCCTTGAAGGACTCCGGCGGTTCGCTCATTTCCGTGTGGCTTCTGACGCCCGAGAAGATGACCATGGCGAGGAAGAATCCCAGGCCGGAGCCGAAGGAGTTGACCATCGCCTCGATGAAACTGTAGCCCTTGTCGATATTGGCAATCGTGACGCCCAGGACGGCGCAATTTGTCGTGATGAGCGGCAGGTAGACGCCCAGGGCGGTATAAAGCGCGGGTATGTATTTCTTCAGCGCGATCTCCACCAGCTGGACGAGGGCTGCGATAACGAGGATGAAGACAATCGTCTGAAGATAGCCGAGTCCGTTGGCGTCTAAGAGGTATGTTTGAATCGGCCACGTAACGGCGGTGGCCAGGAGCATGACGAAGATGACGGCGATGCTCATGCCGGTGGCGTTCTTCAGTTCCTTTGAGACGCCCAAAAACGGGCAGATGCCGAGAAACTGGCGCAGTACGTAGTTATTGACGAGCACGGCGCTCATCAAAATGACAATCAAGGCTCTGAAGTCCATTATTGACCGTCACCTCCCGAGCAAGCCTTTCCGCATGCGGCGGCCGACGGGCAGCCGGCGCAGCCGAATTCCGTCTTTTTGATACCCTTGCCCTTTGTGATCCTGTTGACGAGGGCGATGAGGCAGCCGAAGATGACAAAGCCGCCGGGGGCCATTGTCAAAACGGAAATATTATTCGTTGAAAGGACGGGGATCGAGATACCGAACCAGGTGCCGTTGCCGAAAATCTCACGGATGGACGCCATAACGAGGAGCGTCAGCGTGAAGCCGATGCCCATGCCGAGGCCGTCCAGGGCGGAATTAACGACGGTGTTCTTGTTGGCGTACATTTCGGCGCGCCCCAGGATGATGCAGTTGACGACGATGAGGGGCAGGTAAATGCCCAACGCCTCATAAAGCGAATAGGCGAAGGCCTCCACGACCATCTGGACGACGGTGACGAAGCCGGCGATCAAAACGATGTAGCACGGGATACGC
>CAZVLO010000018.1:4558-12993 GCA_964628265.1 uncultured Papillibacter sp.
TGCCGATGTCGTTGGACGCCTGGGTTGACGTGGCCAGGGTCGGGCACGTGCCAAGCACGAGCACGAGCACAGGGTTTTCCTTAATAATACCTCTTGTCAGAGTGGCGAGCCTGCTCATTACTGCACCCCCTTCACAATTTCATATGCCGCGAAGGCATCCTTGATGGCGCCTATGTAGGCCTTGCTGGAGATCGTCGCACCCGAGATGGCGTCGACGCCTTCAAGGGTGCTGTCCTTGCCGGGGAACTGACCGGCGAAGGGCTCCTCCGTAATTTTCGAGCCCATGCCCTTCGTCTCCGTGTGGGCCAGTGTTTTTGTGGCGATGATGGTGCCGTCCGGGCTGATGGCGCAGATGATATTGATATCGCCGCCGTAGCCGGAAGCCGCGAGCATGAAGATATATCCCACATTGTTTGTTGTTTTATAGACCTCTTTGACCGTGGCGGGGAGCCCGTCGGCCTTTATCAGCTCAAAGCCGTCGGCGTCGGGGATGACTTCGCTGCGAGCCGCCTCTGCCCTGTCGGTCGCCGCCTTTGCGATGACCGGCTCGGTGAAGCTGTTGGTTATTGCCAGCGCCGCCGAGATGATAAGGCAGATGAGCGTCAGCGCCAGAATGGGCAGGACAAAATCCTTTTTCATAATTTTGCACCCCCAAACGCGTGGCGGAGCGTCGCCTTGTTGATGTAAGGTACGAGGATATCCATCAGGAGGATGGAGTACGACACGCCCTCCGGAAAGCTGCCCCAGGCACGGATCAGAACGGTCAGGCAGCCGGCGCCGACGCCGAAGATGATCCGGCCCCGGTTCGTCTGGGGGGAGGTGACGTAATCGGTGGCCATGAAGAACGCGCCGAGAACGAGGCCGCCGGACATGACCTGATAGACAGGCTCTTTACCTAAAAGCGCCGTCAGTACGAAGACTGTGGCGATGAATGTCACGGGGATGTGCCAGGAGATGACACGGCGGACCATCAGGTAAACACCGCCGATGAGAAGTGCCAACACGCTCGTCTCGCCGAGGCAGCCGCCCCGGATGCCCAGGAACATATCGAGGAGCTGTGGCAGTGCGGCCAGGTCGCCCTTTTTAAGGATGGCAAGCGGTGTCGCGCTAGAGACAGCGTCGGGATATACCCATGTGGTCATGGTGACGGAAAACGCCAGGAACATCACGATTCGCGCCGTGATGGCAGGGTTTGCGAAATTCTTGCCCAACCCGCCGAACAGCTGCTTGACAAGGATAATCGCTCCGACGCTGCCGAACATAGCCTGCCAGACGGGGATGCCCACAGGCAGGTTGTACGCCAGCAGGATGCCGGTGATGACCGCCGACAGGTCGCCGATGGTGTTCGGCTTCTTCATAAGCTTTTCATAAAGCCACTCGCTGAAAACACAGGTGGCAACGCACACTGCGACGACAAGAGCTGCGCGGGCGCCGAAGACCCAGACGGACGCCACAAGCGCCGGTATCAGGGCGATGACAACGTCCAGCATGATACGGCCCGTTGTGGCGCGGTCGCGGATATGGGGCGATACGGATACTGTCAAATTGCTCATACGGTCACCGCCTCCTTCTTTGCCGCTTTTCTCTCTTCTTCAGCCTTCTTAGCCGATTGATAATCACGGAGCATGGCCTTTGACAGCTTCATCACGTGCACCAACCGCCGTTTTGCGGGGCAGACGTACGCACAGCAGCCGCACTCCATGCAGATATTGACTTTGTATTTTTCCAGAAGCTCCGGCTTTTTGAGCTTATACGCCGTTTCGATATTGAGCGGCATCAGCTTCAGCGGGCAGCTGACAACACACCGTGTGCAGCGGATGCAAGCAGATTCTTTCGGGAGTTTTGCGTCCTTTTCATTAAAAGCCAGCACGGCGTTGGTGCTTTTAAGTACAGGCAGGCGCAGGTCATGAATGGCAATACCCATCATGGGTCCACCATAAAGGACCTTCCCCGGCTCCTCACTGAAGCCGCCGCAGTAATCAAAGAGCTCTTGAACCGGCGTCCCGATAGGGGCAATGACGTTTTTCGGTTCTTTAACAGCCGAGCCGTCCACAGTGACGCATTTTGAGACGAGGGGCATGCCTGTTTTTATGTACCGGGCAATTGTCGCCACCGTCGTGACGTTCAGTACAATCACGCCGACATCCAGCGGGAGCTTCCCTTCCGGTACGGCGCGGCCTGTAGTGTTGTAGATCAGGACCTTCTCGCCGCCCTGGGGGTAAACGGCCGGGAGCGTTTTGACCGTGATCCCGCTACCCCCGGCGGAATAGTCGTTCATCTTTTTGATGGGTAAGGGCTTGTTGTCCTCGATGGCGATAACAAGGCTTTTGACGTCGAGGAATTTTTTAAGCAGTAGCGCGCCCGCCCAGACAAGCCCGGCGTCGTCGATCATTGTCCGGGTGTCTGAGGTGATATAGGGCTCACACTCCGCGCCGTTGATGATGATGGTATCAATTTTACCCGGCTCGACCTTCAGTTTTGCCGCTGTGGGAAATCCCGCACCGCCGAGCCCCACTGCGCCGCTGTCCCGGACGGCGGTCAAAAACTCGTCCGTGTTTGTCACGACGGGCGGCTGAAGCCCTTCATAAGGCGTCTGGAGGCCGTCGGAAACAATCGTCACTGCCGTCGTCCGCGAGCCGTTTGCGCCCTCAAACGCTTCGACGCTCTTGACCTTGCCGGAAACAGAGGCGTAAACGGGTGACGAAACAAAGCCGGAGGCTTCTGCCACCAGCTGCCCGACCTTTACCTCGTCTCCGGGTTTCACAACGGGCTTCGAGGGCGCACCGATATGCATCGACATCGGCAGCACGACCTCCGCCGGAACCGGAATACTCTCCGGCGCGCGGTCCGCCGTGTTCTTCAGATGCGGCGCATGGACGCCGCTCAGTTTTCTCATTAAGAATCGCTCTCCCTTTCAGGAATTCCCTGCTATATCCGGGATATGATAGTCCCACGTATGGTCACGGTCTATGTTAAATGTACAAAATTCAGCGCCGTTTGTAAATAAAAATGAGATATAATTTACTAGGAATTTTATGTAGTGATGGTATCTATTTTGATAATGCGCCTACGATATGAACCGCAGCGAAAGGCAAAAAAGCAAGGAGACGTTTTATGTTTCCGTCCCCATCGCGCCTTATTATAACGCGCTGCCCTGAAAGAATCCAGAGGTATTTCTTTCATTGGTATATGTCAATTATTTTTCTCCCGATGAGACAGCAGAAAAAGACTATTATAACTCGGGTGAAGCCATGATAATGCTAATAAGTAACCCCGCAACTAAATTGCGGGGGTCTCATGATCGTCGGCAGCTTCGACAGCCTGGCGGAAGCCGCGCTTCATGAGGGCGAACATGATGATCCAGGAAATGATGGTCAGCACGACAGGGGTCACGGGGATATTGTAGACGACCAGCTGGATCGCGTCATAATCCCACAGCGCGTGCAGAACGATCACGAGGGCGAACATACCGAGGAATTTCGGGTCCAGGAGCATTTTCATTTTAAATGGGCGGTCGCCCTTGACGATGATCAAAGTCGCGCCGGTCAGGGCTGCCCAGGCGATATGGCCGCCCGGGGTAAACAGCGCCCGCCAGAAAACGGTCGCCAACATGGTCGGTATGCCGTACTGAAGCACTGTGACCAGAATGTAACCCGCGCTCTCAAAGGCCGCGAAGCCGGTGCCGATCGCCGCGCCCATGAGCATCCCGTTTAAAACATACTTGTAGCGCCTGAAGTCCGCAACGAGCAGGATCGTCACGACTTTTGCCGTCTCCTCGACGAAGCCGATGATGAGGGGCGAATTCTGCCCGTCCAGGATGGCGAACAGCGTCACGGCGCAGAGCAGCGAGACAATGCTGCCCTTGACCATCGTGAGTGTCAGCTTGTAAATCGAAATGTTCTGGAATATGTTGATCTCCCAGAAAAATATCAGGAGCGAAATGGGCGTAATGATAGACCCGAAGAGGATCATCCCCGGCAGAAACAGTGGATTCTGATACAGCGAGACGCCGATATAAAAGCCGATGAACGCGACAATCGACAATGCCAGCACCCGCGCGAAGAGCCACGGCTTCGGCATCACAGCCGGTGTCAGCTCAATATCCGGCGTCGTTAGGGGCGTCCCGATAATAATGCGCCGTTCGGCGTCCTCCGTCGTATGCTTTCTGAAAACATCGGCATATAACTTGATAATATTAACGTTTACCATAACAGTAGTATTTGCCGAACAACGGGTGCTATCATGCCAAATCGGACCATATCGTTTAAAAACAAAAACCCCTGTAATCATTCAATCACAGGGGTTCGTTCAGATGCCGGCTTACGAATCACCGGTCTCACACCTAACTACTTAATGCCGTTCTCCTTGTTGAGGCCCATGGGCTCGGGGCGGAAAAGGCGGGGATCCATCAGCTTCAGCTCTTTGCTAACGATTGGCTTGAATGCCATTTTGCCGAGTATATCGCACTCGAGGTCGACGCCCCGGGCGATTTCGGTCAGGACAAGGCCTTCCGAGGTGAGGTTGAATACCGCGCGCTCGGTGATGAACATAACCTCCTGCCCGTTTTTTACGGCATACTCGCCGGAGAACGTGATTTGCTGCAGATTTTTTACAAACTTGATGTGGTCGCTGTCTTTGACGATTTTCAAACCATCGTCGACCAGTTCAATATCGCAGCTGCCCACAGTGAATGTCCCCATAAAGATGACCTTTTTGGCGTTTTGAGAAATATCGATGAAGCCGCCGGGGCCGTTGGCGCGGCCGGCGAATTTTGAGACGTTGACGTTGCCTTTTTCGTCGACTTCGGCAGCACCCAAAAATGTCATATCCAGCATACCGCCGTCGATCATATCGATCATATCGGTCTGGGTGAAAATGGCCTCGGGGTTGGCGGAGGCCGGGAAGGCGAGGCCTCCTTGGGTGACGCCGCCCATCGGGCCGGCTTCAACGGACATCGTCATGCCCTTGCCCAAGCCCTCCTCAGCAGCCACGCTGCCGATTCCGGCCGGTATGCCTACACCGAGATTAATGATGATTCCAGGCTCAAGTTCCATGGCAGCCCGGCGCGTCAGGACCTTGCGGATACTCATTTCCAGCGGCTCCACCGCAGCATCGACGGTTCTGATGTCTCCCGTCAGCTCGGGACGGAATTTTTGTGTGATCATGCACTGGCGCTGGTTGTCGGGATTTTGTGCTTTGACAATATAGTCAACGAGCTTATTATGAATACGTACATTTTTGGGATGGAGAGAGCCCCTTTTGACGATTTCCTCTACCTGGGCGATCACAATACCGCCGTTATTATGGGTGGCGACGGCAATTTCCAGCTCGGGGCCAATGATCGCTTCCTTATCCATGGAAAGGTTGCCGTCCTCATCGGCATAGGTGGCGCGGATAAAGCAAACTGTCGGCTTGAAGGCCTTATAAAACAGATACTCCTCGCCGTCGATCTCCATCAGCTCGACGATACGCCCCTGTTCCCTTGCTTTTTCGTTGACGGCGCATCCCTCAAGCCGCGGATCGCAGTATGTTCCCAGGCCGACCTTTGTCAAAAGGCCCGGTCTGCCGCCGGCGGTGGTTCTGAACAGATTTATAACGACTCCCATCGGGAGCAGATAGCCGGCGATTTTATTGGCGCCGACCGCTTTTGATATGAGTCTTGCGTCATTCAGGAGTCCGACCTTGGCTGTACCGATGAGTCCTTCAGCAGCGATTTTATTCAAACCGAGGTTGACGCCCTGCAGATATTCTGTGCTCTCCGTCTTATCTCCGGGGGTAATGCCGCAGACGACGGTAATGTTCCTTGGGTGTCCTGTCTCTGCAAACCGCGCACCCAACCCCTCCAGAAGCTCCTCCGCGCTGCCATAGGTTGAAAAGCCTCCAACGATCAGTTCACCATTGTCCTGTACATGCCTGACGGCTTCCTCCGATGTCACAAACTTAGGCATTTGCTGTCTCCTTCTGTATTGATAAATTTACCTTGCGGCAAATAATAGCAAATATTTGATGCAAGCGCTGATATATTGTGCTCCCGTCTCAGCTGTTGCATCCTACATCATTATAGAATAAGGAATTTCTTTTGGCAAAACGTGTTCGTTATGGCGTGATAATGATTTCATATGGTGTGGTTTTATAACAAAAACAAACGGCTCCCGCTGCGATGCGCGGAAACCGTCCTGCCTGTTTTTGACCAGTATCAAATATCATATTCGATATTACTGACAAGATACGTCGAATCTTCCAAAACGATATGGATTATCTGGATATAGCTGGACTGCCGGTCCTGAAGACGCACATCGACAGCGAGCTCGCCGCTGTCTTCTTCTCTTAATGTTGTCATATAATCATAATTGTAAATCTCGTAAGGCGCGAGGCTGTCCTTATAGAAATTATCCGGAAGAGCGCTTAGAAAGTCCTTCGTGTAAACCGATTGCAGACCGTCGGTCTTCCCCTCATATTGGATATCAAGCGCGGCCGTGACGAGGCTCTTGATGGCCTCCTCCCGGCTTGCGCCGCTACCATCAGACGCGCAGGACGCCAGGGCGAGGAACAGAAGTATACCAGCGAAAACAAGTAACGCTCTTTTGAACATAATATCACCCCACAGGAAATATTTTACAACATTTCCGGGTAGTGTCTACACTTAAGGAAATTTCAAATGCTACTGCGCGTCGAGCCAGACGAGGGCTTTTTCTATGTAGGCGTCCCAGAAGGCCCAATCGTGGATGCCGGGGCCTTCGAGATAGGTGTGCTTGAGGCCGATTTCCGTCATATAGGCGTCCAGGCTTCTGTTGGGGATATTCAGGAAATCCTCGGTGCCGCAGGCCATGAAAATGTTCGGTACGGGACTGCCGCTGTCTACAAGCTTTTTCGCCAGAGCTTTCGGATCATTATCACTGCCAGCGACATCCTCAGGCCTTCCGAAGGTGTGAATATAATAACCGGGCGAGGCAACGGGGTTGTCCTCCATTTTTACGACGTTCACAAGGTCGTCGGTGATGAGGGCACTGGAAAGGGCGATGATGTTGCCGAAAACGTCGTTGTTCTTCAAGCCGTTGCGAAGCGCACCGTAGCCTCCCATGGACAGTCCTCCAATAGTGGTGTCCTTCCGCTCGCGGGAAAGGGGAAACATGCGGCGGGTCAGCGCGATCAGCTCATGGCAGATGTACTGCTCGTAGTAGGCGTCCCGAGCCTTGTCGTCAATATAAAAGCTGTTTTCACCGGAGGGGCAGAATACGGCGATGTTGTGAGCCATGGCGAGCTGCTCGATGCGGGAGCCGTGGAGCCAGTCCTTGTGGCCGCCGATGAAGCCGTGGAGCAAATATAGGGACCGGAAAGGCTTGCTTCTATCGACCGGCGGCATTCCGGGGATGATCATCTCTTCCACGGGCAGAATCGACGTCAGGGGAACCTGCCTGTGCAGGGTATTGGAAACCAGCGTGATATCGAGAACAGCCATATATATCAACCTTTCATTCATTGATCCTCATAGTATTCGTCCTTGAAGTCACCGAAGCCGCCCCAGCTATTATATTCGGTGATGGTCAAAAAAGCCTGTTCAGGCTTTGTACCCAGCACCTGGGCGAAGACTCCTAAAACAGCCTGGGTAAACCTCTTTTTGATATGGTATTCAAAATTCGAATAGTAACGGACATCGGCAAAGACGATGTTATCCTGCTTCATGCCGCCGACGAACATGGTTTTCCCGTCCTCCAGGTCAACAATCAGCCCGCGCTCGTCTTTTCCCGGGATGGTGCTCAGTGCTTCGCCCAAGCCCTTGACAAGGTCAGCCTGCTTCTCCGACGTGAGCTTTTGGGCCGCGCTTACTCTGATATATGGCATTTATGTACCCCCGAATCACATGTTTTCCATTCCTCTTCAAGACATTTACCGCAGGAGTCGCACTTTTTGTTCGCATTGTATTTACAGGGAACAGGGCCGTTGTAATACATTTCCTTCGGACCGTCGGGAGTGTCGTAGATACCTCCGAACATGGGCATCATACAGGCTGCCTGGAAGAAGACCGGTTTGTCGACCCGCTTGAAGTTCAGTGGGCAGTGATAGACATTGGCGGGAACGCGGATGATCGTCGGCTGGGTGATATGAAAAACCTCGGCGTCTTCACCGATCTTGCCCAGCGTAAATTCGATATCGGCATCAAAGTCAAAAACGTTGGGGAAGGTGCCGCCCAGGAAAATCAGGTACTCATCCTGCGGATGGCGGTGCGGATTCCTGTCAAGGAAAAAGGGTTTCACAAAAATCTGAAAACCGACGTTAAACTGGGAGCCCGGGATTTGAGACGCCCCTCTGAAATACGCCTGGGGCTTAATCACAAAGCCGGGATCGTCACCCTCGGCAACGACCTCATTGTTTTCCTGTGGGAACGGGAACACAAGTTTTTCGTACATGCTATACATTCCTTTCACATCAGCGTT
>CAZVLO010000018.1:13065-15563 GCA_964628265.1 uncultured Papillibacter sp.
AAAGCAAAAACCCTATAGTATCAATACCATAGGGTTTCATGATGGAGCTGCTATCCAGATTCGAACTGGAGACCTCATCCTTACCAAGGATGCGCTCTGCCGCCTGAGCTATAGCAGCATATTCCCATCGGTCATCTGACACGCCTGCCGATGGGGTGTGGCGACCCAGAACGGGCTCGAACCGTCGACCTCCAGCGTGACAGGCTGGCGTTCTAACCAACTGAACTACTGGGCCATATTTTTTAGCGCTAGTGCATTATACAATTCCGCTCATATTATGTCAATACTTAAATCTGATTCCTCAGGCAATTTAAAGCAGGCCGTAAACACCTCCGGTACTCGCGCCGTGAGCGAGAGGCGGATGCCTGAAACGGGTTCGGTGAAGGACAATCGCCGGGCATGCAGCGCCTGCGCGGTGATGCCGAGGCTCTCCGAAAGACTGCGGGACTCCTCCGTATAATAAAGCACATCGCCAAGGATAGGATGTCCTGCATCGTGCATATGGACACGGATCTGGTGGGTCCGCCCCGTCTCGAGACGGAGTCGGAGAAGAGACACTTGATATCCTTTTAAGATTATTGTTTTGACCGTTTGGTAATGTGTGACGGCCCGTTGCCCGTCGGAGGATGCGATGCGCAGCATATTCCCTTCTTCAAGCCGCTTGATCGGCCTGTCGATTGTACCGGTGGGCGCATCTAAAGCGCCGAGGACGAGGGCTATGTACTCCTTGTCTGAATCGGCTGCGGCCAGCGCTTTTGAGGCTCTTGCTTTCAGATGGCTGTTTTTCGCAAAGAGTATGACGCCGGTTGTATCCCGATCCAGACGGTTGACGGCATGACAGCACCCGTTTCCTGTTGTCACCTTCAGATACCCGGCGACAAAATTGGCAAGTGTTCCGGTATCTCTGGCCCGCGACGGGTGCGTGAGTATCCCGGACGGTTTATTGACAGCTATAAGCCCCTCGTCTTCGTACAGAATGTCGAGTGTCCCCGTTTCAGGCTTGTTGTCGCAAGCCGGCTCAGCGGCGGCAATGTCTACAGTCACCGCGTCGCCGGGTGAGACGAGGCGGTCTGTAAAGACCGGCTGTCCGTTCAGAGAGATTGCATCAGCCTGTTTGAGACGACGCGTTAATGCGGCGGATATAAACAGTTCCCGCCGCATTATCGAATATACCTTTCTTCCGCTGTCGGATTCATTTGCATCGTATCGCAGTATCATTGGATGTCTCCAAAATGAGATATATTGGCTGCTAATATATTGAACAATGGTTCAAAACTTCAAAAAGCATATTGTCGGCCGAACAACGTTCGCTTTTACAGCAAAAGGACTTTTGGTGTTTTAATGTTTTGAATCGTCATTCAGCGTAACTTTTTCAGCTCTTCCATAATCTCCTCGAAGTGCATTCCGTGGGATGCTTTGACAAGAACATTGTCGCCTTCTTTTATCAGCGACGGGAGCACGGAAAAGAGCGCCTCCTTGAGTGGGAAATGCCAGGCTTCGATCTCAATACCGCTTGAAATAAGACCCTTATATATGAATTCCGTCTGTGCACCGCAGCAGATCAGGCAGTCGACACCGCTTTTGCCGGCCAGTATACCGATGCCCCGGTGCAGCTCGTCGCTGTCACGCCCGAGCTCCAGCATATCACCGAGAATGGCGACCTTTCGTCCTTCCAGCGAACACAGTGAGAGGATAGCCGCAGTGACGGAATTGGGATTTGCGTTGTAACAGTCATCGATGATCGTAATATAGCCGGTATCGATTACATTCGCCCGGCCACCGACTGTCGAGAAGTTAAGAAGCCCAAGGCTGATTTCCTCATCCGTCAGGCCCAGATAGCGCCCGATGACCGCAGCAGGCAGCGCCCCCAGCACCATATGGCTGCCGAAAGCCGGAATCGTGACGCTGATAAACGCTCCGCGGCTCACGATGTCGCAGCCGATAGCGCTGGTTTCTGTCGCCTTGATTTTCACCGCCCTGTAATCATTGTGCGTCCCAATTCCGAACGTTATCTTACGAATTCCGGGCGGATCAAAGCCGCGCAGCAGCGCGTCATCACCATTGAATACGGCCAGCGACATCGGCTTCATATACTCAAACACCTCGCTTTTCGCCCTGAGCACGCCGTCAAGATCGCCCAGTGTCTTCAGATGGCTGTAACCAATCGCCGTTATCAGGCAGATATCAGGCCGCACCATTTTTGCCAGGCGGCGCATCTCCCCGAAATTGCTGATACCCATCTCTATGACGGCAGCTTCATGCTCCTCCCTGAGCGACAGGAGCGTCAGCGGGACGCCGATCTCATTGTTGAGGTTCTCCGGTGTTTTGAGTACGTGAAATCTCGAGGACAGGACTGCCGCTGTCATTTCCTTTGCCGTCGTTTTGCCGACACTGCCGGTGATACCGACGACCGGGATGCTGAATAGGCTTCTGTAATACTCCCCCAGCATTTTCAGCGCCTGTAACGTTGATTCCACCAGCACATAAGGACCGCGCGG
>CAZVLO010000018.1:15573-16112 GCA_964628265.1 uncultured Papillibacter sp.
TCTGTTAAATGACGTTCCGCCAGGCAGCAGGCGGCACCGGCGTCGAAAGCCTTGCCGGCAAAATCATGCCCGTCAACGCGCTCTCCTTTAATACAAATGAACAGGCAGCCCTCATATGCTTCCCTGTTGTCCTTGACGACACCGGTAACGCATGTATTCTTGAGAGAACTGTCTCCGACGTATTCCCCGCCGGTAACGCGCGCAATCGTTTCTAGTGTCAGCGGTTTCATGCCCATATGCCTTATACCTCGTATTTCAGTAAAGAGTATCGTATTATTTCTTCGACCATATCCTCGTAGGACAGGCCTGCAGCTGCGGCTTCCTGCGGGAAGAGGCTCACCGGCGTGAGGCCGGGCAGCGTGTTCCCCTCCAGGCACCAGACTTCACCGTCTTTATCGACTATAAAGTCCATGCGGCCGTATACATCAAACAGCAGTACCTCATATACCCGCACGGCGGCCCGCTGCAGCTTTTCGGTAACCTCCACCGACAGGTCTGCCGGGCAGAACTCATCGGTCAGTCCCTTCTGGTATTTGTTT
>CAZVLO010000018.1:16134-37658 GCA_964628265.1 uncultured Papillibacter sp.
AGACGCCCACGTCACACTCGCGCCCCTTTATGTATTGTTCGGCGATAACGTCATCGTCATACCGAAAAGCCAGCTCCAATGCCGAGGTGTATTCCTCCGGTGTATCGACGACCGAAACGCCGACAGAGCTGCCGCGGGAACCCGGCTTGACAACACATGGGAATCCAGGGTTTTTATATTCCGTGTCGCGCTTATTTACGGAAATGCCCTTTGGCGTCCTGATGCTGTTCTGCATAAAAAGCTGCTTTGCGACAGGCTTGTTCATTGCAATCGCACTGCCCAGATGACCGGTGCCAGTATATTTGATCCCCGCAAGATCGAAGGTGGCCTGGATCTTTCCGTCCTCCCCATCCTCGCCGTGAAGCGCCAGGAAGACAATGTCGGCCGCGCGGCAGACCTCTATGACATTATCGCCCATCCGCGAGTCATTATCCTGTTTGCGGCTGCCCTTGACGGCAATCAGGTCAGGAGCTGTATCCGAAACGGCGGCGATGCCGTCGTCATGTATCGTATTAAAAATATCATGGGGATCCTTATACGAGTGCGGGTATCCGAAAAACAGGTCCATAAGGACTGCTTTGTGGCCGCGGCGACGAAGCGCCGCAGCGACCATTGTACCGCTTGTAATCGATACGTCGCGCTCCGCCGAGAGCCCGCCGCATAAGACAATGATGTTCATTTCTGCCTCCAAACGATAATAAAAAAGCTTCTTCATACTATACACCAATGACCCATTATATACAATCAAAAACACAGTTGACAATAAATAAATCATCAAGTATAATAACCGTTGCCTGTTCAAACAGAACAGCGATACGGCGGTATAGCTCAGTTGGCTAGAGCACTCGGTTCATACCCGTGGTGTCACTGGTTCAAGTCCAGTTACCGCCACCATCCGGGGACGGATACTCTCCGTCCCCGTTTAAAAACTCTCTCAGCGCCCCAATACCAAATCAAAGCCCAGCGCAGCGGGTTTGATTTGGAAAGGAGGAGCATCGAAGCGAGCGAGGCATCGACCTTCGGGCGATGCCGAGACTTAGCGGAGATTGCGACGACGACGGCCCGTTGGTCAAGTGGTTAAGACACCGCCCTTTCACGGCGGTAACACGAGTTCGAGTCTCGTACGGGTCACCAAAAAACCATAGGTTTTATGAAAAAACGAGAATTAGTCGAAAGACAAATTCTCGTTTTTTCGTACATTAACAGCACACTTCGTGCTTGACACGGTTAAATTGTTTGTTATAATAGCAGAGTAATTTGTTTTCATATCTGGAGGCTTAGCTCAGCTGGTTAGAGCGCCTGCTTCACACGCAGGAGGTCGATGGTTCGAGCCCATTAGTCTCCACCAAAAAAGTGCGGAAAACACCTACAAATGGTTGTTTTCCGCACTTTTTGTTTGTATTTTGTTATGCCCACAAAATTGCCTCACATTGTCTGACCCATGTTTGACCCATACGGGGTTAGCTTCATATAGCACAAAAAAGCACCGGGCAGGATTAGCTTGCCCAGTGCCGCATTCTTCATCCCGCTTTACATGGCCCGACTGACTGCCTCCCCTATGGTATCCGCCGCCTCCCGTTTCATCTGTGAGGTGGCGTGGGTGTAGGTGTTTAGTGTAAAGCCTGCCGAGTAGTGCCCAAGTGTGCCTGATAATGTTTTGACGTCTACGCCGCTTTTTAGTGACAGTGTTGCGAATGTATGTCGCAAATCGTGAAAACGTATATGCTCCAACCCAGTGGCTTTAAGTATCTTATCATGGATATGCCGGAAAGCATCCGGGTCATACATTGTTCCTGTGACCGACGACGGAAACATGTAAGGACTGTCCGGGTGTTTATCATGCTCTTGCTGCAGCAAATTCATAGCCTGCTGTGGAATAACCAGCGTCCTGACAGAATTGTTGGTTTTGGGTTGTGTGATCTTTAGTTCCCCGCCAATGCGGTTTACCTGCTTTGTTATCGATATGGTTCGATCCGCCGAATTCAGGTCTTTCCACAGAAGTGCGAGAAGTTCTCCCCGACGCAGGCCTGTGGTGAGCTCTAGATAAAATGCGGGCAGTAGCCCTCGTCTTTCAGCTTCAGCAAGATATATCCCGATTTTCTCGGTGGGCAGAATCTTCATTTCCTTCTTTTCGATTTTTGGAAGCTTACATCCCCTGGCCGGGTTCGTCAGGAGCAGCTTTTCCGAAACCGCCTGCTCAAGACATCCGCTTAAGAGCGTGTGAACCCCTGCAACAAATCTGGGACTCAGCGACTTGCTCTTTAACTCCACATGCTTGTATCTTTGTATCCTGCCTGTTGTCAACAACGCGTTGTAGAATTTTTGAATGTCAATAGTAGCGAGCTTATCCAGCTTGATCTCACCGATACTGGGAATGATATGATTCTCGATGTAATTTCGGTAATAGTCCCTTGTTGCCTCACGCAGGCGTGACTTGTTATAGACTTCATACCACAGCCTTATCCACTCGGCTACCGAATACTTACCCGTACGGTTAACATCCAGCTTTTGATTGTCTGTAATAGCTGTCCTCAGCTTTTCTCTAACTTCCGCTTGAGATTTACCAAGAACATTTTTTGTTATCTGCTTTCCTGTTTCGGAATCGAAGCCAGCTGTATACCGCCCTTCCCACCGGCCGTCCTTTCTTTTTCTGATGTTCCCCTCGCCGTTGCCTCTGCGTTTTGCCATACAGATTCGCCTCCTTTGTTAGCCAACACACATACCACAGATTCGCGCTGAAAGCTAGTCAAATTTCAACGCTTTTGTAATACGGACGACTATGTTATAATTTAAAAGAATTGAGGTGAGAGCTTCCTTTGAACTATGATTTGATGCATAAAGAGCAGCCTGTGCTATCCATGGAACTTGATGAGGTTACCGGCGGCATTTTGAGCCTCGGCGAAGTTTTTTCGCCCGAGCATATTCCGGTGGGAATCAGTAAGACGTCGGGCATTATAGACAGATCGGACCTGAACCATTGGTGGCTGGGACGTTCTATCCCCGCAAGCCGTTCCGGTCTTCGGGACGCGCTGGAACGGATGAGCGTATCTTCGCCTCAATTGCTGCTTTCCAAATGCTATGGGCTAAGTCTGTCCGACCAATATTGGGTCCGCCCTGTGGGCCAGGAGCTCCGCTGGTCGGAAATCAATTTTTTTAAAAATACCTTTTCAGAGGATGTCGGCGACATTCTTTTCGGCATAGCGTTCGAACACAAAGAGGTCGCCGGACAACACATCGGACGGTCTGTTGAAAAAACGCTGGAAAATCATAAACGGAGAGCGCTGCCTGATGAAGGGTGGCAGCGCACCATTTTATCAGGAAAACTGAACGAAGTATTTGCGTCCAGGTTGATGGATCGGCTCGGGGTTACCCATGTTCCTTACAGCCTGATGTGGATAGACGGCTACCCGTACTGTGTTTGTCCTGATTTTGTTACACCTGATACCGAGCTAGTAAGCGCACATCATATTCTTAAGACCGCCGCACGTGAATCGGCGGAATCAAAATACCAGCATTTCCTGCGCTGCTGTGAAACATTAGGAATTCCAAACATGCTGCCGATGCTGGATCAGATGCTGACGCTCGATTACCTTCTGGCCAACGAGGATCGCCACACAAACAATTTTGGCACGCTCCGAGAGGCTGAAACGCTCGAATGGCTTGGGCCAGCTCCCGTCTTTGACTGCGGGACATCGCTCTGGCACGATTCCCTTTTCCGATGGGGCGGGCCCGAGCCGGACAGCCCTTCAAAGCCGTTTGAGGCGCGGCATTCGGAACAAATCACTTTAGTACAATCCTTCGATTGGCTTGATTTTTCAGAACTGGACAGTGCGAGGGGGGATTTGGAGGAGCTGCTCTTATCTGCCCCACGCTTCGTGGATGATCAGCGCCGCGAGACACTGTGCGAGGGGTTTCAAAGACGTGTCAGGCAGCTGCAGGAATATGTCCATACCCAAAAATTCGGAGACACTGATTTTAACATGAGAATTTTGTAAGATCCGAAGAAAAATTATCGCTTTGTTCATTCCTGTCCTCGGTGTTTTCGTTTGTCAAGATGCGTCAGATGTTTTCCTCTCAATCCAATTGATAAACTTATCCTTCGGCACCACGATACGGGTACCTATCATCAGAGAGGGAAAATCCCTGCTTCGCGCAAGCTCATACGCTCCGGCTCGGGAGATTCCCAATACAGCCGCTACCTCTGGCACGGACAGCATCAACGGTAATTCATCATAGGTTTTAAACTTAACTTCTTTCATAACACCTCTATAGTTACACATTTGAATATTGAACATTAAGCTTACATCATTTTCTCAACGGCAGCCTGCGGGCTGCCTTTTTCTCTTTGCTCCAGATTGCACTGGAGACCACTTACTTGATGTATTCGTATTGTAGATTTATTTCCTCACCATAAGATGGAAGACTACCGCATTTCATTCATCCTCATCCCGCTCGTCGTATTCATCCTTGCTGTTCTCAAAACACTGCATCTCAATCTTGTGGTGACTTGCATCTCTCAGCGGTACAAAGCCTCTGGTTTGATTGACGAGATGCACTGCTTTCCCGCGGAGTTTCTGCGTGTCGGCGTATGGTATGTCGAGCAATGAAGCCAGAAGAAGATTTGTCTGTGCTATCTCCACGGCGATTTTATATGTGAGCTTGGAAAGGTGTTCTTCCAGATTCTTAATTTCTGTTCGCTCAATCTTTCCATAGACCTCTGCAAGCTCACCAGAGAATTGGCGGAGAATATCTCGGTTGATGTACTCTCTGATCGCTGTGTTTATGAAGCTGGAGCGATTATCATATCCAAAGCGCTTAAGGTTTTCATCCACTAGGGTTAACGTATCACACGGAAGAGACACGGTGATCTTTTCAATTTGCTTCTTCATTGTCATTCATGTCCGTCCATATCTCCTCATTTTGATATGCGTATATTTTGTCGTAGCGGATGTTGCCTATGGTTCGCTTCACATCCTTCACGCACTTTTTCCGAAGCGCTATCAGTGTCTCATCAGCGATGCCCGGGAACTGACTCGCACTCACATTGGCTATCATCGACTGCTCGACACACATTCGAAAAAGTTGGCGGCATACCCGCGCTTCGAGCTTTGCTAACTGATCCTCCAGAAAAGCAAGGGTCGTTTTGTTGATATATTGTGTGCTGTGTTCTGTCTGCAAATAACCGAGATAGAATTCAACCGCCTTACATATAAGCTCGCTTCGGCTTGATATTTCATGCAGCGGATAGGCTGCATCAACCCACTTAACCATGTCGGGAGGCATCCAAATCCCGACCTTTTCTTTTTTGTCTTTGCTTATCATATAACCTCCTGTAATTACCGGAATTCCGTTCAGGACGTCCGCAAATACGCCCCAAGCGCTGCTTAATTGGGCTTATAGATGATTTGAACGGGGATTCGATCATAATACCGATCACCTATTGCGAAACCAGCAACCCCTTGCCACGACGCGCTTTGCGGGGCGTTGTGGTTCGCGTGGCGCCGTTTACGACGCCGCGCTTTATCCTGCTACAAAATCGACCTAGGGGTTCACCGCTAAAGCGCTGCCGCTTCCGAGTCCAAAACTCTGGGATCGTGTTCTTTTATGTTTGTCGTCTTCGTTTTGCTTATACATTTCCTCACCATCAACCGTGCCCTCCCGGTACACTACTTGCGGGTTGTCTTGTTGCAGACTGGGCAGCTCAAGGATGTAATAGGTGTTGTTTGTCTGCCGTGTCTTACCATTGAATTCATCCCTGAACGTCTCCACCTTTCGGATAAACCCACGATGGACAAGTTCTTTTATTGCATCTCGCGCTGCATTCTTTGAGCAGCTGCAACAGGCTGCGATGGTCTTCATGGCTGGCCAGCACTTTTCCTTCGATCCAGAACAGGAAACGAGATAGCTATAAACCGTTAATTGGATTGGCGTCAGGCCATAGCAGAAGATCGTATTGCTCAGTTGAAAGTATCTCCCTCCTAGAATCAATGTGTACCTCCTTTTGTATTTGATTGACTTATGCATCCTTATCGGGTACAATGATTCTAGCATCGAGATTTTAGCATTACAATAGTTATGCGTGTGGTTGGGTAAATCCTGAATTTCAATCGGATACAGGAGATCTTATCATGAGTATGAATACCTTTGACAAATTCTCCGTTATGTTCTGGGAGGGAAATGTGATGATAGGCGACACATCACGTCCACTCGGTCAGATAACAACAGACATTTTGAATTTAGATGAAGACGATATTACAGAAATCGAGAAACGCATCAAGGCATTCCTAACCGAAATGCGCGGGCTCCAAAAACAGAAAAATGACAGCGCAGTTTTTCCTTTACAGAAAAAACTAAACGCTGCCTGGGACGTCATATTCAATTTACCGATCTATCGCGACCTTGCAATGGACGACTGGACCTCCAGGAATCTGTTTCCAATGTTACTGGCAGATGAGGATAAATGGGAGGAATCGTTCAGAGATGGTTCTGATGGAAATCAGATGCTTCGTGAGTTTCTTTCACGTCTAGAGTACTTTGCTGCGAGCCTACGGAATTTTATAGGCCAGATCGCTGGTATGCTAGGCCTCTACTTTGAAGAACTTAAGCGGCGCAACGCGTCGTCCTACGCGGAAGCCTACAAGTGTTACTTTCATGATATGGCAACTGCCGGTGCGGGCTTTTCTTTTGACAGACAATTCGAACAGAGCTTTTCAGTTCAAGTCAAGTTCACACCGATGAGTCATCCTAAAAAGAGCGGAGAGAGTATCCTAGCGGAGGAAACGGAATTTTCATCGCTTTCTCATTTCCTTTATACTGATTTCTACCGAGGCCTCATTTCGGGCAACGTACCACGCCGCTGCCACAATTGCGGGCGATATTTTCTTTTAAACAGTGGTTATGACACCTGCTACTGCAACAACATCGCCCCAGGCGAAACAGATAGGACCTGTCGAAAGGTCGGTGCGCATAAAAAAGCCCAGGATCTATCATCCGCTACGCCAGCACAGATAGAATACAGGAAGGTGTACAATCGGCTCAAGACCAGAAGGAACCGAGGGAAGATCAGTATAGACGAATGGAACACCGCTGTTGCAAGGGCGCTCAAATTGAAGGACCGGGCAGAATGCGGAGAGATAGATGATGCTGACCTGAAGCGACTGTATGATCAGTTTTGAACAGAATTAGTTCTAAACTTCTGTACTTTTTCACACCAGCAACACACGAAGCAATACTATTGTAGTATTATTTGATAATACAGGGTTACATCCAATCGCAATAAAGAATACGCCCCGATATAACATACTGAATATTAGTTCAAAATATAAAGTGCTGCTTTTCCAGGGTTGCTTCAGCGTAACAAATCGTAATTTGTTGGGGTATAGTAGAGTCAAGGTTAGCTCGAACTGACGACCTGCGCATTACGAATGCGGGCAAGAGCTTGTGGCGGCTTGTTATGATATGCATTTGTTGTTGGTTATGCTTGATTATTATATGCTGGCTTTGTTTATTTCTCAGTATCTTCTGGCAACCTCTGATAGGAATAAAGACCAGATAAAGACCAGAAGTGCTTATTTCACTTGTGGAATAAAAGAGCCGGTTGTGATAGAGTTAATTTATCTGTATCAACTGTTGGAGGGGCCGTCTGATGATGAATGATGTAAAACACTTTGGCGGGCATCGGGGCTTTTCATATGATGAGGCGCAAGTTTATGCTCATGCTGCCGGTGAGATTGCAGTACCAACATTCTGCGCCATGTGTGGGCCCACTGCCGGATGCGGTATATATGCCTTTGTCAAAGACGGAAAATTCGCGCGCGTTGCCGGCATGTCCGAATGCCCCATAAATTGTGGCGGCGTTTGCGTCAAGGGGCAGGCCGCTCCAGAGTGGGTCTACTCCCCTGACCGGCTGAAAACACCCCTGCTGAGGAAAGGCCCGAAGGGCAGCGGCGAATTTCAGGCGATTCGCTGGGACGAGGCCGTCGGCATCATCGCCAATAAGCTGTCGGAGCAAAAAAAGCAGTATGGTCCGGAGTCGCTTGCGATCCTGTCGCCCGCTCGCCGATCTTACAGCGAATTTCTGCAGCGCTTTCTCATCGTCCACGGAAGCCCCAATTATGGGCACAGCGGCATTTGTGCGATGCAGCGGGCCTTTGCCTTCAGTTACACACTGGGTGGCATGCCGCAGGCCGACGTTTCCAACAGTGCGCTGATCATCGTCTGGGGGCGTCAGCCCTTTTACTCCGGACCGGCAATGGGCGCTGCCCGGGATCTGCTCGCCGCTAAGAGTCGTGGGGCGAAGATTGTTGCCATAAAACCGTCCGTCGAGCCGGATGTGGGCTATGCCGACATCTGGGTTCCCCTGCGTCCCGGCACGGACGCGGCACTGGCGCTGTCCATGCTGCACGTGATTACCGTTAAAAACGTGATCGACGCCGACTTTGTGCGGGATTGGTGCTACGGCTATGAAGAGCTGAAAGCGCATGTCCTGAAATACACTCCAGCATGGGGAGAGGCGATCACCGGTGTCCCCGCGGCGCAGATTGTTGAGGTTGCGCAGCTCTATGCGCAAACGAAGGCCGCCGCCATTGACCTGGGAAACGGTGTAGAGCACGCACCTTCGGCTAGCGATGCGATCCGCGCTGTGGCCAGCCTGATGGCGATCACCGGCCATCTTGACCGGCCCGGCTGCAACGTATTCGGTCCCGCGGGAATCGGCGCGCCGATGCCGAAATCAGTCAACCTTCCGGAGCGCTATACACAGGAAATGGTCAACAAGCTGGTTGGGCCTGAATTCCCCATCCCATACCAGCCCTTCCTCGAGGGGACATCGTCTGCCTATTACAGGATTCTTGACAGTGTCCTGACGGAAAAGCCTTACCCGATCAGGACGATCATCGCCCCAGGTACGCAGCCGTCGGTCAGCACCCGCGGATCGAAACGGGTGATTGAGTCACTGAAGAAAGTTGATTTCTATGTTGTAATAGACGTCATGAAGACGGCCGATATGTCTTACGCAGATATAGTCCTGCCGACGACAACACCTTACGAATCTGATCATCCCTTCGAGGCACGCGGAAACTTCATCATGGCCCACCAAAAAGTCATCGAGCCTCTGGGGGATTACAAATCCATCTATGAATTTTTCCTTGAGCTTGGCGTCCGGATGGGATACGGCAAAGACTTCTGGAACGGCGATATCGTCACTTGCCAGAACGATATGCTGTCTCCCTACGGGATAACGCTGGAGGAATTGCGCAGATATCCTGCCGGAAAGCTTTTCGATTCCGCCGGCGGAACGCGAACATATGAAAAATTTGACCATATCTTCAACAGCAAGAGCACAAGGCTAAACAGGGCCCCGTATCTTCCGCAAGGAAAGGTTGCCCTGTATAACACGACTTTTGAAAGAGATGGCTATGCTCCTCTTCCCGAGTGGCATGAGCCCTCAGAGAGCCCGACCGGTACGCCTGAACTGACAGCCAAATATCCTCTCGTCCTGTCGGATTACCATACCTCAAAGACATATACGGCCTCCTGGCAACGCAATGTACCGAGGTTACGGGAAATTGCGCCCTATCCCGGGCTACATATTCATCCCGAGACGTCGGCAATACGTGGCATTAAGAACGGGGATTGGATCATTGTCGATTCGATACACGGGTGGATGAAAGTCAAGGCGGAGCTTTACCCCGGCATACGCCCTGATACCGTCATGCTGTTGCATGGCTGGTGGCAGGGCTGTGGCGAGCTTAGTTTCAACGATTTCCCCATTTTGGACGGTGGGGCTAATGTCAACGTCATGTACAGCGTCAATCCGGATACGGCGTTCGACCCGCTCATTACCGCCATGAGCAGTCAGACTTTGGTGGAGGTGCGTCGTTATGAATGAGCTACAGCTTGGATTTATCTTTCACAAAGAAAAATGTATTCAATGTCACGGATGCGAAACAGCCTGCAAAATGTGGCAGAAATCCGAATATGGTGTATCCCTGCGGCGCGTTTTTATTATCTGGTCTGGCACATATCCCGACATAACGTGCGTTTCGCTTTCGATCAGCTGCATGCATTGCGTTCAGCCCGGCTGCGTTGATGCCTGCCCAGTCGGTGCCATATCAAAGCGTGCAGCCGACGGTGTCGTGCTCGTCGATAAGATGCTGTGCACCGGCTGCCGCGCCTGTCTTGACGCTTGCCCTTACGATGTGCCGCAGTTCGGCGCCGATGGCCACATGCAGAAATGCGATATGTGTACTGATTATTGCGAATCACCGGATAATGTTTTCACAGCGCCTCCATGTGTCAGGACGTGTCCGACGGGTACTCTGGAACTGACTGCAGAGACGCCGAGCGAAAAAGTACAGGCGGAAAATGAAACAGCGGCGCTATATCAAAGGATAAATTTTTCAGGAAATGAGCGATCATAATGAAACAAAAAATTTATTCACATATCAGCCTCGGTACGCTGATCTTAGGCGCCGCCACAGGGGGCTATGCCTTGGCGAATATCTGGATTATCAGAGCTTCTCTGCCCGCCGGGACATGTCCCGTTACGAGAACAGACCTCTACTTTATATCGGCATTGCCCTGTGTCTTATCTCATTCGTCTTTAGTCTGTTTGACAAAGGTGGTAAAAAAAGCAATAATTCGGATATCGGAGCAATTGAATCAGGAGGCGGTAGTGCTGACGCTTGATGAGCTAGCGTTATGACGGTCCTTTACACGTTGACGACTCCTGCGCTGCTGATAGAAGTCATATAGAACAAAAAGCTTTCGGTTTCAGCAAAGACCGAAAGCTTTATATATAATGATTCGGCTACCGGAGCGCTGCAACTTGATAGATATTATCAGACGACGTCATGTTATTTTCAACCCATTAGGATTATGCGGAGGAATACGTTCCACATCAGGCATTTCCCTGATGAGCTTATCGGCATCCACCAGGATGCCGGTCAAGATCTGTGCCGCTTTCGAAAAATTAGGTGCGCAATCATAAAAACCTTTTAAATAATAGTACTCGGTTCGTAGTTCTCTGCACCTGACCGTTCCGAATGCCCGGCGGAATTTCTCGTGATAAATTCGGATCAGATAATAGCATCCATTGTCGTCCACCGATTTGTCGGATCGTCCATGCAGCAGCGATATGAGCGCGACTCCGGCCTCAAGAAGGCCACATGCCTCGTGAGCCCCGCCACCGCCTCCGCTGAACCCGCCGGTTGCCCTCAGCATTTCATCAGACAGTACAATGCCCATCGCATCGGCGCACCCTCGTATCAGCGATTCGGAACAACGATATCCCGAGACACAGTACTCGTCGCATTTCTGACCGGCTATTTGAATTCTTTCATCCATTATTTTTACTGCCTTCCAATATGTATTTGTATCCCTGATACAGGGTTTGCAGTTAAGCATATTATTCGTTGAATATCAATAATCTTTACTTTGAAATTTCAAGTAATTTTTCTATTTTTAAGATACTTTCCTTTATCTCATTCAGTTCATTTTGATATTTCGTCACGAGTTTGCTCGAAAGATGTAAATTCTCCTGCCCCAAAATAATTATTCGTTCCTCTGTGACTTCTTCGAAAAGCTCCTGGAGTTCTTTTAGTTTTTCCTCAAGCTCAGATTTACTTAGGTTCTCGTAATTCGCCACTTTATTCACCTTTCTCATCGATATTGCCGTTATCGCCTGGTTTGTGCTTTACTCGGTGCAGAATGAAGACTATAGCAAAAGCTATGAAGCATACCCCCGCAACAAGCTGCGAGACGCGAATTGGTCCAAGATAAAGACTGTCGGTCCGGAGCCCTTCGATCAAGCAGCGCCCGAGACCATAAATGGCAAGGTAAAGCGTCAGAACCTCGCCGGAGAGTTTTCTCCTTTTCCTGAACCAGATCAAAAAAGCAAAAAGCGCAAAATTCCATAATGATTCGTAGAGAAACGTGGGATGAACGGATATATAGCTCAACGTGCTCTGATCGAAAATCTGCATTCTCCAGGGCAAGTTCGTCGCGGCACCATACGCCTCCTGGTTGACGAAATTACCCCATCGACCGATAGCCTGACCAAGTGCGAGGTAGGGGGCCAGCAGATCGAGCAGATCGAGTAGATTGATCTTTCTCTTCCATGCGAAAATAACAGCTGTTATGAGTGCGGCAATAATACCGCCGTAAATAGCGAGCCCTCCGTGACGGATATCGAAAATCTCTAGCAGGTTATCCTTGTACATACTCCAGGAGAAAATGACATAATACAGCCTTGCGCCGACAATAGAAACCGGGATCAGGAACAGAACAAGGTCAATAATGTCGCTGGACTTTATCCCAAATTTCCCCGCGTTTCGATATGCAAGAAAAATGCCTAGCAAAAAACCAATCGAGATGAGTATCGCATACCAGTAAACAGGCCAGCCGAAGATACTGAATACCTGTTTATCGATTGTAAATGACAGACCTAGTTCAGGGAACGATATTGGATGTATCATTACGCTCCTTTCAATTTGAAAAATTTAATGAACAAATCGTAATGTGTATATGCTCAGAAGTCAACCTAAAACGAAATTACGAAATTTGCTGATAAGGCGAATCAATATTATCGTATGCCAAAATAGACAAAGCCCCCGCCGAGTTCGGTCGTATTGTACCACAATCCCAAGTCGATTTTCTTGAGTTGACCCTCATCTAGAATTATCAAATGGATATGATCCTTGTTTTCATGATACCTAAGCGAGATGACAGTCACCCAATGCCACGCCTCAAGGTTGGTCTCGTTCCCGTTGCAAAGGTTTAAAAATGCCACCGGAGCGTCGTTTTCCATCGCCCTGATTAGGAAATCAAGGACCTCATTTAACGTCGGCCGTTCTTCTTTGTTTTCGGGGATGTCGCAGATTTCTGCAACAGTATGCGTACCAGCAGCATCGAAATACGCGCTCAGCGCATCATAGAACTTTTTTGTAGTGTCCACTCCCTCTTCAGTGGGCGTCACATAAGCCCAGACTTCCTCCATCAGAGCAAGACACCCGACCCTGTCGTTATGAACATCGAGATTGCAGGCGCGGGGTTTCGTTCTGCTGAGGTAATAAATGATATTTGAAGCGGCAGTTGGTCCGCACCCGGAGAGGCGCTGCCATTCGGAATTATACCATTCCTGGTCGCAGCCATAGAGGGACTCTTCGTCGTGCCCACAGTCAACCTCAAAGTATTCCGGATGCTTGATAGAATAAATCATTCGCCACCCCTCCTGCCCAATTCGTAGTAGTTAATATTTCACTACATATTTCAACCCGATTCTGTGACAAGATTACATATTCAGATCATAAAGTATGTTTTAATTTATACAAAAGAAATCATTCTGGTGGTGAAGTTTTGGATACATATATCTTTTATAGCCTTGCGATTGTTGGCCTGGCCATATCTCTTTACAAAGATAAAAAGAAAACAAGGCAAGCGCTCAAGAAGGCGTGGAAAGCTTTTGAAAACATCCTCCCGCAGTTCCTTGTCGTTCTCCTGGTTGTTGGTGTTATGCTCGCTGTTTTAAACCCGGAGGTTATTTCAAAACTGATCGGTGCTGAATCAGGCTGGTATGGCACTGTTATCGCTGCTTTGGTGGGTGCCGTGACTCTGATACCGGCATTTGTCGCCTTCCCGATGGCGGGCATGCTGCTGAATGCCGGCGCGGGAGTCATGCAGATCGGGGCGTTTGTCTCTTCTCTGATGATGGTCGGCATTGTTACAATGCCCATTGAAATAAAGTATTTTGGCAAAAAACTGACTTTGCTGCGCAATTTGCTTGCCCTCCTATTCTCCTTTGTTGTCGCAGTCATCATTAATTGGGTGGTAGGTCAAATATGAAAAAGATACTGAAACGATACGCCGTCTTTATTGCTGCCTTGCTGACCGTGGGCGTGCTGACATTGTTTTTCCGGGATATTGGCTTAAATGCTTTAAGCATATCGGCACAGCAGCTCTGGCAAATGCTGCTTATTATCCCGCCGATATTTATTCTTCTGGGTCTTATGGATGTTTGGGTCCCGAGAGAAACAATGGTCAAATATATGGGTGAAGGTTCGGGACTCAAGGGGATTATTCTGTCGATCATTCTGGGTTCGGCGGCAGCCGGGCCACTATACGGTGCGTTCCCCGTTGCGGCCGTTTTTATGAAAAAAGGCGTGAAATTCAGCAACCTTCTTATCTTTATCGGCGCCTGGTCAACCACAAAGATCCCGATGTTCCTGTTTGAAATGGCTTCCCTTGGCACAAGGTTCGCCGTAACCCGGCTTCTGATCGATATACCCGGCATTATCATCATCGCTTTTATCTTGTCGAAGCTGATATCAAAAAAGGAAATCGATGAAATCTACAAAAACGCAGAAAATATCAGTTGATCAGCTTTATCCTATAATCGGCTCAGACTGGCAGAGATTATCCGATAATCCTTCTGATACGCTTCAAAAATCTCGATGTAAGGTTCCGGCTCCTCCATAGCGTGAAATAACAGACCTCCTTGTCACCGGGGAGGTCTGTCTTTCCGTTCTATATATAGTTCAACGGGTTTAGGATTTCCGAATTAATAGTTTTCTTTTCTGACTTCAAAGTAAACTTGAGAGTACTTGCATACCGGGCAGACCTCGGGCGCTTTTTTACCCATGACTAGATGCCCGCAGATGCGGCATTCCCAAATGGTTTCATCGCTCTTTTCAAAAACCTGCTGCATTTCAATATTCTTTAATAACGCGCGGTAACGTTCCTCGTGCGCTTTCTCGATCACTCCGATTCTGCGGAAACGCGCTGCCAGCTCCGGGAACCCTTCTGCCTCGGCATCCTTGGCAAAACGGTCATACATATCGGTCCATTCGTAATTCTCGCCTTCTGCGGCATGCAGCAGGTTTTCAGCCGTACCGCCGATCTGGCCGAGCTCCTCATACCAGATACGCGCATGCTCCTGTTCGTTCCTTGCCGTTTTCAGGAATATTTCCGCAATCTGATCATAACCTTCACGCTGAGCCACCGTGGCGAAATATGTGTATTTATTTCTGGCCTGGCTTTCACCGGAGAATGCCTCCATCAGATTCTTTTCGGTTTTTGTCCCGGCGTATTTATTATCGGATTCTTTCTTTTCCTCCATTTTCTCAAAAAACGACGCCGGTTTACCGCAGCGCGGGCATTTGAAATCGGCGGGCAGCAGTCCCTCGTGGATATACCCACAGACTGTACAACGGTATTTTTCCATAGCTTTTTCCTCCTGAATCGTATTTTTAGTAAGCGCTGAAATAAGTTTATCAACGATCTCCTTCGGGAAATCCTCCGGCTGCGGTGCCTTTTGCAGGGCGCGCAGAAGCTCAAGCGTCTCCCGGCTCTGCGGGAGCATAAAGCCGGATTCCCGCAGCAGGTCCTCCGCCATCAGTCTGTTGGACATACTGATGGCCATTGCAAGCTGCTTGACGATGGGATCAGTTGTTGCGTCGGCAATTTCGGAGGCAATTCTCTCCTGGGCCGTTTTGCTGGCAGCCATCGACCGCAAAGTCACCCGAACCGCATCGGCCTTTTCCTGCTGCGGCGGAAAAGTCTCGGGAACAAGCGAAATCGCATGAGATGGGCAGGCGTCGACACAAGCCCGGCAGCCACTTAAGCACTTTGAGGCGTCTATCTGACCCGTCTCCGTATCGGTCGCCCCGCTCGGGCAGACATAAAGGCACAGGCAATCCTTTGTGCACAACCTGATATTCCGTACCGCATGCATTACGCAATCCCCCTTTGTATTTGTTTGATTTTCATCATCGGGACCTTACAAACCGGGCATATCTCAGGTGGAACATCTCCAACAAATACAAAACCGCAGATTTCACAAACGAAGACATTCGTCGCTTCCAGCAGCGCGCCTTGTTGTGCTTCGTACCTTTTCAGCAACGATGTGAGAATGCGCGTCACCTTTTCTCCCCAGACAAGCGCTCTCAGTGCGCCTCTGTCCGCCTGCTCCGCGGCTATTGCATTTGAAACCGGATACCCCGTACTTAAATCCTCCTCAATCAGTTTGCTGAGTGCATCAAACGATCCCGATTTCACAGGGGTGGCTTTGCTGCCGAAATATTGCGCCAGCTGAAGAAACAGCTCCGCTTCCTCTGAACGATATTGCTTTTCACAGCCCTTTGAAAGGTTTGAGCAGAGCACGCTCAGCTCAGCAAATGAAAGCTCTCGCATTTCACCGCCGTCAGTGTCCTGGGGCACCACAGATTTGGCGGCAGCTTTGCTGTCCGTCGTTTGCTCGGAGAATTCTCCCTTTGTTGCGCCGCACAGTGGACAAACCCAATCGTCGGGCAACTCTTCCCATTTTGTCCCCGGTGCGATCCCCTTTTCTGGAATTCCTTTCGCTTCATCATATACGAATCCGCAAACGGTACAAACGTATTTTTTCATGCGTACCTCCCTTGTAAATTCTGAATTTAACTGAACTGAATTGTTACTTGACAGCGTTTTCACTCATATTTTATCTGATTATTTTGACATATTCCAGCGATAAAGATATTATTACTACAGTTTTCGCTTTGTGAAAGCACATCTTGGAAGGGGTATTCGTTATGAACGGTACAGTTTATTCCATCTCAATCAGTCCGGAGAGAGGGATAATCAAAGGAGGAAAAATTAAGAAAGGCGATCCGGCCGAAATAATAAAATAGCCATTGTCATGATTATTCATGATGGCCGTCACATGAATTCTCGGTATGCTTGCTATCGCATTCATCGGTTCCTTCTACATTTTTGATGAGTTTTAGCCTATTTTTATCCATCAGCTCCAGCGCTTCCCGCACAGAACGATCACAACCGTCATATCTCGTAATATCGTCATCGGCAATGATATCAAAAGCTTCCTGCGTCAGTTTTCCTGTTATTACTGCTTCACATTGATAATCCACTGTTTTATGCGCCAGGGCTATACCTTCGGTATCTCCGGCATTATCAACGGCTACAACTTCCATATTGTCCATGTTTACAATCAACAGATACTTACAGCATGAGAATTCGTTTGACACTTTGCTCCTTAGGCTCTTCCCTTCGGCGGCGACTGCTATGTACATTTTTATACTCCTGTCTCTTTTGTAGGATAATACGGGCACTCATTTTTAAGGCACATATCGTTGTACACGAACTGACTGCAGACATATTTGCTTTCTCCGGCATGGTCAAAACACCCGAAATGCTTTTTCGCGGTATCAATGGCAGTAATTGAATCCCTTTTACAGCAGCGTGGGCCGCCATGACAGCTGATCGCGCTGAGCGCCAGCGCCGTCATGCGGTTGGCTTCACCCCGGTCTTCCTTCGAATACGGCGTGACTTGATGGATAATAGAATATGCGATTCCAACACCGATACAGGCTCCGCACGCTCCGTGGGAACCGCATATGCCCCCGAATATGGCCTTTCCTCTTAGGATCGCTTCCTTAATCGCGGAAGGGTCTCTCTTTTTTTCACAATTCCCATATGCGGATACCATGATGGCCGGCACGATGCTGTGGTATTCCGGCCCGTGCATATGTAAAGTCGGTATATCAAATATGCAGAGCGCCAGCTCAACGGGGTCAGTCAGATCGCTGTCGATACAGATTTGTTCTACAAGCTCTAAAATATCCTTCCTGTGGCACTCATTGCAGACATAGTGCCCTTCCTGGCAAAAGACGTTTGTTGACTCGGTCTTGCCGCAATAATAACATTCGGCGTTGAAAGACATACCCGGCGAATAGACAAGCTCCGCGCCGCATACAAGGCAGCCTGATTTATTATCTCCCGGCGAACAACAGCAAGAGTCATAGCTCATTAAAAGCACCCCCCATTGAAGGATTTCAAGATAGATCTAGGCCTTCACAAGAACCTGCCTGATCGCAGGCTTCATAGACATCGTGCCGCCGCCCTGACTGATAATTTCAAGTATTTTCTGATGATCAATAACGACGCTGCCTGCAAGGAGATGGACATTATGCTCTCCGAAAACCTCGGGGCACAGCGGCGTCGACGGCCCGACCATACATACCTGGCGTGCCTTCCCGCAGCAGGAGATCATCTCATCGATCGTCTGGTTAATGAGGCTGGTTGCAGTAACAATAACGACGTCGCATTTCGGCAGGTGCTGAGGAATTGTCTCACTGGAATATAGCGTATTGTCCTCAGATACATCCTGTTCGAATACGTAAATACTGTCGGTTTTCTTCTTAACTTCATTCAATAACGGCCTGAATTCACCAACCATCCCGAAGGTGCTATCCGAGCGGACATCCAGCGCTGTAATAACATTTCCGGTATCCCATTCGGTTTTAGGAGTATTGAAGATGGCATTGATGGTCGCCAGACCAATAGCCGCTTTAAGGCGGTTCTTGCTTTTTGCCCACGGAATGATATCCGCAGCGTTTTTACCGATCAGGCCGCCGGCATCGCTCAAAATGCTGCAGCAGTCGCCCAGCTCGTTCCTAAAGGTGTACGCCAGCCCACAGGAATTATCCTCAAGCATCACACAGGTATATCCCAGCCCCGCCCGGATGTCCTTTACATATCTTTGACCAACGAGTGTTAACGCCCGCAGGATCAATTCGTCAATAATCAACCTGTACCACCCCTTTTACATGTACAATGAGCGCAAAGGCAAATGACATTGTGAAACGTCATTTGCCTTTGCTCTGTATTCAATGCCCGCACTCGTCATGGTGCTGGTGTTCATGGCACACCGAGCCTGTTGACTTCAGCTCACCCTTTAGGTAGCTGTTGACAGCCGCTTCCGCAGCGCCTGTCGCTCCGACAATGACCTCAATGTTTTTTTCGTTGAAGATATCAATAGCGCCGCCGCCCATACCGCCCGAAATAATGACGTTGACTCCCTTGTCGTTCAGGAAGTTCGGCAGGAATCCCAGCCTGTGTCCGGGGTTCGGAATAAATTCGCTCTTTACGATTTTCCCGTTCTCCGTGTCAAAGATATTGAAACCTTCGCAATGTCCGAAATGCTCCGTAACCATTTTGCCTTCGCTCGCAACTGCAATTTTCATTTTTGAAACCTCCGTATTATTTACTGTTTGTTTTTCAATTGTTAATTCCAGGATTTCGGCAACCGGGTCAAGCCAGTTACCCTCAAACATTTCAATGGCGCCCTTATCACAGGCTTTTGCAATTCCGGGGTCGATCGGCAGCTTAGCAAGGACCTTGAGATCGTACATTTTAGCAACATCCTCGACATGGCTGTCGCCAAATATCTGATAATCCTTGTCGTTATCGGGACATCTGAAGAACGACATATTTTCAACGAGCCCAATGATCGGTATATTCATCATTTTCGCCATTTTGACAGCCTTGGAGACAATCATGGAGACAAGCTCCTGCGGCGAGGTGACAATGATGATACCGTCAACCGGAACGGACTGAAATACCGTCAACGGCACATCGCCTGTTCCCGGGGGCATATCGATGAACATAAAGTCGACATCCGACCACACCACATTGCTCCAGAACTGTTTAACCGTATTTCCCAGGATCGGCCCCCGCCATATCACAGGATCTGTGTCGTCATGAAGGAGCAGGTTGATTGACATAATGTCAATACCGGTTCTGCTCTTGATCGGATATATGGCATACTCGTCACCGGTAGCCTTCCCCTTAATACCAAACGCCTTCGGAATAGACGGGCCGGTAATATCGGCGTCAAGTACCGCTGTTCGATACCCCATTCTGTTCATCGTCACTGCCAGCATGGATGTCACCAGGGACTTTCCGACCCCTCCTTTTCCGCTGACGACGCCGATGACCTTCCTGACGCTGCTCAGCTCATGTAATTCCGCGGAAAAGTCCGGCTTTTCCTTTCTATCCGCGCAGTCTTCAGAACAGCTGCCGCAGTTCTGATCACAGTTTTCGCTCATTGCTCGTGTCCCCCTTGTTTAAATCGTTATTTTTTCCCCGGTTGAAATGTATTTGACTCTATCTCCCATGATCGATTTCAAACGCTCATAAGATTCGATTCCTGTACAATGACAGGTAAAGCACATTGAATTTGTATTCAGCAGGTTTTTGCCAATCGCGTCTGTGACAGACGGTTCTTCGCTTTTCTTAAAGGAAGGATTGAAAAGATGGAAACCTCCGATGATGCAATTCGGCATACAACCCATTACTTCACCGAAACGGTCGACGATGTTGACAATCCCTTTATGCGCACAGCCCGCTATTAATATGGTTATCCCGTTTTCGCTGATGATCAGGTTCTGCTCGTGTCTGAAATCATCATTGCTTGTCTTTCCGCCAGATTCCATATAAAGATCCGCATTGCCCGAGGGGTTGAACCGCTCCGCGCGAACGTCCGAAAACAATTCAAGCTCCTCATCAATCACGTGCCTGTCGCCCGTCAATATAAACCGCTCGTTCGGCGATAAACCTTCGTCTAGCCCTATGTCCTCCATCACCCCGCCTGGCCTGTTTCCATAGTGCTTTTCAAACGCTTTTCCATGAATATAAACCTTTGCCTGTGTATTGATGCCGAGAAAGGTCTTCAGACCGCCGCCGTGATCATGATGTCCATGAGAGATGACGGCAATATCAACCTTGCTTAAGTCTATCCCCATAACGGACGCATTTTCGGCGAATAGTCCGCTCGCTCCCGTATCAAACAGAATCCTATGCCTTTTCGTTTCTATATATAGGGATAATCCGTGCTCACATTTATAGTCGCCGGTTTTCGACGTGTTTTCAATCAGCGCTCTTATATACAAACCTCACACCGCCTTCGAGAGCAGTATCTCTTTTACCTTTTCATAAACCGCACCGACTGCTCGTCCTGCCGCACAATCTGTGTCAACGATCGTTATACCGTTGTTGACCGCCTTAACCGCCTCCGGGTCATAGGGAATTCGTCCGACAAGGGGCAGGCTGTTTTCATTACAGAACTGTTCTATCTTTTTGGTATTTTCGAGATTGACATCATACTTGTTGACGCAGACGGCAAGCTTTGTGTGAAATGTTTTTGCCGTCCTGACAATCCGCTCCATGTCGCTGATGCCTGAAACCGACGGTTCTGCGACGACGAGAACCATATGGACGCCGCTGATTGAGGCAATGACCGGGCAGCCGATGCCGGGTGATCCGTCAATGACGACAAACTCAGCTTTCCCTGCCGTCTCCTTCAGCTGCCTTTTCACTTCAGAGACAAGCTTACCTGTCGTACCGTTGCCCATCTTTAATTGAGCGGTTGAAAACACACGATCATGACCCGTATACAGCATCAGCTCACCGGCCACTGCCGGGTTCATTGTCACCGCGCCGGCCGGACAGACCGCTTCACAAACGCCGCAGCCCTCGCAGGCGAAAGGGTCAACCCGATAAACCGGCTCAGTCGTTATGGCATCAAAGCGGCAATGCGAATAGCATTGTCCGCATGAGACGCATAAGTCGGTATTGATTGTCGCTTTCGGCATTCCGATGTAGTCCGAGCGCTTCGGTTCCTCCGATTGCTGCATAACAAGATGGAGATTCGGCGCATCAACATCGCAGTCGGCATATGCTTCAGCCGCTGA
>CAZVLO010000018.1:37719-40834 GCA_964628265.1 uncultured Papillibacter sp.
GGCAACCGTCGTTTTACCTGTTCCGCCCTTACCGCTGAGAATCAGAAGCTGTTTCATTGCGCACCTCCTTCATCACAGTCTCAAGCAGCGAAGTAAAAAGCTCGTGATATTTGCTGCTGAACCTTGACGCAATGTTGGCATTTGAGTTCAGGGTTCCGAGCTCGCCGTCAAACGGGATCTTTTTCAAGATTTTAATGCCCTTCTCCGTACAGAAGCGTTCCGCGGGGTTTTCATCCTCAAGGCATTTGTTTAAAACAACACCGAACGGCTTGTTGAACAGCCTGATAAGCTCATAGACCATATTGAGGTTATGAACGCCGAAAAGTGTCGGCTCTGCGACCAGGATGCAATAATCCGCGTCCTTGATGCTCTCCATAACGATGCACGCGCTGCCCGGCGGGCAGTCGATGAATACAGGTTTATCATGATCTGTACCGTATTCTTTCAGCAGCCTTTTTATAATTGGGATTCCCAAAGCTTCGCCCGTGTTCATGATGCCAGTCACGACGCTGACGCCTTCAGATTCACCCTTTTGAATTCTTCCGACAACCTTCTTTTTTTCAAAAAGGGCGTTTTCAGTGCAAAGCAGTACGCAGCCGCCGCAGGAATGGCAAACCTCTTCAAACACAAACGGCTTATTCCTGATGAACGCCAGCGCATTGAATTTACAAAAATCGACGCATTTCCTGCACCCGGTGCACATCTCTTCATGGACTGCCGGTATCGTTACGGCAATCTCTTCTTCGAGAACACCCAGGGGCTTAAAAAACAGATGACCGTTCGGCTCCTCAACATCACAGTCAATATACCGGGAACACCCTGCTGCCGCCGCAAGATTTACGGAGACGAGCGTTTTTCCCGTGCCGCCCTTGCCGCTGAGCACGGCGATTTTCATGCTATTTCCCTCCGTGGTGATGCATACCGGGATGAATCTCACCCAGCAAAGAGAGCTTACCGTTCTGGAATGCTTCCATGTTATCCATTGCCGAGCCTGCGATTGTTTTATACATTTTTATATCGGCCGCTTTCAACACCTCGGCGGCGTTCTCGCCGCAGCGCGGCGTCAGCAATACTGTCGCTTTGCTGTCAACGATGATTTGAGCCGCCTTGATGCCTGCTCCGCCTTCGCTTGCTGCGGCAGTGTTTTCCAGAAAAGTACTCGCTTTTGTGTCGGTATCGAAAATCATGAAATAGGGCGTGCGTCCGAAAGAGATGCACACTTCTGTGCCGATGCTGTTTTCATCTGCCGGTATTGCTATTTTCATTCTAATTCTCCATTCTTTCTGCATTCAGATAATTATTGATCGCATTTCTCAGCGCGCTCACACCCAGATTTGAGCAATGCGTCTTATGCTCTGGAAGACCGTTCAGCGCCTCAATGATATCCTCTTCTGATATGGCCAATGCCTCTTCAAGGCTTTTTCCCTTTGCTATGACGGATGTCATGCTGGAGGTCGCAATAGATGCGCTTCAGCCAAAGACTAGATAACTGATGTCAGTGATCCTGTTATCTTCAACTTTAATATAAAATGTCAGAGAGTCGCCGCAGGAAGGATCACCGTAGCTCCCCTCGGCATCTGTGTCGGGCATACTGTGTGCATTCTGAGGACACATGAAGTGTTCAATTACTTTGTCTGAATATATGGCTCGCCACTCCCATCAACTAATTCAAGCTCTTTTGAGCGTCTGTAGCAGCCGATTCCGCAGCCATTTGGATAGCTGTCGCACAGCTTGTACTCACCGCCGTTTATACACAGCATTTTTCCATTAATCAGCGCATCGGCAAGTTTTTTCCTTGCTTCGGTATATATCCCCTGCACTGTACCCCGGCCGATATTCATCTGTTCGGCACACTCTTCCTGTGTGAGGTTAACTAGATCAATCAGCCGTATCGCTTCATACTCGTCAACCGTCATAACGACAACGTTATTTGCTTCCGGTCGAATGTCGAGCGGTCCGAAACGGCTTCTTTCAGGCAAGCAGCAAACTCTTCGCCATTTGACCGGCCTTGGCATGTTTCACCCCGCTTCTTTTTGGCGTCTCTTCTGAGCCGCACTTATGTACCTTCTAGTCTTCCTTCCCATGAAGTCCATCATGAAATTCATCCAGGAGAGCGAGCTGTTCTTCCATAAACGCTTTAACGTTATCCTTTGCAGTCCCGGGGATTGCTTTATATACCAGCACCTCTGCTTTGCGTAATGCCTCACCGGCATTTTTCCCACAGCGGAGCACCAGCAGCGCGCGAACCCCATGATCCGCAATTACTTGGGCCACTCTATCACCGGCACCCCCGTGACTCGCGACTGCACGGTTATCGAGAAAATAGTTCTCCTTGGTATCCGTATTGAAAAACAGGATGTACGGCGCTCGACCGAATGATTTGTTGACGTTTGAATTCAAATCCTGCTTTTCTACCGGTATCGCTATTCTCATATGATCATCCTTTCGTTTCCTTTATGAGCATATGCTACTTACCAACGCCTATTATACGCCATTGTCGGCATATGTCAATAACGTTTTTACGTGGAATAGTGTTATTCTATTTAGATGCGTTTTATACGGTTTGTTATCGTTTGTTTGTATTTACATTGTTTGTTTAGTATGTTTATATTCATGTAGTACTTTTTCGAGCAAACGCTCCTAACCTGTCAGCAGCGAAGCCGATGGCAGGGAGCTATTGCCTGAGTGCCAACTCACAAGGTGAGGGTGGAAACGCCCCTGCCCCCCTATAGCTGCGCAAGCAGTTCGGAAAGAAAAGTGCACTTCATAACCATATGGTGTCAGCGGTACGGTCTGATGGCATTCCTGTTGTGCGTTTTCGATTGTGAGAGCATCGAAAATGCACAATTCATATATCCGGAGGGGAAAATGAAAAAGCTATCATGGGTTCTCGCGCTTGTATTGTCGGTATCTCTCTGCCTGACGGCTTGCGGGCAGACGGCTGGAGGAACTTCGGCAGCGCCGTCGCCATCCGCGTCACAGGAAGCGAAATCATCGAGTCCGGCCGTCTCCAACGCATCCACCGGAGAGGCAGCCGCATCTCCTTCAAACGCTGCAGCTTCTTCGACAAAGCTCACTGGGCATACGCTTTCCGTCTACTGTGGCGCCGGCATGA
>CAZVLO010000019.1:0-12842 GCA_964628265.1 uncultured Papillibacter sp.
GATATTCTACGGCTGGGGCTTTTATTCAATGTCCGTTAATGCTGGTGCGGTACAAGGCACGGGGGTTTCGTTGCTTCAATGCTTGCATATACCACGTTATTATGCTAAAATCAAACCCACAATACATCACGCCATACTTTTCGGCGCGGTGTTTTATGCGGATGTGATGGAATTGGTAGACATGCAGGATTTAGGTTCCTGTGTCGCGAGACGTGTGGGTTCGAGTCCCTTCATCCGCACTCCTATGAAACTAAGGGCGGATATTAAATCTAACAAGCGGCAGAGCCGATACAGCAGCAGCCGGAGGCAGTGTCGGAACAGGTATCGCAGGAGAGTCAGACCCCGGCGGCAGAAGTAAATACTCAGCAGGGTTATTATGCCGAAACCCAGCCACAGGCGCAGCCGCCACAAGCTCCGCAGCCTCAACAGAGCTATTATGCGCAGCAGCAGTACGGCTATCAGCAACAGCAGTATGGTTATCAACAGCCGGGAACTGCCCGTCAGAGCGGCCCCGCTGATATTGAAGAAAACAAGGGCATATCCGTCCTGTGCTATCTCTGGATATTAATACTTATACCGCTTCTGTCAAAGCCAAACTCTGCGTATGTCAGGTATCATTCAAACCAGGGATTACTGCTCATTATTATGTCTATTGTCCTGTGGATTTTGTTCCTGATTCCGTATGTCGGTTGGTATCTCCTCGGGCCTCTCGGTTCAATATTTACATTCGTCTGCCTCATTATGGGCATTATCAACGCGGCCAGCGGTCAAATGAAGCCACTTCCGCTTATCGGGAAAATTACATTGATAAAATAATTATTAATAGACTATTTATAGATACCGGCAAAAAGAAACGCCCCTGGGAGGGCGTTTCTTTTGCCGGTATTTCTTTGTTAATCGTTAGTTGCCTCGCCGTGGTTTCTCTTCTTTCTAAGGAACATACAGACTGTACTACCAATAACAATCAGCGCAAGCCCGAAGATGCCGAGCAGTGTCGAGGGGGAGATACCACCGGTCTGAGGCAGCACGCTGACATCGCCCGCAACCTGCTGACCATTATTACTTGCAGAGCCTTCATCGGATCCATCATCGGACCCGTTATCGCTGGTTGTATCGTCATCATTGGCACCCGCGACAGCAGTAAGCACGTTTTCAAACGATGCCGTCGCTCCGCCGACTGGGATGCTGCCGTTTGCGCCGGTAACTGTGCCCTGAGTCCAACCCGCTTCATCCTGAGCGGCGGAGATGGTTTCGGTGACGGTATACAGTGTGCCGGCGGGGATGTTGGAGAAGACGACCGCCGGGGCGTCAGCCGTGAGGGTGAAGGTATAAACGCCGTTGTTAGTTAGCAGACCGGCATTATTTGTGACACTTGAAACGCTCCACGGATTGGCCGTGAAGGTAACGGTGAAGGAGAAAGGTTCGGTGCCGGCAGTTGCCGCAGCATCTGCGCAAATCGCGGTTTTGTCAACCGTCAGCGTGCCGTAAGTGATGACCACCGTGGGGGGAGTAGGCTTATAATAAGTGTTCGTGATAGTATCACCGTTTTCGCAGAAATTACCTTCGCCGCTGTAGCTGGCTCTGTAATTCTGAGGCGGTGTTTCGATGACTGTGTATATGATTTCAACTAATTCTCCGTCGACTTCTTTGAACTTCGGCAGGTCGTGGAAGTAAAATAAATCGCCGTCCCATACGGGAGTAGCCTGAACAGCGGTGCCATCCGCGTAAAGCGTGAGGGTAAGCGCGGTGTTGTTATGCTCGACCTTCTCTGAATCACTCCACACCTTAGTGCCTTCGAAACTTGTAGTTTCTTCACTGATGACATACGTATTCGTAAGAGTAGCCTCGTAATCGAAGTTGGAGTTTTCTTCGGGGTCAACCGGTGCCACAATCCCGCCTGACATGCTATAACCGCTGACAGGTGCTTCACTCACGGTGTATGTATACTCATCGCCTTCGAGTTCAAAGAAACCGAACAACAATTCGGCAGAGCTGCTGTCAAGTGTCTTTGTGTCGGAAACTTCTGTTTCACCACATGTCTGCGTAACCGTAATATCGACAGGGGGGTGGTCAAGCTCCTGGTCTTTATCGTCCCAAACCTTTGTGACCTTAATGACCTTGTTTGTCGTAATTGTCTTTTCGATGATCAGATTGGCTACAGTTTCGACATCGAAATCAAGACCGCTGATCTTTCCGTCTCTATATCCATCGCAGTTTATTGCAGCGAACTGGACGCCGGCCTGATCATAAGAGACAACAGCATTGTCGTATTCGTTGTCATCGGCATCCTTTAATTGGATTGTGAAGTCAACCGATTTAATGTCTTGAATATTATTAACATTAACACTCTTCGAGAATTCGTAATCGGTATATCCAGGCCGCGGGGCAAAACCGGTTATTGTCTGCGTATCTTCATTGTTCCATGTGATAACGGCCTGCGCGACGGCTATGACACTGGCGGTCGTGGTAGTTGTAGAAGTACTGAGGATATTAGAGGAGTCGCTTGCTTCTACTACGTTCGTATTCACTGTAATCGAAGCGTTCTGCATACGCAGGTCGACATGATCTGCTTTTCCGGTGAGGATTAAGGCTAGATTGACTGACGCCTGAACCGTATCACCATCGGCTTGCAGTGTAACGCCAGCCGGAGTGCCTGTGTAGGTGCGGTTGCTCGATGTGTACGAAATTGAGGCGAAGGTAACAGCACCGGTGTTAACAGCGGTGAACACGGCGACGCCGCTGTCATCCGTGGTGGTCTCATATGTGTTGCCGTCAACGTCCGTCAGTGTTACCTCCTTGTTTTTGACGGCACTGCTTGAATCACTATAGGTAACAGTCAGTTCCACTGTACCCTTGTCTCGAACCGAAACCCACTCATATCGGTCCTCGACATGCTCATAACAATCAGATCCATGCGAGTGTTCCTCTTCATAATCGCAGGTCAGCATATAGCAATCGCCCGGAATGCCGCTGTGGGTGTGCTCGGAATCAAAGTCGCAGGTAAGAACGGACTCGGTTGTCGTATAGTACCATTTTCGGGATTTTTTTGTGCAGCTGCGGCCATCACGGTTATGTACATAGTTATCACCGGATGTGGAATGCGGCCTGTCGCACTCATGCTCTTTGGCCTCGATGGCATAACAATCGCCATCATGGACATGCTCTTTGCATGTCAACGAATAGCATTCGTCATCATGCGTATGCGGATCTTTCTTACAAATTAATACGTCATGTGCGGCCTCAACAAGCTGCTTTTCCCAATGGCGTCCTTCTCCGGCGGATTCGCCGGGTTCGTCACCAGCAAGGGCAATACTGGTGCCAAGCAATAATGTTAGTGATAGCGTGAAAATGATTATCAGTGCAAGAATACGTTTAATTGTTCTTTTCATAATACTTTTTACCTCTCCTTCATTCTGCTGAAGATGAAATCTGTGGGGGCTGGTCGGCCATAGTATTCACCTTAGGTTCCTGAGCTTTGCTCCCCCGGTTTTTAACGGTTTGCCCTAATATTAAAATGACCGATATTATGTAAGAATTATGACATTTATTACCAAAAATGTCAATAGAAAACAGAGGATCAGCCCGGACGTATTTCCGTCAAAATTCCCCATAACACAACACTTTTCGCATCGATATTGCTTATTCTCATGCTTTTCATTCTACAGTAAGGAGAGCTGTTGTAATTAATCATCCTGCTTCTTGAAAAAACGGCGGGGCGGTGGTATTATTCTCAATAACAGGGCGGCAGAAAAGGAGAGAATCATGACCAGAAACGAAGCCGTAAAGAAAACAATCAGGCGGAAAAAAAATATGATCATTGCGCTTGCGCTGATTGCTGTCGGCCTTGTACTTGTTGTGACAGCTGTGATTTTAGAGGCGAACAATTACCCGTGGGGTATCCTGTTCGGAACAGCCACTCAAGACGCTGACGAGATACCGGACCCGCCGCCGATAGAGCTGGACGCAGAGGATCAGGAAGCCGAATTAACGGCAGCAGTTCCGTCGGAGGAAGTGACGGAAACAGCTGCGGTCAGTGAATCTCCTGAAATCGATACTTCGCCGGAGGTAGAAGCTGAGCTGCCGGGGAATACAGAGGCGACGGAAAGCGCGCCGGCAGTCCCACAATACATTATTCTCGGTACATTCAAAATCCCCGTGCTGAAGGTTTCTCAGAATTTGCTGGAGGGCGCAGGCAGGCAGATGAAATACGGCGTCGGTCATGTTCCGCTGACAGCGGCTCCGGGACAGAAGGGGAACTGCGTCGTTTCCGGCCACAGGCCGTATCCATTCCGGTACCTTGACCAACTCAAGCAGGGTGACAGTATCGTCATCAAGGCCGAAGGCGTAACGTACACATACGTGGTTTACGAGAGCTTTGATGTGCTGCCGACTGAGACCTGGGTACTAAACCAGATACCGGGGGAGGACTATACGCTTACCGTCATCACATGTACACCGTATATGGTGTCCAGCCACAGACTTATCGTCCGGGCGCGCCTGACGGATATAGACGGAAAGACGCCGCAGGAATACCATGGAGACATAATACCCGAGGTGAGTGCATCGCCGGAGGCTGCCGATGGTACCGTGCCGGTTGAAGCTGCGCCATCGGAAACCTCTGCGGCGTCTGTCGCCGACCCGTTACCGGAACCGGAAGAAGAAGCGATTGAGAGTGTACCCGTTTCGCCGGAATAAAGCGGAACGAATATGAGAATATGAGAATAAATGAGAAATTACAGGTAATACATGCGACGAAATGAGAAAAAAAGCGTAAATAATATGGGAATATTTGTGCAACAAAACAAAAAAACGAAAATATTCGGGACAAATTGAGAAATTCTATTGACAATTTATGTCGGATTGAGTATCATTACTACATAAAAAGTGTCATTCTTGAATAAAACGATAAAAGCAAACTTGCTTAAAGGCAAGGACGCAAAGCCAAGGGTCTAAAGTCAAGCGGTTTTACCGCGCGGCCATGACAGCCGGTTGCCGAAAGTATTCATTTTTTATTGCTAAAAATGAGTTCTGTCCGGCAAACCGGAGCAGAACTCATTTACTTTCCGACACATATATAAATCGTGTAAAAACCTGCGCAAAGTAAATAAATCGAAAATGGCAAACTTGCTGAAAAGCAAGGACGCAAAACCAAGGGTCTAAAGTCAAGCGGATTTCCCGTGAGACCATGACAGCCGGCTGCCGAAAGTATTTATAGGAGTCAACCCCTATTCTTACTTTCAAATGCATGATGGAAGATAAGATAGGGGTAAGATATGAAAAAAACGAAAATTCTAGCATTTATATCGTTGCTGTTGGTAATGGTCCTCAGCATAGCGTCAATAGCGCCGGTCGCCCTCGCTGCAAACGAGACAAGTACGCCGTCAATTGAAGCAGCTCTCGAGTTTGAAACGGCTGAGACGATTGAGGAAGACCCTGTTGTGAAGTTTAAAGCAGAGGTCATCAGGCTTGTTAATCTGGAACGTGAGAAAGCCGGTATTGGCGCGTTAACAGAGTTGGATTCACTTAATCCCGTCGCGGACGCCAGAGCGCAGGAATCGTCAGTTTCCTTCAGCCATACGCGTCCGAACAATACCAGATGCTTTACAATCTTCGGGGAAAACGAATTATACTATAAGGCGGCCGGCGAAAATCTGGCTTTTGGTTTCAGAACGCCTGAGGCCGTTGTCAAGGCGTGGATGGGATCGACAGGACACCGTAGAAATATTATGGATCCTGATTTCACATTTATCGGCATCGGATATTATACAAACGAAAATGGCAGAATCTACTGCTCCCAACTCTTCTATACACCAAAAGCAAAGTAAGGCTATGCTTCTAAAATAAATCCTGATGAACACAAAAAAGCCGCCCGACGAGGGCGACTTTTTTATTGAATCCGGTCGTTATAAGACAAAAGGATCCTTGTATGAGCCGGTCCCGGAGACGGGCACGGCTATTTCGATATGAATGACCGGGCGGACGCCGGTTAGTTCCGACGCCTCGCGCATCAGAATTCTGCCGTCTGGCACGATACAGCGGACCATATATCCGTTATTGAAATAGGGCGTATCAAGCCAGTAGGCTTCACTTAAAGCAATAGCCGCGCCGTCGGCAGACAGGTCGGAAACAAGGTCAATGCCCGGTAGTGCTACAATATCCTTTGTTACGGTCTGATAGGCTTCATCATAACCTCTTGCCGCCAGGATCGGGACAGGGGAGAAGTAAAAATCACGATTGCCTGAGACTGCCGCGCCCTTGGTTTCACGCGATAAGAGAACGCTATTGTCGACGGGTAACAGCCGGTTGCGTTCGTAATCGCTGAAGGAGGATAAAAAGGATGTGTTCAGCCACTGCCTCAGACTGCTTGCTGCCCAGGCGTTACTGCCATCTGATGAAAACTGTTCGTATGCGACAGTCCGGGCACACAGCAGGGTCATGACCCCGTTATCCTTCTCCGTGACCTGCCAGAGCAAACTGCTGCCTGCATGCGTTCCGTATGTGATGTATGCGCCCTTTTCGGGAGCGATATACTGCCTGTTCAAGCTGAGCATGTGAGATAGCCCTGTCTTTACCGGCACAAAGGCAAGACAAATGGCCATAACAAGGCAGCCGACCGGTATTGGCAGCGGCTTTTTCAAGCGCAACCCGTGCAGCGTTACCGTGATGACAAACAGGACCATCATATCCGTCAGCTGCGCATAGGCAAAGAGGTGCTTTGCCAGGTCACCCTCGCCGTTTGACATAAAGGGTACGATGAAGAAATAAGCCAGTATACCAGCGGAGAACAGGAAGACTGACAGTATTTCATGCCATTTTCGGCCGGCACGTTTCATTGTGCTAAAAACAGACAGCGCAAACACGCTAATCACACCGGCAAATCCGAGCCAGGTATTGAAACCCGCCGCGGACCTCACAACGCTCCAGAACGAGAATCTGTGTGAAAAGGTCAGCTTTGGCGCGGCGTCGTCATAGTTCGATAGGTAGAACGGCCGGATGGCGCCTGCATTCATCAGAGAAACCGATGCCGCGTGAAAGAGCCTGTCCGGATGCCGTAAATAGAACGAAGCGATATCAAGGTTTGAAACAGCCATGATGTCTTCGTCGTGTCCGCCCTCAATAAGCTCATGCTCAATACCCTCAACGTAGACGTTTGTATTTCTGTACCTGACGAATTCCCGGGGCAAGCCGAGCTCACTCAGATACCGCTGGCAGGATGTCGTTTCGGTGTCTTTCAGCGCGCCAAAAAAAATGGCGTTATATTTCGTCTGGAGGCTCATCCATGACGGGATGCTGATATAGATGGCGGCTAATATGCAGAGCGTCATTATGCCGACAGCCGCGTGCGCTATACGCTTTGTTCCATTGGTTTTTATCAGGATAATACCAAACAGCAGCACTGCGGCGGTGCAAGCCGCCGGGATATTGAAAAATTTGGACCAGCCCAGCGCGGTGCAGCCCAGCGCGCAAAAGACAGCATCGGCAAGACGGGGCTGTTTTGTAACGATCCGGATCAGCATGGCGGCGAGGAAAACGAAGCAGATGAGCTGGAGCGCTTCACCATAAAAAGAGTTGAAGTATGTTAAATATCCCACATCACAGAGAACGATTGATATGAGCACTTTCGCGAGGATATCAAATACCCTGTTTCCGAGCTGGAACTGTTTCATTAAAAACATAATGACGCCGGCGTAGAGCACACAATGCATCATGCCCAGCACTTCAATTCTGTACAGCGTCATGTCGCCGCCGGTGAGTTTGTTGAGGATGAGATTCAGCACAACGGATACGCGTACAATGGGGACCTGAAGCGACAGGTAGTTTGAAAATCCCTCAGCACCGAAAAGTATTTTAAAGACATTTCCGACGGCGGACTGCTCCGTCAGAGTTATTCTGTATGTACTGTCGAAGGCAAAAGCGCTGTCGTCAGAGTCAAACTCCAGCGATGACGCAGCCATAACACGTCCGAAGTCACCGTTGTTCGAGAGGCCGATGGCCCTGCCGCCGAACAGGACAAACACCATGAGAGCAAAAGCAGCGGCGCCGAAACAAACAGCGCCTCGCTTGTCATAAAATGCCGGCAGCTTTTCACGAAAACGAAGCATCTCAAAACCGTCCTTTGATTATTGTAGGCTTCAGCTTATTTTACTACATTTGTCAATATGGAGGGATTACAGGAGCTTCATAAGCCCTTCAATATAAAAACTCCTCAGCTTATCTACAGGCGGCATGTCATCCGAACAATATGACAGGTCGATATCCGATCCGGTATCACGGAGCAGCTTTCCGGCGGCCGTCAGTGCGTCCCCGGGCGATATAAGCCCCCATTGGAGCTGATCGAGAAGATGGACGTACAGCGATGTCATGACGACGAGGCTGCTTTGTTGGGCGAGAGCGTCAAGCTTCCCGGCATCTATGCGCGGCGACGCGTCTAAAATGTTTTGTCTTGTAATCCCGTATCGTTTGATGCGGCTGAAAATATTAAACTGCTGTGCGGCATTCAGTCCGGTTTGCAGATATAACGCTTCCTTGACGGCTTTCATAACGGTTCTGCCGATCAACTCACCGAGCTTGGAGTGTTTGCCCGCGTAGGTGAGATAAACAGGGGACAGGGGGTTTGAGACGATAATTGTGCCATCTGTACCGGAGCCTGTGGCAATGCCGGAGGAGTAAGCACTCGGCGCGAGAAGCTCCTGAAGCGCTGCGGTTTTAGCTTCGGTGCAGGTGATGAGTGCTCGTGTGATGGTTCCTTCAGGCAGATTTGCGTCAATAAAGAGCATAATATTGATGGTACCAGACACATGCTTTGATACGCCGTCCGTTTCGTGCCAGTCAGCCGGATCACCGACGCGGCCGCCGTTTTCATCGATGCCGCCGGTAACGGCGGCAGTGACCGTCAAATCCTCATAGGTTTCTGATTGGATGGAAACATTCTCCATATCGGCTGCTGTTGAAAGACCGCAGGCATATTGCGGGTCAAGGCCAAGCTCCGAGGCGATGAGCTTCATGTGCTCCTCGTAAGTCCCGGCTTTCAGCAGTGTGTGTTTCTCACCGTTTTCCTTGCAGTCGTGGTTAAAAACATATTTAAGATTGTCCCGAAATCCGCCATTAAAAGGTGACGTGCTGAGAACACCCCGGGAGTCACGGAACCGGACAATCAGCGCCTGATTATGGCGGTGAAGCTCGTCGCCGTTACTAAATTGATGCAGTAACATAATTATTCACCGTCCCATTGCGACAGCATTTGGCGCATCCAGGCACAGACATCCATTGAATAAACGCTGTTGAGATGTTTTGCTGTGAGGACTTCGTTGGTTTCGCCGCAGGATACAGCGCGGCCGCGGTCTAAAAGCAGGGCGTGGGTGCCGTAGGCTTTGGCAAGGCTGAGGTCGTGAACGACTGACATGACGGCACGTCCTGTCTTCTGCAGCCAGCTTTTAATCAGCTCGAAAATCTGTTTCTGATAGACGAGGTCCAGATGGTTCGTCGGCTCGTCCAGAATCAGAAGCTGCGGATCCTGAGCCAGAAGCTGCGCAAGAAAGGTCCTTTGTAGCTCACCACCGGACAGTGTCAGTACGGACTGTTTTCGAAAAGGTTCCATACCGGTCATCCGGATGGCCTCTTCAATTTTATCCTCGTTTTCCTTATCGCTTGGTGAAAACATGCCTTTTGAAAACGCGTACCGACCGAGACGGACGACCTCCTCGACGGTAAATGAGTAACCAACGGCATGATTCTGTGTCAGGACACCGAAGTGCCTCGCCGCCTGCTTCGGTTTCATTATCGCCACATCCTGGCTGTCAATCAGGACTCGACCGGTGTAGGGGACACCCTGAGCTATGGCCGAAACAACGGTACTTTTACCTGCGCCGTTGGGACCGACAACCATGAGCCATTCCTGAGGCCGGACACTGAAGGAAATATTATCGACAATTTTCAGCTGACCGTATTGTACGGTGAGGTTTTGTATTTCAAGCATATTACTTCGCCTTTCTTGTCCTGTAGAATATGAAGACGAATGTAAAAGCACCCACAAAAGATGTCACAACACCAATGGGCAGCTCCCGGGGGTTCAGCAGCGTCCGGGCCAGAAGGTCGGCCAGCATCAGAAAGGTCGCGCCGGCAAAAAGAGACGCCGGGAGCAGGCGTTTGTGATTCGGACCGACAAGCATCCGCGTCATATGCGGGATGACGAGCCCAACAAACGCGATTGTCCCGCCTATGGAGACACAGACGCCGATGAGCGCCGATACGGCGATGAGGATGAGGTACTTCGACCGCCTGACATTAACCCCAACATGGCGGGCGTTGTCCTCACCGATAGCGAAGGCGTTGAGCTCTCGGGCAAAAGAAAAGATGACCGTTCCGAAAACAAGGAGAGAGCCGACCAGGATTAAAACATCTGTGTATTTGGCGCTGGTCAGGGAACCCATGAGCCAGAAAATGATCGGATTAACCTTGTGCCCGGCAAAGGTGATCACAAGACTGATGATGGAGCTGCAGAACATCGAGACGATCATACCGATGAGAATAATCGTATTTGTGGATAAGGAGTAGTCGATTTTGTAGGAAAGGGTAAGAATCAGCATCAGGGTCAAAAAAGCAAAGAGCATCGCGGTCACCATTGTCCCGCCGATCCCGAAGCCCGGTACTGTCAGTCCGAAAGCAATGGACAGAACAGCCCCGACGCCGGCTCCAGATGAGACGCCCATTGTTGAGCTGTCTGCCAGCGGGTTTCGAAGGAGCCCCTGTATCGCGGCGCCGCAGACAGAAAGTGCCGCCCCCACGAGTGCTACAGCGAGAACGCGGGGCAGACGGACGGAAATGATGATCGACGGCGGAATCGGAAGGCCCGACAACGCATTACCCATAGCAGTTGTAATGGTCGTAACCGTCTCCTTCAGGGGCACGCTGACGCTGCCGACTGTGACGCAAAGAATCATTGCTGCCACCGTTACGGCGGCAAACAGAAGATATTCAAAAAGACGGAAGCTTTCCGGACGTATCTGTTTTCTCATGGCAAGCCCTGCCTATTTTATAGTTAGTAGATTGTCTTTTACCAACGGGATGATATTAAGGGATTTGATAAAAAGTATAACACAAAAGAATCAAATGCATGTTGTCCATATCATGACACTGAATCCTGAGGAAACGCTGTCAGAAGTATAAAAGTTTGTATAGGGGACGGTCGCAACGTCCCCTATACAGGAGACTTCGAAGAAGTCTCCTCCACATGTCAAACGGTCAGATTTAACCGCCGTACACAAAATCGTACAGTTCTGTAGCTGCGTCGGCCAGACGCGGACCGGGACGGGTGATCGCGTCGCTGTCGGCGTTATAGACTTTGCCGTTTTTTATAGCTGTTATGACGCCCCAGCCTTGACGCCCCAGGACCTCCTCCACAGGGTTCTGCGACCCTTCAAAGGACATTGTCGTCGTGATGATGTAATCGGGATTACGCTGAATGATCTGCTCCTCGGACACCTCGGCCCAGCTTTTCAAATCAGCGAATATGTTGGTGAGACCCAGCATGGCACCAATTTCATCCATGAACGTACCGGAGCCGGAAGCCCATAAGCCGTATTCAAGAGGAGAGATTTCAAAATAAGCGGTTTTTGTCCCGTCGGACTGGACTTTTGCTTTAATGTCATCAAACGTTTTCTTCATTTCGCTGATAACGGCTTTGGCCTCGCCGTTTTTGCCCACAACCGTTCCGATGAGTGTTATCGCAGCGTAAACGTCCTCAATGTTCTTAGCTTCGCTGACAACAACTTTGATGCCTGCATTTTCGAGGGATTTGATATGCTCTTCCGTCTGGGCCATTGTGCTCATGATCACGACGTCGGGTTTCAGGGCTACGATCTGCTCGATATTCGTATCGCTGCCGGATTGTACGGAAGGCACCGATTCGACCTCCGCCGGATAATCGCAGTATTCGCCGCGGCCGATAACCGTGTTCCCCGCACCGATGGCGTAAAGGATCTCGCAATCTGAAGCAGTAACAGCGACGATTCTCTCCGCCGGTTTATCCAGCTTTATTACTCTGCCGGTCATATCCGTAACGGTGATTGAAGCGTCTGCCTCTGCCGGAGATACGGACGGTTCCTTCGGTGCACAAGCTGCGATGGAGAAGAGGAGGACTAGTGCGATTAGCACTGCGGTGAGTGTTTTCATTTTGATATCTCCTTATGATGTGTTTTCAAAATGAACAGGCTGTGATACCTATTGGTATTCAGGAGCACAAAAAAAGCTGCTCCCCAAAAGTTTGAGGAGCAACTCCAAAATACATAGATAATCTATGTATAGCATATCCCAAACCCAGGGTGTATTGTGTAAACAGGTCTCCCGACTTGTCTTCATCCTACCGGGGCGTCTTCCCACCCGAGAATTATGAGATAATACTCGTTGGCAGTGACTTGGTGCCCTTTCGTCAGCTTCACGGTTACTGGGATAGTCCGGAATTTTCATCCGCGTTCCCTTGGCAAACATCAGTTTGTCAGCACGTTATGTGCATAAACACAAGCTATTCATTTTGTGCTATTCTACCATATGTCATCCGGTTCGTCAAGACAACGGCACCATGATTTCTCCGGTGAGATAGAGCACTGCCTCGCCGCCGATTTCTACTCTGTTGCCAAGGTCCTTGCAGTAAAGCGTACCACCGCGGCGGGACAGCTGACGTGCCGTCATTTCCGTTTTGCCCAGCCGTGCACTCCAGAAAGGGATAAGCGTTGAATGGGACGAGCCGGTGACAGGGTCCTCGCTGATGCCGGCACCGGGCGCGAAAAAGCGTGAGACGAAATCGCAGGCGGGTCCGCCCGCGGCCGCCAGCTCACTTCTCTGCC
>CAZVLO010000019.1:12852-19946 GCA_964628265.1 uncultured Papillibacter sp.
CCCTTCGCTGTGATGATGAAGGCAAAAGCACCATCAATTTCCGACAGAAGCCGAAGGTCCGGCTGCAAATCCAATACATCAGCTTCACTTTCAACGAGGACAAGCATGTCTCTTGACAGATACGTTTCCAAAACTCTCACGCCCAGTGCCCTTTCAAGCACCGATGGTATCGCGCAGGGGACGGGTTTCCGGGCGGGGAAGTCCATAAGATATACATTATCCTGCCGCCTGACAGTGAGCCTGCCGCTGAGCGTTTCAAAATTAACGGTTTGCATATCATTATCACTGGCCAGCGTGGCGTGTCCGCACAGATCGATTTCTGTCTCCGGCGTGAACCACCTCAGGTCGTACCAGCCGTCGCGCTTAAAAACAAAAGCCGTTTCGGATAAATTGTTTTCAAAAGCGATTTTCTGCATGATATCAGCGTCCAAAGGCTTGTCAAGCAGGCAGACCCCGGCAGGATTGCCGGTAAAGAGTATATCCGTAAAGGCATCAACAACATAATACTTCATATAAGTACCTCCCCTTAACTGCATTATAACTTTTCCCGCTTATAGTGCAACCGTATTTTGCCAGCCGGTTGAAAAATCAAGCCGACAGGTGAAAATGTGGCGTCAACCTGCGGATTGGAAATGAATGTCGACAATTTAACTCATATTTGATAAAAATTTACTTGCGGGTCCGAAATTACCTTTACGCGGTACGTTTTATCTCATATAATAAGAAGAAACTGCGTTCAAAAATTTATAGGGGGCTATCTCGATGGAACTGACAGATAACTTGGAACTGACCAATATCAATGAAGAGTTTGTCAAGCAGTGCGTCAGGAAAACGATTAAGGATCTTGACGCGTGCAAATGTGAGATTTGCTTTGCCGATGCCTGTGCTCTCGCGTTAAATGAACTGCATCCAAAATACGTTACAACAAAAAAGGGTGCACTCCTGACTGAAATTACATCGACAAAAGTAGCAAACCGGGCCGATGTTACCGTTGAGGTGACAAAGGCTGTTATCAAGGTAATGAACAACCCGCGCCATTAACAAATGAAAACACCCTGATTGGGTGTTTTCATTACACTCTTGTATAATGTAGTTAATGGGAAAATATTACAGTTAATCTTTTTAGCATGTGCTAATATACTAATTATTCAAATCACGGAGACCGACATGACCTCAAAGAGAAAACAGAGACTCGCTATTATGCAGATGGTTGCCTGTGCTGCAATGTGGAGCATTGCCGGCATACTTTTCAAACTGATCGATTGGAACCCGTTTGTGATCGCTGGCTTCCGCGCTCTTTTCGCCGCCTTTACGGTGGGCATTTATATGCTTTTGACAAAGCAAAAGCTTGTAATGTCGAGGAATGTCCTGATCAGCGCGTTTTTCCTGGCCGCTACATTCTTTTGCTTTGTGAGCGCCAATAAGCTGACAACGTCGGCCAACGCCATTGTACTGCAGTTTACTTCGTCGATTTTCATTATGCTTTTTTCAGCTGCATTTCTCCACCAGAGATATAAAGCGGCAGATCACATCACGGTGTTGCTGACCTTCTGCGGTATCGCCGTGTTCTTTGTCAGCGGCCTGCATGACGGACATCTGGCGGGGGACATTGTGGGCATACTGGCGGGCGTATTTATGGCAGGAATGTATGTCTCTGTCGGCAGGATGGATCAGACTGAAAAGATGAGCGGAATTTTCTTTGGGCAGGTTTTAACCGCCGTGATCGGTATCCCGTTTATGTTCTTTACCGAGGTAAATGTTACGCCGGTCGCTGTTATATCCATCGTTATCCTCGGCGTCTTGCAGATCGGTATTCCGTACATACTCCTGGCACTGGCGACAAATCACTGTCCGCCGCTGGCGCTTTCACTGATCGGCGCCCTTGAACCGCTTCTGAATCCTGTGTGGGTTTTGATCTTTGACGGTGAGCGCCCCGGTGTATTTTCAATTATCGGCGGCGTTATCGTCATAACCGCCGTCACCACCCAGTGTGTCCTACAGGACAGAAAAGCACCGGCGGAGCTCTTATAAGCATAAATAACCCAGTAGTAAAAAACGCCGCGAAAGCGGCGTTTTTTGCGTTATGCGCTATGAGGTCTTGAGCTTTGTGACACCGGTGACTTTGCTGGTGTCATCCATTTTAAACGAGGACTGAGCTTCCGCATTCAGGAAATAGATATTACCGTCCACCGTTGTGTCAACGAGCTGGAAGTTCTTACCTGCGACGTGGAGATCTCCGCGGAAGGTACCGTGCTGAATGGAACAGTCAATGCTGTTGATCGTCATCTGCGGGACTGTCAGGGTATATCGTGCTGTGACGGTTCGGTTTTCATCCTGCTCGTATAAGGCAATCTTGCGTTGGGATACCGGAGGCGTCTTATTATTCTTAAAGTCGCCGTCAACAACGAGGGCTTTGTCGATCGTCAAGTCGTTCAAGAGACAAATAATCCAAACGCCGTTTTTGCTGACAGCTTTTTCAAACAACACCGCCGTATTAACCAGGGAAGCGGATGAGACGGCGTCATCCGGCGACGGCGATGCTTTGGGCGATACAGTCACCGCCGGTGATGGGCTCGGTGAAGGAATAAGCGATGGGGATGAGCGGGCTGCCGGCTCCGGCTTTGTGCAGCCCGCCGTTAAAGCGAGACAAAGCACGGCTGCCATTACTAAAGGTTTGATTTTCATTATAGTCCTCCTGACAGGTCTGGAATACTTCATTGAGATTATTACCAAAAAGACGAAAATGATGCAGTAAAGATGCTGAGACAATTGATTATGCGGGCTGGTAGATAAGAAAAGGCCAATGGATGTCTCAAAACGATACGCATGGGTGCGCGTATCATCAGCGCTGAGAACAGCCATTGGCCGTTAGTTCAAACTTATTTCACGTGAGAGCCGTTTCTAAGTGTGCCAGATTACAAGTTTTATATTTTTTTGCTTTTATCCACCCAGTCGATATCAGGCTTAGCTTTCGCCCATCCCAGCTTGTTTGCCTCGACAATGGCAGCAATCTCCTCAGGAGGCATTTCAGCCGGCGGCGCTCCCGCCATCGCGGCCTGTCTCTTCATGCCTTCGGGCGTCAAGTAGTCCATCATGCGTTGGGTCGCCACCCGCATGATTTCCTCACGGTCTTCATTTGGTATATATATGACGACGCCCTGCTCAATGCCCCTTTTGACGTGCTCGCCAACCTCGCGAATATCCAAACCGAGGACGTTATGCTTCCGATAGGCTTCCGCGGTTTCATCGGTCTCATAGTATCCGGAATTCTGAAGGTGCTTGGGTCTTGTTTTGTTTGCTTCATGGATGTTTGTGTTCATGTTGCCGGGGCAAAAGGCCATAACGCCGATGCCGTAGGGCTTCAATGCCTCGTGATATGTCTCCATCAGGTTGATGACAGCAGCCTTTGAGCAGGAGTAAGGCGCCGTGGTGGTGCCGGGGCCGAGGCCGCCGAGGGAGGCAATAGTGACGATCTGTCCGCCGAGGCCGGCCTTAATCATGCGGGGAACAAATGTGACCATACCGTTAATAATACCGCCCAGGTTTACGCCGACGATCCAATCATAGTCCTCGTATGTGGAGGCTTCCGCCGGACCAAAGGCGTTGACGCCGGCTGATTGAAGTAGAAGCTGCGGTGGCGTGCCGTAAACGCGCTCCACTTCATCTGCTGCGGCGATGTAAGCATTGCGGTCAGTGATGTCCAGCTGTATGGGGTGAACGTCCGCGTTCTTGCTTTTGAAATACTCCATTGCCTGATCAAGATGATCCTGGCGCACATCGGCGATGACAACTTTACAACCCGCCTCGGAAAAAATCTGCGCCATACCAAAGCCGGCTCCGGAGGCGCCGCCGGTAATAAATGCAACCTTGCCTTTGTAATCTGTCATAATCAAATCTCCTCTGCTGTTTTGTTTATATGTTGATTATATATTAACTCCGACAGGCCTTCGAGTCAATCCTGCAGCAGGCAAAAAACGAAAAAGCCCTGATTTACAAATGAAATCGAGGGCTTTCGCATTCTTATCAAATGGCAGAGTCGTTAAATTCAGGCTTGTGCAAAAACATAAAAGCCCGCAAACACTGAGTTTGCAAGCTTTCATTGGTGCGCGAGGGGGGACTTGAACCCCCACGTCCGTATTGGACACTAGAACCTGAATCTAGCGAGTCTGCCAATTCCACCACTCGCGCGTATGCATCGCTGGATGCAAGAGATAGCTTTGATATATTAACATCGGATCTTATCAATGTCAATACCAAAAATACGGCTTTACCCGGGAAATATATTATAACTGTTTACGCAAATCATGGATAGATTAAGCAGGAATAGATGAGTGAAATCATGCCTTCATGACGTCAATCTGTTCTGTATTTTGGATTTCGGTAATATGCTCTCTAAGAGCATGTCTTTACTGAGTGAAAAAATTCGGTTAACAAAGGGGCAATTTCATGGAGTGGATAAAAAGTATCAACGAAAGTGTCAGCAATGTAGTATGGGGCATACCGATGCTTGTGCTGATCATTGGCGTAGGGCTATATCTAAGCCTGCGCATGGGGTTCCCGCAGATATTTGAATTCCGCTATGCCATGAAAAACACCATTTGCAAGGTCTTTAAAAAGCAGAAATCAGAAAAAGGTGCCGTAACGCCATTTCAGGCGCTTACAACGGCTCTGGCAGCGACGGTCGGAACAGGTAATATCGCCGGCATTACCTCTGCAGTCACTTTGGGCGGTGCCGGTTCAATTTTCTGGTTGTGGATATCGGCGCTCATCGGCATGTGCACAAAATATGCCGAAGTCGTTCTGGCCGTCAGATTCCGTGAGCGTAACAAAGCAGGGGAGTGGGCAGGCGGCCCGATGTATTACATAAAAAACGGCCTCGGCAGGAAATACAAGTGGCTCGCCGCAGTTTTCTGTATTTTAGGAGCGGCCGCCGCTTTAGGCTCCGGAAACGCTGTTCAGATCGGCAGTATGACAAGCTCCATCAACAGCACCATTCAGACCTTCCTGCCAGAAGCCGCCCGGTATCAAAATACAATCAGCCTGATCATCGGACTCGTCATCGCAGCTTTAACGGCACTGACGTTGTTCGGCGGTGTCAAGCGCATCGGCAAAGTGACGGAGCTGGTTGTTCCGTTTATGGCAGTAGTCTATATAATCGCCTCATTCATTGTTATCGCAGTTAATATTGACAGCCTCGGGCAGGCTTTTATGAGAATTTTCCGCGAAGCATTTACACCGTATGCCGCCGTCGGAGGTGCCACCGGTATCTCGATAAAGACTGCGGTAAGCTGGGGATTCAGGCGCGGCATCTTTTCCAATGAGGCGGGTCTCGGGTCCGCGCCCATCGCCCACGCGTCCTCCAGTGAGACAAATCCGGTTAAGCAGGGCTTATATGGTATTTTCGAGGTTTTTCTGGATACCATCGTTATCTGTACAATCACCGGTTTAACGCTCCTAATGAGTGGTGTCAGCCTCAACTACGGCTCCAGTGGTTCAATTGCGCTCAATATCTCAGCTTTTGCTACTGTTTTCGGCGGAAAAGCTGCCGGTGTTATCATCTCCGTCGGTATGACACTGTTTGCAGTGGCCACGGTATTTGGCTGGGCGCTTTACGGTGTCCGGTGCGTGGAGTTCCTATTCGGCGCGGGGAGCATCAAAATATATCAATTCATATATGTCCTCGTTGTCGTCGCCGGTGCTACACTGGATCTGGATTTTGTCTGGCAGGTTGCCGATATGCTCAACGGTCTGATGGCCATACCGAACCTGATCGCCGTTTTAGCCTTATCCGGCGTCGTTGTGAAGCTGACGAAGGAGCATTTCAGCAGTAGTGAGAGGCTTAGAGAGAGATAAAAACGAATACTGCGCCTCATGCGCCATAATAAGCAAAGACGCGCCGAAGCGCGTCCCCGCATCATCTTTATGCAGCCGTGGACTATGGCATTTTCAAAACCATAAACCTGACTTGAACTGAGCCGGTATTGCCTTCTGCATAATTGTATTGAAACGTCAGGGTATAATCCCCGGCTGTCAGATACTTCTGCGTATCGCCGAATATGCTCGCAGCGGTGATATTGAAATACTCCTGCCCGTCGCTACCGGTAAAGCTGAAGCTGGTGCTGCCATCTGTTCCGTCGCTGCTGGTGACGGTATAACTGACGGAATAATTGCCATCCTCTTCAATCAAAATGGGAAAACTGTCGGTTTCAGATGCAGCGGAACCGACCTGTACCGTATAGCCCATGTCCAGAATCTTCAAGCCGCTCGTAACAGTGCCGGTTCCGAGCACGGTCACGCCTATCCCGGCGAGAAAGCAGATGGAGCTTAAGACAGCCGCTACAATAAAAGTCTTGTTCTTCAGAGGCTTTTGTATGTTCTCCTCTTTGGTTTTCAGCAGCCTGGAGCCGGCAATCAGAAGCCACGGGACCGCGGTACAGAAAATCAGGATGACACCGATATACATGGAGGAGGCAGCGGCCAGCAGTTCGGGGTCAATGGCGGCGGTACCGGATGATGAGGTGTATGACACTATCAACATAACGGCATTGTTTGTGAAGTGGAATATCATGGGAAGAACAATATTCCTTGTTTCATACATGATATATGCCAGAGCCAGTCCCAGAAGCAGCGTCGGAGCAAAACGGAACGGACTCCAGTGAAATATGCCGAATAGTAAACCGATTATGCCGATAACCAGCCACTTGTACTTAATACCGTCGAAGGTGTACTGAATAAAGCCGCGGCACAGTATCTCCTCGCAGACGGCGGGCATCACGGCAGAGATAAAAAGCGATACCAGAAAAGGTGCGTCCGTCAGATAATCGCCGAGAGCTTTAGAAATTTCGTATATCTGATAAGGAAACAGGTACATTGTCAGATATGTGACAAGGTAAACGGTGAAAATTGCTCCAACCCAGAGCAGTAATACGCCGAAGATCTGCCGGAGCTTCGGAACTTTAATCGGTATAACCTCCCGGATGTCACACCGGAGCAGGAAGATAGGGGCAACACCGCAGATGAATATGATGACCTCTGTTAAAAGCAGGCCGTATATGCCCAATGAATTCTGCAGCGGCGGCGCCGCAAATAGGAGG
>CAZVLO010000019.1:19956-29675 GCA_964628265.1 uncultured Papillibacter sp.
ATGCTTCTCCTCCTATTTGCGGCGCCGCAACCAGGAGGAGAAGCATGGCGGCGGCAAAAACGATCAACCCGATATAGAACTTTGGCTGCCTTCCCGTATACATAGTATCACCCTTAAAACAGCAGCAGCGGAAGTGCCTGGCCGCTGCTGCTGGATTTTATATCCGTGCGACTCCGGTCTCTTTGGCGGCCTGCCGGACGGCGTCGGCGACGGCGGAGCCGACCCTGGGGTCGAATGGCTCGGGAATAATTCTGTCACGCGACAGGTCATCAGCCACAAGAGCGGCAAGTGCCCGGGCGGCAGCGATTTTCATGGTGTCATTGATATCTGAAGCGCGTACGTCAAGAGCGCCCCGGAAGATGCCGGGGAAGGCCAGAACATTGTTGATCTGATTTGGGTAATCGCTGCGGCCTGTACCGACGATTGCAGCCCCTGAAGCATAAGCTTCGTCCGGCATAATCTCGGGAATGGGATTCGCCATGGCGAAGAGGATGGGATCCCTGGCCATAGACCGCACCATCTCCGGTGTTACGGTTCCCGGACCGGAGACGCCAATAAAGACGTCAGCGCCTTTGAGGGCGTCGGAGAGTGTGCCGCCAAGCCTGTTTGGATTTGTAATTTCAGCAATCTCCTCTTTGGCGTTGTTCAGATTCCCGCGGCCCTTATATATCGCGCCGCCTCGGTCGCACATGATGATATTATTTAATCCCAGTGAAAGCATAAGCTTGATGATGGCGATCCCGGCAGCACCGGCACCGGAGGTCACAACCTTAATATCTTCAAGGCGGCGATTTGTCAGCTTCAGGGCATTTATAAGCGCAGCCAGGGTGACGACGGCTGTGCCATGCTGATCGTCATGAAAAATGGGAATATCGCAGCGCGCCTTGAGCTTCCGCTCAATTTCAAAACAGCGGGGAGCCGATAAGTCCTCCAGGTTGATGCCGCCGAAACTGCCTGCCAGAAGCGACACCGTATTGACAATTTCGTCCGGGTCCTTTGAGCGGATACACAGCGGGATGGCATCAACTCCGCCGAAGGCTTTGAACAGGACGCACTTGCCCTCCATCACCGGCATACCGGCTTCAGGGCCGATATCTCCCAGACCCAGCACCGCCGTTCCGTCTGTGACGACGGCGACAAGGTTGTGCCGTCCAGTTAGCTCATAGCTTTTATTGATGTCTTTTTGGATCTCAAGACATGGCTCGGCGACGCCGGGCGTATAGGCCAAAGACAGATCGTCCTTGTTTATAACCGCCATTTTTGGGACATAGTCGATCTTTCCGGCCCACTTGTAATGTAGTTTTAAAGACTCTGCGGCATAATCCATATTCATTCCTCCGGTGATGTTATAACTGGATTATTTTACATCATCAGAGGCTGCTTTACAACAAAACATATGTTTTAAACTATCATTTCAATTATCTAAAACATCTTTTTCGTTGGCAAAGGTCACGCCAGTGTAGTACCAGAAAAGGATATCCCGATAAAATTTTCCATCCTGCGCGAGCACATTTGCACCGTATTGGCTCATCCCGACGCCGTGCCCGTAACCGGTGGTGGCAAATATGACATTACGATCATCTATTTCTATTGTAGCAGCCGTCGACCGGAGACCAAACATGCTGCGCAGTGCCAGGCCTGAGACGGTAATGCCGCCAAGTTTGAGTGTCCTGATCCGGCCGCTGTCGCTATAGGTAATATCGGTGATCCATTTTGTATTATCCTTCGGAAAAGAAGCATCGGGATAGAGCCTTAATACGGTTTCCTTGAAATCGTCTAAAGAGACGGTGACGGCTGACACATAGTTCGGTACGTCAGCGGCTGTCTCGGGGCTCTTCACACTGACAAGATAGGGGAGACTGAATTTCCAGACCTCCTGGCTGTTTGCCGTTTGGCCGGAAGACGAAGAATGGAACACAGCCTGAATGGGTGCGTCATTATATATGAGACATTCGCCGTCGGTGCTCTGAACAGCTTCGGTGATTTTGTTTATGTAGTCGTCGTAAACCGCTCCCCATTTTTCGCGGAGCTCACTGTCAGTTTTATAAGCCTGGCAGCATGTGTGGTCAGAACAGACGTCGGCGTCAGGGTGCGTATCAGATTTGAAGAGAATTATATGATAGAGCGTTTCAGTCCGCGCGGCAACAGCTTGAGCCTTCAGCGCTTCCATATTGAAAGACGCCGGCATTTCCGCGGCGACGACACCTATGAGATACTGACGCATTGTCATATCATGAGCATCTCCGTCTATTGATACACAAACGTCGACTTGATCGTCATAAAGTGCATATTCCGCGTTCGGTAGGGGACTCACGACAGGACTGCCGCTGACAGGTGCTGTCGTTGTGGGTTCTATCAGCAAGGATGGCGATGGAGCTGCAACGTTGCTGCCCGGTTCGATGGGATTCGCGGCTGACATGAGAATTGAGAAAGCCAGCGTGAATATGGATAGTATCAGAGAAACAATAAGCACCTTTTTCATGGTACCCCTCCAAGGAAGTTGACGGATGGATCGTTCTGATGTACAATAACTCAGCGGAATATAACGGAAAAACTCCCTCCGTGGTGAATGGCTTGTCTTTTTATGGTCACTAATAATAATATTGGAACAGGACGATAAATATGCGAAAAAGTGCCGTTGCGATGCCGGTTCTTGCTCTTGTTGCTGGAGTCTTTGGTTTTCTTATCAGGCGAATTGAAGTTAACACTGCATTTGAAAGCGCAACGGGATTTGCAAAAAGAGATGCGTGGTCAACACCCGTACTTATTGCCTTATCAGGATTTGTGGTTATTTTGGCGGTTTTATTTGCACTTCTCGCAGTGACAAAATTCAGGGCTGAGAATGATTTTCCCAGAGCATTTGCGCCGAGGGGGTTTTTATATATCGGTGCGATGTTTATCCTCGCTCTGGCCTGGCTCGCCGCCGATGTTTTTTATTATTTTGTAAAACGTACAGACCTGACAGTCATTGATATCATCTGGATATTTCTCGCGGCCGTTACAGCGTTTTCGCTGATTTTTCTGGCCCGCGGTGCATACAAAGGGCACGGCGGGAGCGAAATGCTCCTGTTTTCCATTATCCCCCCAATCTTTTTTTGCTACTGGCTGATAATCTTATATAAGGAGAACGCGGCAAATCCTGTACTGCTCATCTACTGTTATCAGTGCCTGGCCATAGCAGCGGCGGCATTGAGTTTCTATTTCGGCGCCGGCTTCGTTTATAAGAAATCGGTGACAGGAAGAACGCTGGTCAGTTTTCTCGTGACGATATATTTCTGCGCCGTCGTCCTGGCGGAGAACATTATTTTGCCGCTTAAAATAATTTATGGTTTGACGCTGTTGATTCAATTTATCAATGTCATTGTATTCATCAGGAATCTCGAACGCATAAAAGCATAAATGAAGAGTAGGAAAGAAGCTGTTTCTTTGTTAGAGAAACAGCTTCTTTTCTTGATTCGTGATCTCCTGGCACCGGTGAGGTTAATTTACACATTTAGGTGCCGCTGCATATGATGGAAAGCACAGACAGATGTGCGACAAGCCAACTTCGCGGAGTAGGAGGGGCACAGATTGTCAACAGAATTATGGGTCGCGATGCTTGCTCTGGCCGGTACGCTTATAGGCTCATTCTCAGGAATTCTGGTGTCAAATAAGCTGGTGAATTTCCGGCTCGAACAACTGGAAAAGAAAGTAGAAAAGCATAACAGTATTATTGAACGTATCGCTATGGCAGAAAACGATATCAGAATCATCACACACAGAATCGAAGAAGTGGAAAAAGCGCTGGAATAGACCGAGTCGGAGAGACTGTGCCGCTAGCGGTTATCGCACTCAACAAAAAAAGCCGCAGACAGACGTTTGCGGCTTTTGCAATTTATCGTAATGTTTCTAAACGATAGCATTATCGTCATCCTCGTCCTGATTCTGCATCATCTGGAGCTGAAGCTGATATATGGTTGTCAGGAGGGTGTCTTTTGTGTTGCTCGTGTCACTGCCGAGCGAACCGAAAAGGTCAGCCGAATCGTCCAGGATGCCTGCCAGCAGCGCGTTTTCCAGCAGGTATCCGAGTTTCGTTTGATCTGAGGTATCGATGTCGGATAAGCCCGTTAAATTTGGTGCCGGAGAAGTGGGTAAATTGTCGCTCGAAACGCTGCCGGCAATAATATCATCACCTAAATAGCTCAAAACCGTGCGTACATAGTTCTGAGTTTCCTTAAACGGTGGTATGCCGTCATATTTGATGACATTGCCAGGCCCGGCGTTATACGCAGCGACTGCCAGCGCAGTGTTGCCGTTAAAACGCTTCAGGAGCTGGCTCAGGTATTTGGCACCGCCCATGATGTTCTGCACAGGATCGTAAGCGTCTGTAACGCCGAGACCTGTTGCTGTGCCGGGCATAAGCTGCATAATTCCCATAGCGCCGCACGGTGAAGTGGCGTTTGGATTGAAGTTTGATTCGGCTTTGGCCACCGCTTTCAGAAGATTACGCGGCACGCCGAATTTCTCCGATGCATCGGAAAAAATAGTATCCAGGTCAATTTCGGATCCTAGGGCGGCTTTCTTCAGAACACTGGAGAAGTCTGATGTGCCGCCCGAATTGGATGTTCTGGAGGCTGTTGTACCAGCATTGATACCGAGACCGGTTATTTCAATGGACATAATACTCATCTCCAATGATTCATCGGAATTTTATAAAGGCATTGGGTTAAGCAGCCGTTTTCTTACATCCTTCTGCCGGGAGAATTCCTTGATGATTCTGTTATGCGCTTCAATATACCGTGTGACGATCTCTTCCGGTGAGCAGTCGTCCAGGTCCTGCTTTTGCAGGTAAAGAATCGCAAGAGCCTCGTATCTGTTGAGCGGAGAGGCATCTTTAACGCTTTTTTCTACGGGAATTGTGTCAATCACGGCTGTCACATCCTTTCAACGACATTTTAGCACGACGCAGCGAGACAAGCAAGATGAACAAAACAATTTGAAATGAACAAGCATTAATTTCGGAATTCGATATAGACGATATATTGATATCGTGCTAAGATGGCTAAGTGTATTAGATATTAATCAGATTAGCTAATGACGGTAATAATCAACAAGGTGAGGTGATGAAGGGATGGACTATTCGGAACTGGCGGCCGAAGTTATGCTGAAAACAGGCGGGATGATGAAGTCGAGTTTTTGGCCGAAAAAAGCCAATACGTTTCTCCACGGTGAGATGTTTATTCTGAATTTCCTTGTTAATCTACAGGCAGATTCGATGCCGAGTGAGCTGGCTGCCGCGATGAACACCAGCACGGCACGTGTCGCCATGGCGCTCAAGAGCCTGGAATCAAAGGGGCTAATACGGCGTCGGATTGACGAGGAAGATCGCCGCAAGGTCATTGTGTCAATCACCGAAGAGGGCAGTAGAATGGTGCTTGCCGAGAGGCAGGAAATGCGTGACAGAATGGTCAGTATCCTAAACGAGCTTGGCGAAAAAGACGCCAGAGAGTACATACGGATCGTTGAACGGATTACAGATATCTCAATTCGCATTTTCGATGAAAAAGAATAGATCAGATATAAGCAATTGAGGAGCTGACAGCATGGTAAAAATTTTAAAGCATCTTAAAACAAAGGAATGGCTGTTCATTCTGATGAGTGTCGGATTCCTGTTTATTCAGGTGTGGCTGGACTTGAAAGTCCCCGGCTACATGGAGGATATCACGATGGCGGTCCAGACGCCGGGTGCCACCATGGCGGATATCTGGATCGTTGGCGGGTATATGCTTCTGTGCACGCTGGGCAGTGCAGTAACCTCCGTTATTGTCGGTTATTTGGCCGCACGGGTTGCTGCTCGTTTTTCTCATCGGCTTCGGTCAAACGTTTTCAACCGGGTTGCTGAATTTTCCATGGAAGAAATAGGCGGATTTTCAACAGCAAGTCTGATAACACGTTCGACCAACGATATCACACAGATACAGATGTTCGTAACGATGGGAATGCAGGTCATCATAAAAGCGCCGATTATGGCAGTCTGGGCAGTGACGAAAATATCGACGAAGAGCTGGGAATGGACAGCTCTTACCGGCGGTGCCGTTGGTGCTTTAGTTATCATGATTATTTCCATTATGATTTACGCACTGCCAAGATTTAAAAAGATTCAATGGCTGACAGACAGCCTTAACCGTGTTACCCGAGAAAACCTGACGGGTATCCGTGTTGTCCGGGCATATAACGCTGAAGAATTCCAGGAAGCAAAATTCGATGATGCCAATTCAGCAATCACGAACAACAACCTGTCTGTTATGCGTGCGATGAATGTGTTTAACCCCGGCATGCGTCTCATCACGAACGGACTGACACTGGGCATCTACTGGATCGGCGCGTATCTCATTGAATCAGCAGCCGGCATAACAAAACTCGATACATTTTCGAACATGGTCGCTTTTTCAGGGTATTCAATGCAGGTGATTATGTCGTTCATGATGCTGACGATGACATTTATCATGTTGCCGCGTGTCACTGTTTCAGCCAATCGCATCAACGAGGTGTTGGATACGCAGCCGAAAATCCTGGACGGCAGCGTGACCGAATCTCCGGAGGGTTTATCCGGCGAGGTTGAATTCAAGAATGTCAGCTTCAAATACCCCGACGCCGAGGAATATGTCCTGCATGACATCAGCTTCAAAGCGGGAAAAGGCGAGACCATCGCGTTTATTGGTTCCACAGGCAGCGGCAAATCAACGCTGATTAACCTTGTCCCGCGTTTTTACGATGTCAGCGAGGGTCAGGTTCTGATCGACGGCATCGATGTGAGGGATTATACGCAGGAGGCGCTGCACAATAAAATCGGTTATGTGCCGCAAAAGGCCGTAATGTTCTCGGGTACAGTCAGCTCGAATGTGGACTTCGGGGACAACGGCAGGGTTCCGCTGGCTGAAGACGGTACTGAGTTGACGGAAGAAGAAAAGGCAGCAGTCAGAGAATCTGAAATCAAACGGGCTGTGGAAATAGCTCAGGGCAGGGAATTCGTGGAGCAGATGGATGGTCAATACGAAGCTCATATTGCCCAGGGCGGCATGAACGTCTCAGGCGGCCAGAAGCAGCGCCTTGCCATTGCCCGTGCTGTTTACAGAAAACCGGAGATTTATATTTTTGACGATTCATTCTCAGCTCTTGACTACAAGACAGACAAGATCCTGCGTCTCGCGCTGCATAAGGAGACAGCCAGCGTGACAAGCCTGATCGTCGCCCAGCGGATAGGAACGATCAGGGACGCTGATAAGATTATAGTCTTGGACGAAGGTAATATGGTCGGTATGGGCACGCATGACGAGCTGATGAAAACCTGTGAGGTTTATCAGCAGATTGCCTACTCGCAGCTGTCGAAGGAGGAACTGGGAGCATGAGCAAAAACGAATACAAAATCGGCCAGATGAAAGAGCGCAGACCTATGGGTCCCGGCGGCGGCCCGCCGCACATGCGCACCGCGGAAAAGCCTAAGGATTTCAAAAAAGCCATGAGTAAACTGATTGCCTACAGCCGGAAATACTGGGCGGTTATGATCATCGCAATCATATGCGCCGTAGCCGGTTCAATCACGACTCTTCTAGGTCCCGACTTTCTGAAAGAAATTACGAATATCATTATGGAGCCGATTCTGAAAGCCCAGGAAGGAATAATGCAGGGGCTTGCACCGAATTTCGGCCGTATAGATTTGGTTAGAATTGCCGAAATCTGTTTTACCCTCATCGTCTTATATGTAGTCGGTGCTGTTTTGACATTTATACAGGGCTGGATCATGGCGACCACGACCCAGAAGCTGACGAAGGGCTTGCGGAACAGTATATCTGAGAAGATCAACAGACTGCCGCTGCGTTATTTTGACAATACAACCGTCGGCGATCTCTTAAGCCGGGTGACGAACGATATCGACACTCTCGGCATGTCATTAAACCAAAGCCTCAGTACGGTTGTATCATCCTTGACGATGCTTTTAGGCGCTGTCATTATTATGTTCATCACAGACTGGCGGATGGCGCTGACGGCAATCGGATCAACATTCATCGGTTTTTATAGCATGAGCTTCATAATAAAAGCGTCTCAGAAGTTTTTCAGACGCAATCAGCAGTATCTGGGAGAAATTAATGGCCACATTGAAGAGATCTACGCTGGTCATAATATCGTCAAGGCCTTCAACGGCGAAAGGGAAGCGCGGCGCGTTTTTGATGACATCAACGACAAGCTTTACGAATCCAATTGGAAATCCCAGTTTTTCTCCGGGCTTACAATGCCGCTGATGCACTTTGTCGGGAATCTGGGCTATGTGGTTGTTTGTGTTGTCGGAGCGGTATTGGCGAAAAACGGCATAATTAGTTTCGGTGTCATTGTGGCGTTTATGATTTATGTCAGGCTCTTTACACAGCCAATGTCCCAGATGGCTCAGGCGGCGGCGACACTGCAGTCGTCAGCGGCGGCATCAGAGCGTGTGTTTGAGATCCTTGAGGAGAAGGAGCTGGAGGACGAATCGCATAAGACTGCTGAGCTTACTGATGTCCGGGGTGACGTCACGTTTCGTCATGTCCGTTTCGGCTACAACCCGGAAAAAACAATCATTAAAGACTTTTCCGCAGATATCAGGGCAGGACAGAAGGTCGCCATTGTCGGTCCCACAGGAGCCGGTAAAACAACGATTGTGAATCTTCTGATGCGGTTTTACGAACTTGACAGCGGCGAAATCCTGATAGACGGTATCCCCATCAGCAGCCTGCGGCGTGAAAATGTCCATAATCTGTTCTGCATGGTTCTGCAGGACACATGGCTCTTTGAGGGTACGATCAAAGAGAACATTATTTACAGTAAGCAGGGCGTTACGGACGAGGAGGTCAAAAACGCCTGTAAAGCCGTAGGACTGCACCACTTTATCAAGACTCTGCCGAAAGGGTATGACACGGTGCTCAACGATAATGCCAATATATCCGCCGGTCAGAAGCAGCTTCTCACCATTGCCCGAGCAATGATTGAAAATTCGCCCCTCCTGATTCTTGACGAGGCCACCAGCTCCGTGGATACGCGCACGGAAATCCTGGTCCAGCAAGCTATGGAAAGACTGATGAAGGGCAGAACAGCCTTTGTCATCGCCCACCGCCTGTCAACGATTAAGAACGCCGATATCATTCTCGTCATGCACGATGGGGACATCGTCGAATCCGGCAACCACGAGCAGCTCCTGGCCCAAAACGGCTTCTATGCCGAACTCTACAACAGCCAGTTCGAGCAGGCGTCATAAGAGTGATTACCGGAATTGGCAAAAATACTTCAAACCCGTCTCGAGGCGAGACGGGTTTGTTAACATAATATATCAGAAGCATTCATTCCTCGCGTACCGGGTGATAGTCGTTGCATCCGGTGACGGAGGATACAAGGTATGGAATCGCGGAATGAGTCTCGGAAACAACAGCGCGGGTGTCAAGGTTAAAGACATAGGTCTGGCGAAAAAGCAGGCAGTTTTTGTCCGTTGGATTCTGGTTGCCGCCAAACACGAGATTACCGAGCGAATAAGCGATCTGCTTTCCCTTATATATCTCCGTTTCCTGTACGACATGGGGATGATGTCCGATTACCAGATCTGCGCCCTGGTCGATGCAGTAGCGGGCAATGGCGCGTTGGGTGGCATTGCTGCTGTAGGTGCTTTCAATTCCCCAATGATAATTGAAGACGATGATATCTGCGCCCTCCGC
>CAZVLO010000019.1:29685-31480 GCA_964628265.1 uncultured Papillibacter sp.
GTTCTGGACAGCTTCTCTGATGAATCTTATCTGGGCTTCATTAAATTCCCAGCCGACGTTTGAAGCAAAGCCGATGTTCACACCCTTAACTGTGACAATAGGCATCCGCTCATAACCCGATACCGCGACATATGGCGAGAGGTTTTGTATGGTATCCTCAAAGCCCTGCCGGAGGTAATCCATTGAATGGTTGTTTGCCATGGTAACAATTTCGATGCTGCCGGACTGCAGGATTTTGGCGTACTCCGGACGCCCCTTGAATACAAAGGTTTTATCGGCATGTTTTACGGCATCTGTCAGCGTACCCTCAAAATTCACCATTGTGAGGTCGTCATTATGAAATTCCTCAACTCCTGAGAAAAAGTAGTTTGCCCCCATTAGGTCATACATCTCGTCAAAGGAACCGCGATAAGCAAAGTTTTGTCCGCGGCCAAAGGTACAGTCTCCGCCGAAGGTCAGGGCAACCCGGACAGTGTTATAACCTGGCGCGTCCCGCCAGCCGGGAAAAACGGTTTCAATAGGCTTTGAGTCATGCATACGCAAAAGCGTTAAAATCGCCTGCTCTATCGTAAAATTGTCCTCCGGATTAAAACGACCGTCAGAACCGCCCATGACGGCTGTTCCCATGCTGTCTGTCCGTCCTGAGACAAACTTAACCGACTCTATTGCCCACTGTGGAATGGCGTAAGAATCGCTAAAAGTCATCGGTGCCTCGTTTGCCTCTGTGACACCTAAAGCCGCCATAGAGCGTTGCAGAACAGCAGCGGCTTCTGAGCGCGTGATCATGTCGTCCGGTCGGAAAAGGCTATCGGAGCCGTGCATGATATTAAGCTTTAAGGCGAGTTCCGCATATGGGCTATTTGTGTCCGGAAAGCTGCCATTTAAAAGCTCAGGCAGCGCCGTCCGCTCGGATTGCGCAATATCTGCGGGCAAACCTGTTGCCGCTCCGTCAGCCTGAGCCTCTGCGGAGTCGTTACGGTAAACAAATTTATACTCATCGGCAAGAGCTTTGGCGCTCAGGCTCTTTTCTGCGGCGACGAAATCAACCGCCAGGCGGGCAAGCTGCAAACGCGTGATATATACTGAGTAATCATCACCCAAATTAAAGTCCTGCGCTACAAGCCCCTCTTCATAAGCGGCGGAAACACCGTCACGCGCCCAGGAGCTTATCCCAATTTCAGTTATGTAGGGGGGTTCTGCGGCGCTGGCCGAAGTATGAACTGCAGAAACACCGATGCAGAGTGCAAAGACAAGACAAAAGGCAGTTCTTATTTTGATTTTCATCCGACTAAATCTCCGAAAACTATTTGTGAAAGAAACCTTGAATTATGCTGATTAATACCAACTATAAAGCCGTGAAGTCTTTTTGTAAACAGCGAAATAGAGACGACATATTCATTATATGCGGGTTGAAGCATTATGTGATAAAGTCACTGTTATAATAAGAAAAAAACATACAATAAAATCATCGTTAATTATATAACAGGGGGATGCTCATATGGGGAAAAAAGTGCTGATTGTCGGCGGCGTCGCCGGGGGTGCAAGCTGCGCGGCCAGGCTCCGCCGGCTGGACGAGAGCGCCGAGATCATCGTTATCGAGCGCGGTGAATATATCTCCTATGCCAATTGCGGATTACCGTACCATGTCGGGGATGTGATTAAGCAGCGGAACGCGCTGATTCTGGTACAGCCGGAAGCGATGCGAGCCAAGTACAACACCGATGTCAGGATTAAACAAGAGGTTATCGCCATTGACAAGACGGCCAAAACAGTCACAGTAAAAAAGCTCGATACC
>CAZVLO010000019.1:31490-33884 GCA_964628265.1 uncultured Papillibacter sp.
AGAGCTACGATACGCGTGTTTTGTCAACCGGCTCGTCGCCTGTCAAGCCGCCGATTCCAGGAATTGAATCAAGCAGAATAAAGACACTATGGACAGTGCCGGATACCGACAGTATCCGCGCTTTTATTAAGGAAAAAAACGTCAAAAATGCCGTTGTTGTCGGTGGCGGTTTTATCGGCCTTGAAATGGCTGAGAATCTTCATGAGATCGGCATTCATGTCTCCATTGTGGAAATGCTTGGTCAGGTTATGGCACCCCTGGATTTTGAGATGGCACAGCTCCTGCATGAGCATATCGAACACAAGGGCGTCGCGCTGCATCTTAATGACGGTGTCGCGTCCTTTGAAGATACGGATGAAAGCGTCACGGTGACTTTGAAAAGCGGAAAAAAGATTTCGGCGGAGCTTGTCATTCTCTCCATCGGCGTCCGGCCGAACGGGGAACTCGCCAAGGCGGCGGGGCTCGAGATGAACGCCCGCGGCGGCATCGTCGTCAGCGATACGATGAAAACGTCTGACCCCGACATTTACGCCGTTGGCGACGTGATCGAAGTGGAGGACTTCATCGACAAGAGCCGCACCATGATCCCGCTGGCAGGCCCCGCCAACAAGCAGGGAAGAATCGCTGCTGATAACATTGCGGGCGGCAATGAAAGATACGAGGGCACACAGGGCACGTCCGTTGCCAAGATATTCGATATGACGGCGGCCAGCACCGGCGCCAATGAAAAGACGCTGACTAAGAACGGCCTCGTCAAGGGTAAGGACTACGAGACGCTCATCATCTCGCAGAACTCCCACGCGTCGTACTATCCCGGCGCCGTGCCGATGAACATCAAGCTTATCTTTTCAACAGACGGTAAAAAGATATTCGGTGCACAGATCGTCGGCGGAGATGCGGTTGACAAACGCATCGATACAATAGCCGTTGCGATTCGGCTCGGCGGAACGGTCAGCGACCTTAAAACACTGGAACTGGCATACGCTCCGCCATTCTCGTCAGCCAAGGACCCGGTAAACATGGCTGGTTTCGTTGCAGAAAACCTGCTGACGGGAAAAGTGGCGTTCGCTCCGTGGGATATAGACGTTAATGATAAAAACATCCTCGCGCTGGACGTGCGCGAGGATATCGAGCTCCAGGCCTTTTCACTGCCCGCCTACAAGCAGATCCCTTTGGGACAGCTCCGCAAACGGCTCGGCGAGCTGGATAGAGACAAGGAAATCATCACCTTCTGCGCCATCGGCGTCCGGGCTTACAACGCCGCCCGTATCCTGATGGAAAACGGCTTCAGAAACGTCAAAGTCTATCCCGGCGGCGTCCGGTTTTATCAGTCCGTGCATTACAAGGAAAGCGGTGTGATCAGCGAGAACAAGCCGCAAAAGGTCTCCGACAGCGGCAATGTTGAGAAACCGGAGGTACAGGCGACGGCCAGCATGCGGCTTGACTGCAGCGGCCTGCAGTGCCCCGGACCGATCATGAAGGTCTTTGAGGCCATGAAGGACCTGAAAGATGGCGAGATCATGGAGGTCTCGGCCTCCGATCCCGGCTTCGCCCGCGATATCGGTGCCTGGACCCGCCGTACCGGCAATACTCTCATCTCCAACGAAAAGCGCGGCAATGACTACGTCGCACTGGTAAAAAAAACAGACGGCACGGCATCGCCTGACGCCGCGGCCGCCAATGACGGCAAGACCATTATCGTCTTCTCCGGAGACCTGGACAAGGTCCTGGCGTCCTTCATCATCGCCAACGGCGCCGCGGCCATGGGCCGGAAGGTCACCATGTTCTTCACCTTCTGGGGCCTCAATGTGCTTCGCAAGTCGAATAAGGTCAAGGTTGACAAGACGTTCATCGAATCCATGTTCGGTGGGATGATGCCCCGCGGTGTAGGTAAACTCAAGATCTCCAAGATGAACATGGCGGGTATGGGGACAAAAATGATGAAGGGCATCATGAAGAAAAAGAACGTGGATTCACTTGAGGAGCTCATCCGGAAGGCGCAGCAGAGCGGCGTTAGGATCCTCGCCTGCACCATGAGCATGGATGTCATGGGTCTAAGGAAAGAGGAGCTCATTGACGGCATCGATTACGCCGGCGTCGCGACGATGCTCGGTGACGCGGAGGAATCGAACGTAAATCTGTTCATCTGATATTTTGTTGAAGAGGCTGCGTGTAAAAGTACGGTGCCACTTTATACTCTCATTAACCCGGGAAATCTGACGGATTAATCCGGCGGGACAGCCCGTGATCATCGGAGTGGGGAAGCAGCTGAATTGCATTTCCGTATAATCGGTTTCTGTCCTTGAAGAAAGTCAGTGTCTCGTTCGCCCTGCAATACTTTGTACCGGGGCCGAACTTTTCATTTAAGCCGCACCAGTGCTTGCCGCAAGCATA
>CAZVLO010000019.1:33894-35331 GCA_964628265.1 uncultured Papillibacter sp.
GAGGCTGTAAACGCCGACGGGAACATTGAGAAAAACCGAGGAATCAGCAGCCGCAAAAAAACCAATGTCCGAGTTTCCTGCTTTGTCCGGTTCGCGTGGCTCGGGGAGAACAGCACTTTCAGGGGGGTTGAGATATTTCAGGAAGATGTAATAGTTGATGGTGTCATTTACTTCAACCGTGAAAGGGATAGTACATGCAGTTTCCGGCTTCGCTAAAACGGTACCGTTGGGTGGTTGCGGGATGTTAAGGCTGCCAGGGCCATCAGTCAGCCCGCGGGCAGGGATCATCACATCATCAGTCTTTTCTGTCCCGGCTTCTTTGACAGAATGATATGTTTTCGGTGATCTCAGTCCTGGTTTCCTAAGTAGATATGAACCCAACGCAACAGCCGAAATAACAGACAGAAAAACAAGCGGTCCGGAGCCGGTTCGGTAGTGCTTGCGCATAAAGATGCAAATCCTTTCGTAAAGAAATATTCCGGCGATCAGCTTCCAGTGTGCCGGTGAAATATGGTAAAGCCGCTGCAGTCAGACAGGTCGATCGTCAGGACTCTTTTATGCATAAAGCGCATCCCAATCAACAAATGATTCTACATAATAATCAGCCAACCTCTTAATTTCATCCTGCTGTCCGCGTCCGGATTCATCATAAACGGCAGCAACTTTAAAGCCTGCGGCCTTTGCTGTTTTTACGGCATAAAGCGCATCCTCAAAGACAAGGGTTTCACTGATGTCCGTACCGAGGTATTCCAGCGCTTGTTGGTAGATGACCGGCTTATCCTTATCTGCTCCGACCTCTGTGCATGTTAAGATGCGTTCGAAATAACCCAAAATACCGTTACGGCGCAGTCCGGCTTCGACCAGATACCGGTCCGTCGCTGTGGCGACGCACATCCTGACGCCGCTTATTTTTAAACGGTTGAGCATTTCAACCACACTGTTCTTCAGCAGAACACGGTTAAAATAAAAATCCTCCACCATCGCATTAACGCCGCTAATCATATCCTCCGGACTGATCGCCAACCCGTATTCCGAATAAAAATGCGCACAGACCTGCTGGATGCTCATCGACCGAATGGCCTCGCGTACATCGTCGTTTGGCTTGATTCCCAGGCTTTTCAGATAATCTGACGCGACGGATTCCCATATGAACATTGAGTCAAGCAAAGTCCCGTCAAGATCAAATATCGCACCCTTTATCTCTCTCATTTTGACATCATTTCTCCGGACGGCGCAGCTGTCCACTTACTGCGGCCGGTATAAGATTACTGGCAAACGTTAAAGCGTACTGTAGCATGTATCCTTTAGATTATCAATGACATCGGCGGCCGATTCCTGCCACATGACAATGAGGCTGCCCTCAGTAACAGTAATCATGCTTGTGACACCGGTAAACTCATTACTCACGCCGATAGGGAAGTGTGGGGTAATAACCTC
>CAZVLO010000019.1:35341-37564 GCA_964628265.1 uncultured Papillibacter sp.
GGCTGTGCCTTTGCCCAGCAGATATCCGCAGGCGTTTTTTTGAGCGATATACAACAATGACTGGATATTTGCGAAAGAGTGATCCAATCTGCCGCCCAGCGCGCCTAAAATAATGAACTTCTTGAAACCGCGGCGCAGACCTTCATCAATGGCCAGCAGCATATCGGTCTGATCTTTTTCCTTCGGGAATACGACGACATTCGGGTGATTGGGCTTTTGACGCAGCGAGTCAAAATCACCGACCACAAGATCCGGGACAACCGACAGCTTTGCCATATGCAGATACCCCGCGTCTGCCGCTATAACGAAATCCTTCTCGGCGGGTTCGAGAATTAAGTCGTCAATCGGTCCCGCCCCGACAATGTAACAAATCCCTTTCATATCACTGTTCCTTTCGTCCGGTATGTATTTGTAATCTCAATATCAACGGCGCATTCATCTACAGCGCGGCGGACGAATTCCCAGCCGGGGTCACTGCCCGACAATGACGATTAATTCCTGATGCCGGCACGAATAGTCAATTATCACAGTATAGCCTGTCTTGCAGTATGCTATAAGTTTATGGATTATTTTAACACGAATCATAGTATTATTACAATCATCATCGTTCCGAGGCGCGTGTTATCCCTCCCTGAAGGCCTCCCTGGTCAGCATGAAACGGCTGCAGGCGCGGGAGGACGAGATTCGCCGCGTCTACCCCTCGTACGGTGTCTTCCCGCTGCACAGTGCAACTTCCCCGGAAAAAACAAAAAACGCAAATACCGCCCGGCTTATGCCGGACGGTATTTGCGTTTTTTATTGGAAGAAAGGTTAGTGCAGCATCAGGGATTTCTTACGCGCGCGCTCGCGTGAGTAGTCGAACAGCAGGGCGGCGATGAGGAGGATGCCCTTTGCCACGACCTGATAGTAGGAGGAGAGGCCGGCGATAAGCAGACCGTTCTGGAATGCTGTAATCAGGAGCGTGGCGATTGCAACGCCGAACATGTTACCGACACCGCCGGTGAAGGAGATGCCGCCGAGCACGGCCACCGTGATGGCGTCTATCTCCGAGCCGGTTACCGAGGTCGTGGAGCCCATATGCATGCGCGAAGCCATCACAATACCCGTCAGACAGGATATGAGGCTTCCGTTGACGAACAGAATGGTCGTGATCTTCTTGGAGTTGATGCCGGCGAGGCGTGCCGCGCCCTGGTTGCCGCCGATCATGTAGATTCGACGTCCGAATCCACTGTATGTCAGGATGACGCCGTAAACGATGAACAGGACAATCATGATGACGAACGGAAGCGGCAGCACGCCAAACACCAGGGCGGAGCCGAGGGTCCAGAACCCCTTGTTGTTGATGGAAACATTCTGTGCGTTCGTAAGAATCAGCGCAAGGCCTCCGAAGGCGGTGCTGATGGCCAGCGTAGAGATGAACGACATGAAGTGCATGACGTTCACGAAGAACGCGTTGACGAGACCCGTGGCGAAGCTAAATGCCAGAACGATTAGCAGCGCGAGCCACACGGACATCCCGCCGCGCATCAGCAGTGCCAGCAGGACGCCGGCCAGCATGCCCGTGCCGCCGGCGGAGAGGTCAATCTCGCCGGAGATCATCAGGCAGCCGATGCCGATGGCAAGTGTGCCCATGGCAAATGCCGAGTTCAGGATGCCCTTGACGTTATTCTGGGACAGAAAATTCGGATTGATCAGCCAGAAAACATAGATGACTGCAATCAGAAACAGAATCAGCGTAAATTCCTTGCGCACGGTAAGCCGATGGATGCTCCGCCGGGTCTTTTCGCTGGCCTGCGGAAGCAGGAACAGCACGACGCCGATAAGCAGCGCGACAATGCCGAGCAGGATACAGCTGACGGTAATGCGCTGGCTGACGGTTTCGTTATTCGCCAGCGCGCCGAAGAGAATCCCGGCGAGCCCGAGGATTACGAGAATGGGCTTGAGAATCTTCATTGCTGCGCCCCTCCAATTTCTTTCATCGAGAGTGCGAGAACGCGCTCCTCTGTGGCTTCCGCCCGGGTGAGTTCACCGGTGATCCGACCGTCGTGCATCACGATGATCCGGTCACTGATGTTCAGCACCTCCGTTAGCTCCGACGAAATGAAGATGACGCTGATTCCCTGACGGGCATACTCCATGATGATCTGGTAGATCTCCGCCTTGGAACCGACATCGATGCCCTTCGTCGGTTCATCGAGGATCAGGAGCTTTGTCTCCATCTTC
>CAZVLO010000019.1:37574-40324 GCA_964628265.1 uncultured Papillibacter sp.
GGTCCAGCGGCCGAGGACGATTTTCTGCTGGTTTCCGCCGGAGAGTTCGCCGGCCTTCTTTTCAATCGAGGGCGTCCGGATGGAGTAGCGCTCCACCGCGTGCTGTGCAAGTTCGTTCTCCTGACGCTGGTCGAGGAAAAGACCGCGCAGCAGCTTGGAGAGCACGGGGATGGTGATATTGTCGCGGAGCGAACGACCGAGCAGCAGAGCCTGCGCCTTCCGGTCCTCCGGACACAGTGCAATACCGCTTTCGATGGCGTCCGTCGGTGATTTGAAGTGCACGGGCTTACCGTCAAAGATGATCTCGCCGGACCTAACCGGATCGGCGCCGAAGATGGCGCGCGCCACCTCCGTGCGTCCGGCACCGACCAGGCCGGAGAAGCCGAGCACCTCGCCGCGGCGCAGATCGAAGCTGATGTCGTGGACCACGTCGGTTTCCATATGCCGCACGCTGAGCAGAACGTCGCCGTGCTTGTCGTTCCGCTGCAGGTTCTCGTAGGTGTTTCCGATGTCTCGCCCGACCATCGCCTTCACGAGCTCCCCTTCGTTCGCCTCAGCGGTCTTGAAGGTGGTGACAAAGCGCCCGTCCTTGAGTACGATGATGTCGTCCGTGACCTGGAAGATTTCCGCCATGCGGTGGGAGACGTAAATGATGATTTTGCCGCGCTCCCGCAGCTTTCGGATCAGCTTGAAGAGAACGGTGATCTCCTTGTCCGTCAGCGGTGCGGTCGGCTCATCAAAGGCGATAATCTCCGAATCGCGACGGTATGCCTTCATGATTTCCACCATGTGCTGGTGGGCAACGGAGAGATGGCCCACGATGTCATCCGGATGGAAGGGCATCTCAAACTCTTCGATCAGTTCCTGCGTCTTCTCGCGGAGCAGCGAGCGATTGATGAAGCCGAGCCTGTTTTCATGGAGGTTGTCCAGAAAGATGTTCTCCATCACGCTCAGGGCGTTCATGAGCTGGCGCTCCTGATAGATCACGCTGATCCTGTTCGCGATGGACTGCCGGGGGGAGGTAAAGCGATTGAACTCCGTACCGTTGATCCGCATGCTGCCCCCGTCCGGCTCAATGTCTCCGCTGAGGATTTTCAGCAGCGTGCTCTTGCCGGCGCCGTTTTCGCCCATCAGCGCGCAGACTCTGCCGCCGCGAACCGAGAACGACACGTCGTCCAACGCTTTCACGCCGGGGTATTCCTTACTGATATGTATAAATTCCAGCTGCCGATCCTTCGCTTCGCGGTCCTGCAGCACATGATTATCCGTCATTTCTGTTCCTCCAGCCGGGCTTGTCTGAACCGCAGCAGTTTTGCAATCCAACTGTGTCCGGTCTTTCTGTTGGCAAAGTAATCCAGCGTCAGCGCAAGCAGCAGGAGCAGGCCGGAGGCCACGTTGATCCAGTAGGGGGAGAGCCCCATGATGAGCAGGCCGTTGTTGAAGCTGCTGATGATGAGCAGGCCCAGGAAGGCGCCTAAGATGCTGCCGGAGCCGCCGCCGAAAGAGACGCCGCCGAGAATCGCCGCCGTCAGGGCGGGGAAGGCGTAGGTGTTGGTTCCGTCCAGATTGCCGGAGCACAACCGCGCCGCGTAGAGCATACCGGCAAGCGCGCCCAGCATACCGCTGTTGGCAAACAGGATATAGGAGATCTTTTTCGACTTGAGTCCGGCGAGCCGGGCAGCCGCGCGGTTTGCACCGCAGATATAAATGCTGCGCCCGAACTTTGACTTGGCAAGTATGATGCCGTAAACCACCATCGCGATGAGTGCAATGAAAATGGCAAACGGGACGATCGTGGCGATCTTGCTTGTTCCGATCCAGGTGATGACCGGGTCAACAATCTCGATCGCCTTGCCGTTGCAGACAACATAACCGAGTCCCTTGGCCACAAAGGCTCCGGTCGCAAGCGTAGCGATAAAGCTCTGGAACCCAAATTCATTGACCAGTACGGCATTGATCAGGCCGAAGACGATTCCCGTGAGCAGGCAGATCACGACAACGAAATACCAGGGCAGGGCTGTTCTTGCCAAAAGGGTTGCCATCAATGCGCCGCAGGCAGTTCCGACGTAGCCTGGAGAGAGGTCGAGCTCTCCCAGAATGACGAGCAGTGCCTCCGCGATGACAAACAGCGCTGTGATGGTCATGGAATTCAGGATACTTGTGATGTTCCGCAGATTGAGGAAGGTGTGGCCAGGAGAGAAGAACCAGAAGAACAGCGTCAGGATCAACAGAAGGAGGATCAGCGTTGCGTTCTTTGACTCCAGGAAGTTTTTAAGCTTACCGTGTTTTACCATTTGTCTAGCCTCCAAATTGCGAGTGTCAAAGGAAATATTTAAGCGCATGGCGGTCAAGCAATTTTTGGGGATTACCTGACCGCCATAAAGTATTAAATCAATCTTTCATATAAACGGGACGTGGAAACCTTACAAGCCGGCTTTCTCACGGATGGAGGCGAAGTACTCCTTGTAGTTCTCCTTGGTGATCATCTGACCGGAGGTGTTGAAGTTGGTGTACAGGTCGCCCTCGGCGCGCTCGTTGGCCCAGATGGTCTCAGGCGTGGACTTGCCGTCCAGCATGGAAATCAGGCCGCAGGCGGAGGGAACGGCATAGACCAGGCTGGGGAGGGCGAGGCTCGCAACCCAGCATCCCTCGTAGCCGCCGTCCCACTCGCGGGGCAGCAGGTCGCCGCTGATGTCGACAATCATGACACGGTCCTCCATGCCAAGGGACTCAACCGCGCGAGTAGCGCC
>CAZVLO010000020.1:0-4318 GCA_964628265.1 uncultured Papillibacter sp.
AGCGCCGTCCTGGAAAGCAGGCCCGGAGAAGGTACGACAGTAACGGTGTCCATACCGATTGAGAAACAGGAGACGACGGATTTCAGGACAAGCGTCGTCAATTATGAGAGCTATGACATGCATCAGCTCTTAACGGAGCTGTCGGGTGTCATCAGCTACGAAAAGTACACGCAGCAGTATATGGACTAAGGTATTATTGAACGATTCAGCAGAGGAGTTTACGGGTTACGAATTATGGATAAAAACCTGGGCGTATATATTCACATCCCTTTTTGCGCCGGCAAATGCGCTTACTGCGATTTTTATTCGCTGGCAGGTCATGAAAAGTTAATGCCGGCGTATCAGCATGCTATTTTACACCACATTAAAGAATATACCCCGCAATTGGATGGGTATTTGACCGATACCGTTTATTTTGGCGGCGGGACACCCAGCTATTACGGCAGCGACAGGCTCATCAGTATTTTCAATGCCTTGAAAAAAAACGGCCATGTCCTTCTGGATGCCGAGGTGACAGCGGAAGTAAACCCTGACAGTATTACGAAAGCCGACCTTGTCAGAATGTACCGGGCAGGCTTCAACAGGCTGTCTATCGGCGTGCAGTCAGCAAATGACGCTCTGTTAAGGAGCCTTGGCAGAAGACACGATTTTACCGCAGCCGAGGAGGCTGTCAAAAACGCAAGAGAAGCGGGCTTCAAAAACATCAGCATAGATTTGATATATGGTCTGCCTTCCCAGAGCCGGGATGAATGGGCAGACACGCTGAACAAGGCGGTGGCTCTGAAAACAGAACACATCTCCTGTTACGGCCTGAAAATCGAGGAAGGGTCGCAGCTTTACATATACAAAGATTCGCCGTTTATGCCGGACGACGACGCCCAGGCGGATATGTACCTTTACACCGTTGAAACACTGAGCCGCTTCGGCTTCAGGCAGTACGAAATTTCGAATTTTGCGCGGCGCGGATATGAATCCAGGCACAATATGAAATACTGGGTCGGGGATGAGTATCTGGGGTTCGGCGCAGCGGCGCATTCCTATATCGGCGGCGTCCGCTACAACTTCATAGCTGACCTCGAAAAATACAGTGAGAACGTTCTGACAGGTAAAAATATTGTTGACCTGAGTGAAGAAATTTCCGACTTCGAGCGGGCCAGCGAATACCTGATGCTCCGGCTCAGGACAACAAAAGGCATATCCGAAAAGGAATACACCGACATATACCCCTGCAGTATGGAGAAAACGATCGAGCTCCTGCGCCATTACGAAGCCCAGGGTTGGGCGGTGCAGTCCGACGACCGGTGGAGCTTTACGCCATCAGGCTTTCTGATATCCAATACGCTGATCGGCGAGATACTGGAGAGCCAAACGAAACAGCGTTCGGAAATGATTAAGCCGTGGGAGAAACCCGAGGCGGCTGCCTTGAGATCACAGCTGGCGCTGTTTGATATTAAGCCCCAGGAAGTGCAGATGTTCAAGGGTATCTAAGCTTGGTTCGGCAAATGGCTCTAATAAAGTTACAGACGTTGTAGCAATATGTAACTAAAATCAATTGAAATTTTGTTGCAGAGCCTTTAGAATGCAATATGTATTCTAGCACGCAGAGAAGGATGGGATTCATATCAAACAGGAAAGCAGAAAGGCGTCTGTCAGCGCGGCAAAGCCGAGAAGGGAAAAAGGTGTTGCCGCTGGCATGATAGCAGGCGCCGTGCTCCTTATTCTCGTTGTCGGCGCGGTAACAGCCGGCTATTTTATAAATAAGCTTGATACCATATACCCCAATGTTATAGCCGGTGGCATAGATTTGTCCCGTATGACGGTGGCTGAAGCGACGCAGGTTTTGATTGATGCCGATTATGAAGGTAAAACTTCAAATATCGCCGCCACTGTAAAGTTCCCTGACGGCGAGATGATGACGATAACCGGAGAGGAAGCGGGATTCGGTCTCAATGCCGAAGGCGCGGCGGAAGCGGCTTATGAATACGGCAGGGGCGGATCGGTGTTTACAAAACTGTTCGGGTATGTTAAAAGCCTGTTTTCTGTATACGACCTGGAGCAAAGCAGTGCCGTCAAAGAGGAATTCATCAGAAGCACCGTTGGAGACTATACACAGAATTTCAACAATAAGATTATGAATACAGCGTATAAGGTCAGTGACGATACCATTTCCATCATCAAAGGGAGCGGTACAGCGCTGGCAGATGCGGATGCTTTGTACGATTTGGTTATCACATCGCTGGAACAGTCGACCGCGCAAAACAGCCCCGTGTCGGTAGATTACTCGGTCGGAACGAACGGCGGACAGGACATCGACCTGCAGCGCATCTACGACAGCATTTATACGGAACCTGTTGAGGCCGTATACGATACGTCGACAAACCAGGTGACCCGGAGCGCCACCGGCATCAGCTTTGATATCGTTGAGGCGCAGAGGGCGCTGGATGCAGCGCATACCGGCGCCACGGTAACGATCAACCTGATAAAAGAAGAACCGGCCGTCTCGACGGAGCAGCTGGAGGCATTGATATTCCGGGATGTTTTGTCCGAGAGAGCGACTCACGTATCCGGCACGAGCAATAGAATCCATAATGTCAAACTCTCTGCCGAAGCTATCAACGGGAAGATTTTAAACCCCGGAGACGTCTTCTCCTACAATGAGACGCTCGGTGAACGCACTGTGGAGAAAGGGTACAGGTCAGCCGGCGCGTATGTGGGCGGGCAAGTTGTCCAGGAACTCGGCGGCGGCATCTGCCAGACGTCCTCGACGTTGTATTACTGCGTGCTGTATGCCGACCTGAAGGTCGTTGACCGAAGAAATCATATGTTTACGGTTGGGTACCTGCCGCTGGGCCATGACGCGACGGTGAACTGGGGGACAATTGACTTTAAATTTGAAAACGATACGGATTATCCGATTAAAATCGAAGCTTATATGAAAGACGGCTCTCTCTACGTCAAGCTTCATGGCACAAAGGTTAACGACAATCGTGTCGAGGTGAAATATACCGAGATCAGTAGAACCGCTTATAAGACAATAGAAAAAGAGGACCCTTCCGTCGAACCTGGAACCACGAAAGCCGGAGCGGACGGACATACGGGATATGTGGTTGAAACTTATAAATACATTTATGACAAGGACGGAAACCTGCTGAGCAAGACCTTTATCGCCAGGGATATATACAGAGTTCAGGATAAAGTCATCCTCGTACCCGTAGGCACGCTCACACCGTCACCTTCACCATCACCGTCTCCGTCAGAGAGCGCCGCATCGCCTTCACCGTCGGATGCATCGCCTTCACCGTCGGATGCATCGCCTTCACCTTCCACCACTGCGCCGTCACCGGACGTGACGCCGCCTGAATCACCGACGCCGTCACCGTCCGACCCGTAAAATAGATTACATTATAAAGACTGCAGCAGCCGCATCCGCGGCTGCTGTTTTTACCCCGTTTATACCTTGTAATGTTTGACGTGCTTGGCCGGATTTGATATACTGCGTAATGTCTGAAAACTCCAGATGAATCTCTTTATAAGCCGGAAGCCGTCGTGCTGCCGTTCGGGGAAGTATACAATGAGCATCATAGAATTATTACTGCTGGCGCTTGGTCTTTCGATGGACGCTGTCGCCGTTTCAATCTGCAAAGGCCTCTCCATGAACAGAATGAGTATGAAAAATACCGTGATCGTTGGCCTGTGGTTTGGGGGATTTCAGGCGCTTATGCCGCTGGTCGGATATTTGCTCGGCACGCAGTTTGCCGAATATATTGAAACGCTTTCCCACTGGATCGCCTTTATTCTTCTGGCGGCAATCGGTTTGAATATGATCAGGGAAGCCGTCACAAAAAAGCACAAGAGTGAAACAGATAAAAACACCGACTGCTCGCTGTCCGTCAAGGCCATGTTTCTGATGGCTGTCGCGACGAGTATTGATGCACTGGCAGTCGGTGTCACTTTTGCTTTTTTGGAAGTTGCGATCATCCCGGCCGTCCTGACAATCGGGATTATGACATTTGTGCTCTCGATGGCTGGCGTTAAAGTCGGGAATATTTTCGGCGCGAAGTATCAATCAGCCGCGGAAATCACCGGCGGCATTATTCTCTGTGCGCTTGGTATCAAAATACTTTCGGAACAGTTCGTTTAGGTTTGAGGTATTTCCTCAAGCCAGGTGACGAGCAGGTTGACACAGGCTCCGTAGGAGCTGATGCCCAGCTCCTGGGCGTTTGATTTCAAATAGCCGTCATACATGGCGCTGACCACCTCCGCGGCGGGTGATTCGTATCTGCTCCAATAGTCAATGTTATCCGTCCAGTCGCGGATG
>CAZVLO010000020.1:4328-28976 GCA_964628265.1 uncultured Papillibacter sp.
GATGACATCCTCGCTAAAGGCTGCCATTACTTCGCTTGCGGCGTCGGGATTCGCCTCGTTTAAGGCGTTTGTCAGGTAAATCAAGCCGCTGAGATATCCGGAATACTCAAAAACACTGATATTGGATGTAATACAGGCGGTAATCCCGGCAAAGTTGGCCTCGTCCTCAGAGTTGACGCCGCGCTGATGCGCCATTTCATGGGCAATTGTCGCGGGTACAAAGGCGGCAGGCGCGTCGACATTAATGTTTGTCTCTCCGGTGAGCGAAATATAGACGCCTGTGAAACCGGCCATTGACATGAGCTTTGAATACATCATGGCTTTCGGCGGGTAGGATTTGCCGGCAAGCGCCGGAAACTCACTGGCTATATTGGTGTAAAGGCCCTTTGACAGCTCAAAATAATAATTTGTGTCCACAATAAAATGCCCGTCGGCGTCCCGACTGACCTGACCGGAAAGCTCGTTGGCTTTCACGGTGAAGTGCTCCGCGGCGCTCGTCAGCTGCTGGACGGTAACGCCGTCGGCAGAAAAGCCGATTTTATCAGCCAAATCCATACTGTGATAACCGGTTCCCCATGTCCACGAGTAAGCGGCAAAAAGATACAAAGCCACAACGAGCATGACATAGACACGTTTGCAAAGATGCAGAAACCGCTGCGGGCGTGTAATCAGGATTATAATCGATTTGATGATATAGTAAAGCGCCCAGAGAATGAGCAGCGTGATCAGGACCTCGGCCAGAGAGAAGAATTTCAGCGGGCCCAGAGAGGTGACCGTGGCCGCTGCGCTCCTGTAGGGTGATGAAATATATGTATTGACCCAGTCCATGATGTCCTGTCGGCTGTTGTATATGTAATACAGGACGATCAGAGCAACAGGTATGGCCGCAAGCAGAACATACAACCACAGAACCCTCCATGACCGTTTCTCTGCAAGCGGCTCCTTTACAACGTCTTGTGTCATAATACGCCTCCTTTCGGTTTCTATCTACAGTATAGTGTGGAGGATACAATCTGACAAGTGAAAAATGATGGTGAACTTAAGGGTTTTATTTAAAAAAACAACGGCAGAAAAAACTGCCGTTGTTTCCGTTATGTCTTTTTTCTATGCCGGCAGCTGCCGCCCGGTATGGTCGATGGTATAATCGCCTTTGAGGATCAGCTCCGACACGGGGACGATGGAATAGCCGTTCTGTATTAGATATTCGATGATGGACGGGAGCGCCTCGGGAGTGTGCAGCGCCGCGTTGTGAAAAAGAACGATGCTGCCTGGGTTGACTTTCGCGGTCACGCGATTTGTGATCTCACTGGCCGACAAATCTTTCCAGTCCAGACTGTCAGCACTCCATCTGGTTGGAGTAATATTAATCAATATCGAAATCAAAATTCCATTCGATTTCAATTTCATCCGAGAAAAGACTGATTCGAGAGATGAGCAGGGAAGCAATGCTGTTTTTCTGTGATATACCCAGGTTACCCCAGCCGCTTTGAATGTCTGATATGTCCTTTGCTAAAACCTCGCTCCGGCTTTCCGCGAGTCTGCTGACGACCGACTCAAGCTCGCGGCGCTCCGTTTCCAGATCGGCAATTTTTACATTCAGATGCTGGATTGTCATGTCACTGGATTCCAGAACAAGGTCGATGAGCTTTTGGATGCCGAGGTTGATTTCTTCGATACGGCAAAGGGCCTTTTTTCTCTCCCTGTTTTCCGTTGCTTCAGCATTAACCCTCAGATCGGAATATCGTTCAGACCACTCAAAGATTTTATCCTCGATCATCGATTCAACGGTCTTTAACGAACCCAAATTGCCCTTAATATCACAGCAGGAATAGGATGTTTTGCCTGTACAATAAAGGTATGTATACTTGCCGTTGCAGCTCGACTTCGGTATGGCGGAGTACCCGCATGTTCCGCACTTGATCAGGCCGGCCAGCCATGTGATCCGGGATTTTCTTCTGTTGTCAAGCTGTGTGTTTTCGTCAAGCCGGCGCTGACAGGTCAGAAACAACTCCGATAAAATGAGGCCGTCATGGGGTGCAATCGAAAGTGTATGGTCGGTGACATCCGTGTATTTTCGCTCATAACCTTCGCGTTTTCCGTAAAGATAACACCCCTTGCCGAGAGCAAAATCCGGCAGCTCGTTCGTAAACTTGCAGCCGCGGTCCCGATAATAATAATAGACATCCACGTCTGAGTTGACTGAAACGGGGTTCCTCAAGATTCGTGATACCTTGCAGGAATCCCATACTGTCCCATTCGGTGACGGCACATTCTCCTCGTTAAGTTGTCTTGCGATTGCGCCCAATGTCATGCCCTCGAGGCCATACATTTGATAAAGCCGCTCCAGAATGACGGATGTTTCGGGATTCACTTCCAACAGTTTCAGCTTGCCTTGCTCTGTTTGCGTTTCGGTCTTAGTAAAACCGTAAGGCGCAGGACCACCGAGATACATCCCTTTTTCTCCGCGGGCATAATAGTTGTCCCGGATGCGCTGCTGAATAGTCTCGCGTTCAAGCTGAGCGAAGACCATCGTGATATTCAGCATGGCTTTCCCGATGGCTGAACCGGTATCAAATTTCTCCTGGGTCGAGATGAAAGAAACACTGTGCTTTTCGAAAAGATCGATCAGATTTGCAAAATCCAGTACCGACCTGCTGATCCGGTCCAGACGGTAAGTAATGATGCGGTCAATTTTTCCGGCTTTTACATCGTCAATCAACCGCTGGAATTCAGGCCGCCTCAGGCTGCTTCCGCTATAGCCCTTGTCGGAATATACGGCATAAAGGCTGTCGCTATCAACTTCCTTTTTGCATAAATCGATTTGAGTTTCAATGGAGATACTGTCTTTTTTATCGACAGACTGTCTTGCGTAGATGGCGTCCATAACATCCTCCTATAGTTATGGCGCACAATTGAGTGTTCGTGGCCATTATTGCATAATTCCAGCTTCTCTTCGGCATTGTCAGTTCGACGGACACTGTGAAATTTTATGTAAAGTTAATTGCGTCGAAATCTGAGCGGCGATTCGCTGCTGCTCAGTTTTGGAGAAAGCTTTGCCGGGAAATATGCTGCGGACTTTATATCCGCTGCTTGCTTTTCGAGACTTTGGCCTGGTTTCAGACATATGAGCCGCCTCCTTTGTGCAATTGTATGCGGCGGCTTGACGGGGATATGCTTTTCGTTGGATTATTCTGTTCATATTGAATACCTCTCCTGACCCGGACCGATTCCAGGACCCTGTTTTTTGTTGGAAAATTGGCACTTTTTTATATTATTATGCGGACTGTAAGAATCTTTATCGATATACTTACAAAATAAGAAGACTCCTGCCTGACAAAAAAGGAGCAGGGTATCTTTTCTGATACTCTGCTCTCTGCATGTGTTGTGTTTAAATCATATCTTAATGATATTGCCCGCAAAGGTCTTCTTTTACTTTTTTGTTGCTTTCAGCGATCTGTTTTTACGCTAATCGTCCTGCACTCGCATCAGAAATATTTCGTAATAATAGATGTCTATTCGCGATTTTTGATGTTATAATACTAGTGAAATCATTAGTTTGCGACTGGAACGGAGGTCGTCATATGAAAGAGAATATGACAATCACCTCTGAAGAGATGTATCATTTTAACAAAGGCACGTTCTTCCGGAGTTATGATACGTTCGGTGCACATATTGGCAGTAAAGATATGACCAGGGGGGTATATTTCACCTTGTGGGCACCGTCAGTCAAACGCGTCAGTGTCGTCGGCAGCTTCAATGACTGGCGTGACACTGAATTTGGTATGTCTCAGCTCGGCAATACAGGCATTTGGACAATATTTATTCCGGAAATAGAAGAGGGTACACTTTATAAATATCTCATTGAAACGGCAGATGGGTCACTCCTTTATAAGGCTGACCCGTTTGCTTTTTCAGCGGAACTCCGCCCCGGAACCGCATCAAGGGTAACGAATCTGTCTAAATATGTGTGGCAGGATGAAAAATGGCTGCAAGAGAGAAAGAACAAATCCCATTTTGACAACCCAATGAATATATACGAGGTACACTTGGGCTCATGGAAGCAGCATGACATAGGGTGCCCTGATGAAATGACGACGCCTTCGGACCGCTTCTACACATATCGGGAGCTTGCCGTTACACTCGTTGATTATGTCAAGGAACTCGGATATACGCATATTGAGCTGCTGCCACTGATGGAGCACCCGTTTGACGGCTCCTGGGGTTATCAGGTGACAGGGTATTATGCCGCCACGAGCCGTTATGGACCTCCGGAGGACCTCATGTATTTCATTGACACCTGTCATCTTGCCGGAATCGGTGTAATTCTGGACTGGGTACCAGGCCACTTCTGCCGTGACGCGCAGGGCCTGGGCCGCTTTACGGGTGATAAGCTTTATGAAATCGGTGATCACGTTCAGTGGGGCACATATAAGTTTGATTTCAGCAGGCCGGAAGTACGGAGCTTTCTATTAAGCAACGCCATGTTCTGGCTCGACCGGTATCATATTGACGGAATACGGGTGGACGGCGTCTCCAGTATGCTTTATATCAACTTTGGTATAGAAGATATATCCAAGCATCGTCATAACAAGCTTGGCGGTGACAGTGATCTCGACGCGATTTCATTTTTAAAGGAGTTCAATCTGGTCGTCGGCATGAATTTCCCTGACGTTTTTACCGTTGCCGAAGAAAGCACATCCTGGCCGCTCGTGACATATCCCCCGGACAAAGGCGGTCTCGGCTTTCATTATAAGTGGGATATGGGCTGGATGAACGATACGCTTAAATTTACTTCAATCGATTATCCTTCCCGCTGCCAAAACCATGAACTATTGACATTCTCAATGATGTACGCATTTTCGGAAAACTTTATTCTGCCGCTCTCTCACGATGAGGTTGTCCATGGCAAGTCATCCCTGATCGGCCGAATGCCGGGTGACTATTGGCGCCAATTTGCCGGGTTGCGGCTTCTCGCACTTTATCAACTCTGCCATCCGGGGGCCAAGCTCTGCTTTATGGGCAATGAGTTCGGCCAATATATCGAATGGCGTTATTACGATAGTCTTGAATGGTTTCTGTTGGGCTTCGATTCGCACAGGCAGCATCATCTCTATGTAAAGATGCTGAACAGTCTCTATCTGAAGGAACCGTCACTTTGGGAGATCTCCCACATCTGGCGAGGTTTTGAATGGCTTGAAGCCAATAACAGCCGTCAGGGTATCTTGATTTTCAAACGTCAGGGAGCTTTGCAGAATGATTTCGTGGTTGTCTTGCTCAATTTCCAACCCGATAGTTACACGAGGTACAGGATTGGTGTTCCTTTGAAGGGACGCTACAGAGAGATTCTGAGTTCCGACGATTTGCGTTTCGGAGGAAGCGGTGTTGTGAATGCGGGTATATTGACCGCACAGGAACTCCCGATGCACGGGCAAGAGTACTCTTTGGAGATTAATGTTCCGCCGCTTGGAGGCACGATTATTAAACCGGAATATTCCATATAAACTTAAATATCAGAGGAGACCGTCATGTTCGTTGGAAAAGAAGAATTCTTACTGGAGTTTCATACGCATGTCGCCGAGTTGTTTGGCAAACCGTTAAAATACTGCAGCAAGGCTGAAATTTATGAGGCTCTGGTCCGATTGATTTCCGGTAAGGCTGCGATGATTCGAACAGAGACACAGCATAAGATCATCAACAGCAAAGAAAAGGAAACCTTCTATTTTTCTATGGAATTCCTCATCGGCAGACTTCTCAAAAATTACCTGATTAATCTGGATATCGAGGATATCGTACGAGACGGGATGAATTCATTAGGAGAGAATCTTGATGAATTATACCAAATCGAACGGGACCCCGGGCTGGGCAACGGCGGTCTGGGACGGCTTGCCGCGTGCTACCTTGATTCTGCAGCTTTTCTTGGTATACCCTGTATCGGAATGGGAATACGATATCGTTTCGGTCTTTTTAAGCAGAAACTCGTTGACGGATGGCAGACGGAGGAACCGGATACCTGGCTCGACAACGGCTATCCGTGGGAAACAGTTAAGTCAGATGCCGCCATTGTCGTCAAGTTTGGCGGCGTTGTGGATAAGACCTTTGAAGGCGACAAAATGACATTTGGCTATAGGGATTATTACACCGTAAATGCAGTCCCCCACGACGTGCCGATTGTCGGTTACGGCGGCAAGAATGTAAACCTTCTGCGCCTATGGCGAGCCGAGCCGCTGCACGAGGAATTCGATCTTGAAGCCTTCAACAGGGGTGAATACTCGGAGGCTGTCCGAAACAGAAATGACATAGAAGCGATTACAACAATTTTGTACCCTTCTGACAGCAGCGCCGCAGGCCGGGAGCTGCGCTTAAAGCAGGAATATTTCTTTGTGGCTGCAGGAGTGGGCTCGATCCTGAATAATTATATCTCCAGATACGGTCGGGAGGAGCTTCGGTATTTTGCTGACCGGGTCAGTATTCACATCAATGATACGCATCCATCCCTGTGCGCGCCGGAGTTGATGCGCCTTTTGATGGATGAGGAGCACATGGAGTGGGACGATGCGTGGGCCATCACATCTAAAACGATTTCGTACACAAACCATACTATCATGCCCGAAGCCTTGAAGCGTTGGCCGATCGATCTGTTCCGCCACCTGCTCCCGAGGATATATATGATTGTCGAGGAAATCGATCGGAGGTTCAAAGATTCTGCGGACAGGACAAAACCGAACTGGCAGGATGTCTTGAAAGCGACGGCTATTCTTTGGGACGGCCAGGTCCACACAGCAAATCTCTGCGTCATCAGCAGTTATTCTGTAAACGGTGTTTCCTGTATTCACACAGAGATCCTGAAATCTGAAACTTTAAGGGATTTTAATGTTTTGTCACCGGAGAAATTCCTGAACGTGACAAACGGCGTCAGCCATCGCAGGTTCCTACTTGAATCCAACCCCGGTTTGTCGAGTTTAATCACCGACACTATCGGCCGCCGCTGGATTGAAAACCCTGCTGATCTCACGAAGCTTCTCGATTATAAGGATGACACCGCGTTCCTCAGTCTGCTCAATCGTGTCAAACACGAAAATAAAATCAGATTAGCCAACTACATCAAACAGAATAACGGCATTGCGGTTGATCCCGATTCCGTGTTTGACATCCATATTAAACGTATTCACGCTTATAAGCGGCAGCTCCTCATGGGGTTTAAAATAATGGATCTGTATAATCGTCTCAAATCAGATCCTAAGCAGGTTATACGGCCTCAGACTTTTATTATTGCCGGCAAGGCGGCTCAGGGTTATGTTTTTGCCAAGGAGTCGATTAAGTTCCTGTGCACCATAGCGGACATTGTCAACAATGATCCGGAGGTACGCGACCAGCTCAAAGTCGTGTTTATTGAGAACTTCAGCGTTTCGAGAGCGCAGCTCATTTACCCTGCTGCTGATGTCAGCGAGCAAATATCAACGGCGGGTAAAGAGGCCAGCGGCACGGGAAACATGAAATTTATGTTTAACGGCGCTTTAACGCTGGGTACTGCAGATGGGGCTAACATTGAAATAAACCAGCTTGTCGGAGCTGAAAACATCTTTATTTTCGGTTTGAAGGCAGAAGAAGTACTGAACTATTACAAGTACGGCGGCTATTTCTCCTTGGATGAATATCAGTCCGACAGCCGCCTTCAGCTGATATGTGACCAGTTGACTAACGGTTTCTATCAGGGATATGAATTCAACCACATCCGCGATGCCCTGCTGCATAATAACGACGAATACTTTGTCCTGAAGGATTTTTCCTCCTACGTGAAAACATGGGAGACCGTCCTGGACACCTACTCAGACAGAAATAAATGGGCTGCCATGTCACTTGTTAATATTGCGAAGGCCGGGTATTTTTCAAGTGACCGTTCAATTTCCGAATACGCTAAAAACATTTGGCACACGAGATATGATATCTGCTAATCCACACAAATCGGATGGTATGGGAGGTAAAAAATGCGAAACAAGGAATGTATGGCCATGCTTCTGGCCGGAGGCCAGGGCAGCAGACTTGGCGCCCTGACAAAGAACAAAGCGAAGCCTGCCGTGATATTCGGCGGAAAATACAGAATCATCGATTTTAGCCTAAGCAACTGTATCAACTCCGGCATTGATACTGTCGGTATTTTGACGCAGTACAAACCTCTGGTTCTGAATGCTTATATCGGAATAGGAGAAGCCTGGGATCTTAACGTTTCGGACGGTGGTGTTCATCTTCTGGCTCCCTCGTTTACAGAAACCGGCGGTGCGTGGTACAGCGGGACCGCAGATGCCATCTATCACAATATCGATTTCATTGACCATTACAACCCTGAGCACGTCCTCATTCTATCCGGCGACCATCTCTACAAAATGGACTACACCTTTATGCTTGATTTTCATAAGCAAAACAACGCCGATCTCACCGTCTCTGTGATTGAAGTGCCCCGGCAGGAAGCGAGCCGCTTTGGTGTGATGAGTGTCGATGACACTATGCGCATCACAAGATTTGCGGAGAAGCCGAAGAATCCCGAGAGCAATCTTGCTTCAATGGGTATCTATATCTTTCGGTGGGAGGTTCTCCGGCAAGTCCTGCTGGAGGATCACAACGACACCGCATCAGAGAAGGATTTCGGAAAAAACATCATCCCGAAAATGCTCTCGCAGGGCAGACAACTGTTCGCTTACAGGTTTGAAGGATATTGGCAGGACGTCGGTACGATCGACAGTTATTATGACACGCAGATGGAACTGTTGGATGAGGAGCCGGCTTTTAACATCTTCGAAAGACAAATGCGCATCTTCTCGAACTCCAACATTTCACCGCCGCACTATATAGGAAAAACGGGAGTGGTCCAGCGCAGCCTTATCTGCAACGGCTGCACTATTCTGGGTGAGGTTCGAAATTCCATTCTCAGCTTTGATGTCTTTGTCGACGAAGACGCTTTTGTTGACGATGCCATTTTGCTGCCCGGGGCCAGAATTGAAAAAGGAGCCAGAGTGATTAAGGCCATTGTGGGCGAAAGAGCCGTGATCGAAAAAGGTGCCTGCTTTTGCGGCGGGAATAATAGAGGCAGAGTCGCCGTTATTGGTGACGACGAGCGTTTTAAATCGTACTGAGGGGGACTAACAGATGAAGCAGATGATGGGCCTTATTTCTGCAAATTACGTAAACGATTCCTTTGCACAACTCACACAGGAACGACCGGTCGCCTCGCTCCCCTTTGGCGGACGTTACCGCCTTGTCGACTTCCCCTTATCGAACATGGTCAACTCCGGTATTTATACCGTTGGGCTGGTCACGCCATACCTGTATCGCTCCATCATGGACCATGTCGGTGTCGGCAAGGAATGGCTTCTGAGCCGGAAAGTCGGCGGGATGTTTATACTCCCCGGTTCAGTATTTGGCTTAAATAGAGTCCACGGTAAATTCCTGCTGCGTGACCTCATACAGAACAGGGCATACTTGGACCGGAGCCAGACGGAGCTTGTGGTAATTTCAGGCTGCAGCAAGGTGTTTAACATTGACTTCCGCGATGTAGCCGAGTTTCACACCGCCCACGACGCTGAAATAACGCTTATATATAAGAAAGCAGATGCCTGCTGTACCTCAGATGAACTGTATCTTGACATCGGCGATAACGGCAGGGTTTTCTCGGTAAACAGGACAGGCGGCAGCGCGGCGAACTACTTTTTGGAAGCTCTTATCATCAACCGCGAGCTTCTTTTAAAATTTATCGACTGGTACGAAGTGATAAGCTACCTCGACCTAACGGAGATCATCATTGACAACATTAAGCACCTCGGAATCTATGGATATGAGTTTACCGGTTATGTCGGTAATATCGGCAGCGTTAAATGCTATCTAAAGGCCAGCCGCGACCTGCTGGAGCCTGAGATTCAGCATGAACTTTTTAAGCATGACCGTCCGATCAGGACGAAGATTCAGGATAGCCCGCCGGCGAAATACTGGCCGACGTCCGATGTCAATAACTCTCTCATTTCTTCCGGCTGCATCATCAAGGGGTCCGTCGAAAACAGTATCATCTTCCGCGGTGTCACTATTGAAGAGGGTGCCGTCGTGAAGGGCTCCATCATCATGCAAAGCACCGTTGTCCAGAAGGATTCATACCTTGAAAATGTGATCTGTGATAAATTCGCAATCATCAGACAGGGCGTGAAACTTATGGGAAACAATACGAATCCCATTCTCATCGGTAAACGTCAGGAAGTCTGACAATTTTCGATATATAAATCGCGGTATCAAGCTTATGCCGAACGGAGTCATAGTATGATAAATAACCCGAATATTTTATTTGCCACCTTTGAGGCGGAGCCTTTCGCGAAGACCGGCGGCCTCGGCGATGTTTGCGGCAGCTTGCCCGCCGCCCTAAACAATGTCGGCTGCCAAACGCGCGTCATCATGCCAAAATTCAAGACTATTCCGCTCACGTTCAAAGAAAGCATGCAACACGTCGCCGACTTCCATGTGAACCTCGCGTGGCGAAATCAGTATAGCGGTATTGAGATACTCACCTTTCAGAATGTCATATTTTACTTTATTGACAATGAGTATTATTTCGATCGCGACAAGCTTTATGGCTACGATGACGATGGAGAGAGAATTGCGTATTTTTCAAAGGCTGTAATGGAATGCCTTCGATATCTGCCCGATTTTTTCCCTCATGTCATTCACTGTCATGACTGGCACGCTTCTCTTATTCCCGTTTATCTGCGCGAGATGTTTCTCGCGGATGAAAAGTATCATAATATCAAAACCGTGTTCACGATACACAACCTGAAATTTCAGGGTATTTTCCCCGGTTATTTTTTAGGAGATGTCCTTGGCCTCCATGAACATCCCGAAGCCGTCCGGCAGCTGACGCAATACAGCAATATCAACTATATGCGCGGGGGACTGAACTATAGTGACATTCTGACGACGGTGAGCCCAACCTACGCCGAGGAGATTTGCACAGAAGCCTTTGGGGAACACACGCAAGACATATTGATCAGGCGCCGTCAAGCTCTGTTCGGAATTTTAAACGGCATTGACAACAAAAAATTCGATCCGGCTTCCGATCAGAATATCTACCGGACATATAACACGGAATCATATGAAAAGAAGCTTGAAAACAAAAAGTGTCTTCAGGCAGAGCTGGGCTTGGCTGTTCAGCCGGATGTCCCGCTGATTATTATCGTCAGCCGTTTGACCGAGCAAAAGGGGTTGGACCTTGTCACACGCATTTTTGAAGAATTGGTTCAGGAACAGCTCCAGATTGCAATTCTTGGCGTCGGAGAGAAGAAATTCGAGGATACGTTCCTTTATTTCGCAGACAAGTATCCGAATAAAGTTGCGGTTAAGCTTGTCTTTGACGAAGGCCTATCCAAAAAATTCTATGCCGGGGCCGACATGATCCTGATTCCATCACTTTTTGAGCCCTGCGGCTTAACGCAGATGATTGCAATGCGGTACGGTACCCTACCGGTGGTACGCGATACAGGGGGGTTAAAGGACAGTGTCAAACCGTACAATCAGTACACAGGAGAAGGCAATGGCTTCAGCTTTCGAAATTTTAACGCACACGAATTGTTAGCTACCGTCCGGATGGCTGTCGGCCTCTATTACGACAATCGGCCTTCCTGGAATACGCTTTTGAAGGCTGCCATGTCCGAAAATTTCTCCTGGGATACCTCAGCCGAGAAATACAGCGCGCTTTATCAGAATTTATTAAAGTAGCCGACCCGTATAAATGTGCGATTAATTATCAACGATTAATGCCGCCGCGACGCCTTTTGGCGCTGTACCCACCGGTGAAACGGTTTTGCTATCTTTGGATGTTTCAGACTGCGGGGCTTCGATATCGTGTGATCTTATCTTGAAACACGAAGGCCAGGAAGAAAGATCAATCCCGATGAGCCGGGATGAATCTGACGGGCTCCGCTTCTTCGTCGCTGTTCAGACCCCGGCACAGGGCACGCTGCTGTGGTATCATTTTGCCCTTAAAACGGAACACGGCCTCATTCGTTTCTATGGTAATAATCATGCAGGTCTCGGGGGAGCGGGGCGGCTCTCAGACGACGCACCATTACCCTATCAAATTACCGTTTATGAAAAAAGCACTGCGCCCGAATGGTCTAAAAACGTTATTGTCTATCAGATATTCCCCGACAGATTCCGCCGCGGCAGTGATTGGGAGCGTCGTCGGAAAAACGCGGAGCGGCCGGACAGCTGGCGCGGACCGACACGTATTTTTCAGGAGTCCTGGAACGATACGCCTTTTTATTCAAAAAACTCTGGAGGTGCGGTCACACGCTGGCCCGTTTTCGGTGGAACTCTCGAAGGTATCTGTGAAAAGCTCCTGTATTTGAAGAGCCTTGGTGTGGGCGCCATATATCTCAATCCTATTTTCGAGGCATCAAGTAATCACAAATATGACACGGCCGATTACATGAAAATAGACCCCGGCTTTGGAGATGACGACAGCTTTAAAGCGCTCGTCAAAGCAGCCGGGGAACATGGCATCAGCCTGATCTTAGACGGTGTTTTCAGCCACACAGGTGCCGACAGCATCTATTTCAACAGATTTGGTAATTACGACAGTCTCGGTGCCTGTCAGGGAGAGCAGTCTGCCTTTTTTGATTGGTATCACTTTAAACGCTTCCCGGATCATTATGACAGCTGGTGGGGTGTTGACGACCTGCCAACAGTGAACAAATGGAATTCTTCCTATCAGGCGTTTATTTTTGGCAAAAAGAGCAGCGTGATCCGTCATTACCTGGCCATGGGTGCCCGCGGCTGGAGGCTCGACGTGGCTGACGAGCTGCCCGACGAGTTTATTCAAAATATCAAAAGCGCCATGGCCGAAACCGCTCCGGATACCGTCCTGCTCGGAGAGGTCTGGGAGGATGCGAGCAACAAAATCAGTTACGGCCAGCGGAGAAGGTTTCTACTGGGGCGCGAGCTTCATTCCGTGACGAATTATCCGTTTCGTCTGGCAGCTCTCGACTACATGCTCGGAAAGAACTCTGCTTTCACTTTTGCAGATCGGCTGATGAGTCTTAAGGAAAATTATCCTGAAGATAATGCTGCCATGGCTCTCAACCTGATTGGCAGTCATGACAGGATTCGGGTTATAACGCTGCTCGGCGACGCACCGGAAGACTTAACAGAATCAGAGAAAGAATATTATAAGCTTCCGCCGGACAAATATGCTTTAGCTAAACAAAGACTCAAAATACTTGTACTCATTCAGTTTGCGGCTGCCGGTGTGCCTTGCGTTTATTATGGCGATGAGGCGGGTATGCAGGGCTTTGATGACCCATATAACCGTGCGCCGTTCCCCTGGGGAGCAGAGGATGCGGAGCTGACCGCGCATTATCGCGCTCTGGGAATGCTCCGGCATCAATATAAACCTTTCATATCGGGGTCGTTTTCAGCACAAGGCCTCACAGAACACGTCTTTGTCATACGCCGGTGGACGGCGGATGAAGAGATTCTTGTCATCATCAACCGTGGTGTTTTCGAGCGGGAAACCATAGTGCTGCCAACGGAAGCCGGCTATATACTGGACTTGCTCACATCAGAAGAACTGAAACCCTCTGGAGGCCAACTTAGCCTAAGCTTCGAACCCCTTTCCGCAAAGGTGCTGTATTTTCAAAATCGACCGCCCGCATCGCCTGAGCTCGGCCGCTGTGCAGGCGTACTGTGCCATATCATTTCTATTCCCGGGGCAAGCTGCGGCGAAGTACAGCTCAAGGATGTTTATCGGTTTGTGGATTTTTTGGCAGACAGCGGTCAGAAGCTGTGGCAGCTGCTTCCCTTAAATCCCGTTGGAAAGGGCAACTCACCGTTTTACAGCCCGTCTGTTTTCGCTCTTGGCGCGTATATTATTGATGAGGAAAACGCCATCAATGACGCCGAGTTTCATGCCTTCTGCCGCCAAAACACCTATTGGCTCGATGACTACGCTCTGTACATGTCGCTCAAAGACGCATTTGGCGGAAAGCCATGGCAGGACTGGCCGGACAATGAGAGAAACCGGCATGATGTGAAGCATCTGATGACACTTCACGCCGAAGCGGTATTAAAATATAAACACATTCAATATCAGCAGCAGTGCTGTTGGCATGCTGTAAAAAAATATGCTGAAAGCCGCCAAATCAGGATCATTGGCGATCTCCCAATCTATGCAGCACCCGATAGTGCCGAGGTGTGGGCACACCGGGATTTATTCATGCTTGATGAAAACGGGCGCACCTCTCTGCACGCGGGTGTTCCACCGGACTATTTCAGTCGGGAGGGGCAAGACTGGGGGAATCCGCTTTATCACTGGGATCAGGCAAAAGAGGAGGTCTACCTATTTTGGGAAAACAGACTCCGGCGCGCCATGCAAAACTATGATACGGTCCGCCTTGATCATTTCCGTTCCTTTTCAGCCTTCTTTGCCATACCGGACGGGTCATCGCCTATCGATGGGTATTGGATAAGCGCTCCCGGGATCGATTTCTTCACTGAAATGCGTTCCCGGCTTGACAGCCTGCACCTTATAGCGGAGGATTTGGGTGTACTGGATACCGGAGTATGCAATCTCTTGAAGCTTTCCGGTTTGCCTGGAATGAATGTGTGGCAGTTCAGTGCTGATGAGATGGAAAGCATGCCGGAGGAGGAATCAGCCCACCGAATATTCTACAGCGGAACGCACGACAACCAAACACTTGTCGGCTGGTGCTCCGATAACTTCTCCAACGAAGATCCTGTTTTAAAAGCTGACGAAATCATCAAGAAGCTCTATGACTCAGCTGCGCCCTGGGTAATTATCCCATTGCAGGATATCCTGCTGCTTGGCGATGATGCCCGGATGAATACACCCGGTACAATTGAAGGTAACTGGAAATGGCATGCCGAGCGTTCTCTTTTCACCGATGAACTCTCAGCGAAATATTTGAAACTGGCAATTGACAGCCGGCGATTCTGAAGCTGGCAATCAATCAGATCGATACCATATTTATTAAGGGGCAGTAAAGCCATCAGCATGTATAACCGGATCGGAACAGTAACATAGGGGAGTTGGCGAATATGTCATACGGAATAAACTATTTGCAGCTTTTAGCTAAGCAATTTCCAAGTGCGGAAGCCGTTGCTTCCGAAATAGTTAATCTCAGTGCAATCATTAATCTGCCCAAGGGCACCGAGCATTTTTTAGCTGATATTCATGGTGAGTTTGATGCATTTGACCACGTGATGAGAAATGCCTCTGGCGTTATAAAGCGTAAAATTGACGAAACGTTTGGCGATACGTTGACGGAAGAGCAGAAAAAGGATCTCGCAACGCTCGTTTATTATCCGGAAGAGAAACTTGACTTGCAAAAAAACGGATCAACTGCTGATCTCTCCGATTGGTATAAACCTGTCATGATGCGTCTGATCCGCCTGTGCAGACAATCTGCCTATAAATATACGCGTTCCAAAGTACGTAAAGCGATACCACAAAACTTTAGGTATATAATTGAAGAGCTCCTTTACGAGGACGAGCGCAGCCCTATGAAGCAGGGATACTACAGGAAGATCATTGACAGCATCCTGGAGGTTGGCCGTGCGGATGACTTCATCATTACAATTTCCAAATTGATCAGCAGACTCGTTATTGATCATCTGCATGTTATAGGCGACATTTATGATCGCGGACCCGGGGCGCACCAAGTGATGGAAGCCCTCTTCAGGTATCACTCCGTTGACATCCAGTGGGGCAATCATGACGCTCTTTGGATTGGCGCTGCATGCGGGTCGGAAGTATGTATGGCTGAAGCATTACGCATTTCACTGCGCTACGCGAATCTCGAAACGTTGCAGGAAGGGTATGGTTTAAATATCGCGCCGCTTATGCGCCTGGCTCTTGAATACTATGGCGGTGATGAAGCATCAGCATACCAGGTAACAGCAAATCAAACATACAATGATCCGAGTGATTTGGGTTTATTGTCACGAATGCAAAAGGCGATTGCAGTCATCCGGTTCAAGCTGGAAGGACAACTGATCATGCGTCGGCCGGAGCTCAATATGAATGATCGGCTGTTTCTGCATCTGATCGACTTCAACGCGGGTACTATTACCCTCAACGGACAAGTATATCGGCTGAAAGACGGCTCTTTCCCAACCATAAACCCCTCTCAGCCGTATGAACTGACCGAGGATGAACAGGTTGTCGTGGATCGGCTTAAAAGCTCACTGCTGAACTCCACCGAACTTCAAAAGCACATCCGATTCTTAGTTGATAATGGCAGTATGTACAAGGTATACAACGGCAATTTGCTTTACCACGGGTGTATTCCTCTAACGCCTGACGGCGAGTTTCTTGAGTACGACTTATTCGGTATGAAGCTCAAGGGCAAAGCGTTATTAGACCGATGTGACAAGATCATCAAAACCGCATATTACGCTTCAGCCGCAAAGGATAAAGAATCAGCACTTGATTTGATGTGGTATTTGTGGTGCGGGCCCAACTCCCCGTTGTATGGCAAGAGTAAAATGGCAACATTCGAACGGTATTACCTGACAGAAAAAGAGACACATAAAGAAGTCAACAATCCATATTATTCATGGCGCAGCGATGAATCTGTCTGTATACGCATTCTTCATGAGTTCGGATTGGATCCGGCGACCGGTCATATTATCAACGGCCATGTGCCTGTTAAGGTTGTCAAGGGAGAGGTACCTGTCAAAGCAAACGGCAAGCTCATCGATATTGACGGCGGTTTTGCCAAGGCGTATCAGAAAACAACCGGTATCGCAGGGTACACCCTCATCTCAAATTCCGAGGGAATGCAACTGGTGTCTCATCAACCATTCGAATCGAAAGCTCTTGCTGTTCATGAAAATCTGGACATCTCTCCGACTTGTGTTTTCATTGAAAAATTCCAGTCTCGGGTATTAGTCGGCGACACTGATATTGGGATAGGACTCAAGGAGGAGATTAAAGCGCTCAAGAGACTCTTGCAGGCATACAAAGACGGGTTGATCAAATCGAAATACACCTGATTAAAGCAGTGCCCCCATGACATTCCAGAGGTCAGCATTCAATTCAAGACGCGGCACCCGATATCGGGTGCCGCGTTATTGTTGACAATCAATCATGCGCTTCTTAACTTACTTCAACCGGATGGAGTGTATCAACATCCCACTGTATCGTATTCATGCCCATGGATTTAAGTGCTTTAATCACATGATCGTCATATTCGCCGTACGGGCAGCGGAACAGTGTCGGTGTCACGCCGGTGACTGCGGTGATTCTTTCGTTGCAGGCAGTGATGTTTTTCACAATTTGGTCCGACGAAAGCCTGGAGAAGTGGGCGTGGTCGTTGGAATGGTTCATGATCTCGTGGCCGGCATCGGCAAGAGCCTTGACCGATTCGGGGAACTTATCCACCCAGAAGCCAACGACAAAGAATGTCGCCTTGACTTTGTATTTACCCAGGATATCGATAAGCATCTGTGTATCTTCATTCCCCCAGGCCGCGTCAAATGTGAGAGATACCGCCTTGTTGTCCCGCTTGACACAGTAAATCGGCAGCTCACGCTTCACCGCCGCGGCTCCGACGATGGCCGGATTGTTGATGGCCGCAAAAATCAAAATAACCGCAAGAATCGTCGCGGACAAGGTGAGTCTCTTCTTGGTCAGCACGATAAAAACCTTCCGCATAGTTCAGCCCTCCTATACCTTTATAATGGAGAATATGAACAAGGTACTGGCTTTATTCTAAGCTCACTGATAAATCAAAACGGGAGGTATACTTTTAAGCTCTTATATATCAATGGTTCCCGGCTTACAGGGGCTCGGCCTGGAGCATGAAGTCCTAAAGCGCGATGACATCAATTGCATTTCCGTGTTCCGTTACAATAGATATCAAATCAGCTGTTTTGAGCCAAACCGTTGCGGTGTTTTCATTTGGATGAACTCCAATAATCCCCGGCTCAGTCGTAAAATCCTTATCCAAATAGAAATGCACTTTTCTGTCTTCATCATTCAAAAGCCCAAAGGGTGTGACAGAACCCGCAATCAGGCGCAGAATATCGTTAATATCGTTTTCCGAGGCAAAGGACAGCTTCCTGGTACCGTGAACGGCCTGGAAGTCTTTCAAATCGACACGCTTATCGTCCTTTACCGTTATCAGGTAATAATTGCGTTTTTTATCATCCCGGACAAACAGATTCTTTGCGTCAGCTTCCGGATAGGGAAGGTCGATTTTGTCCAGCTCCTGCATATTGAACACTGCTGCGTGTTCCGTGATCTCATGCCAGATACCGCGCTTTTTCAAAAACTGATATACATCTTCTTTGTTCATACTCATGCCTCATATCTTTGGATTTTCGATAATCAATGATGTTATTCTACAACAGACTTCTCCCAAAGGACAGATAAAATTTCACCGGCGATTACGTATAATTTATTGACATATGCCATGATGTCAAGGCAGCCGGGCAGAGGTTTGGAAATAAGTGATAATAAAGGGAACAATTGCACATTATTGTCGTCATATAAGGATGAACATTCGGTAAATCAATGCGAAGCGCTTAAGAAAACAGAGAGGGAGAAGAGTTTTATGAAAAAAAGAATCATTTCCGTCATTATGGTGTTTATTCTCTCAATAACAGCTGCCGTACCCGCGCTGGCTGCCGGTTACAAGGACTTGGAAGGCCATTGGGCGAAGGAATACATGCTGGATCTGGCGGAAAGGGGTTATCTGACAGGCTCTGACGGTGCCATGCGTCCAAATGCGAATATTACGGCCGCAGAAACACTGACGCTGTTATCCCGATTTTATAAGCCGTCTGACGCGGAATTTTCACTAATCCAGTCAGATTACCAGACGATTGTGACGGAAAGCGTTCCCGGTTCTTTTTCCTGGGCGTACAAATATCTGGTTGTCTGCCTGGCCGCAGGGATTATTACCGAGCCCGAGCTGAAGAGCATGAATCTCGCTGCCGAAATGAAAAAGGAGCAGTTCTCCTTTTATCTTGTGCGTGCGCTGCAGATGACATCAGAAGCCCAGGCGCTGTCCGGCACGGCGCTGGCCTTTACAGATGCCGAGTTCATCTCCGACAAGTGCCGTGGACCTGTCGCCAGGCTTGTTGCCATCAAAATCGTCGGAGGGGATGACGCCGGCCGTTTTCTGCCCCAGTCCTCCCTGACGCGCGCTGTCGCGGCCACCATGATATCCCGCGCCCTTGATTACCTGGAAACGAACAGCAAAACCCTCGTCGTTGAGGCATACAACGGCCTGTCACGGCTGGAGGGGATCATCACTTCTGTCGGCGCGGGCAGGTTAAATATCCGGTCCTTTGACGGTTTGACAAGGGATTATTCCGTACCGGCGTCTGCCCGGGTGACCGTGAACGGTGCAGCCAAGGCGCTCAACGCGCTCTATGTCGGCTGCAGCGCGGTCGTCTCCCTTAAAAATGGTTCGGTCGTCAAAGCGGCAATCAACGAATATGCCGATGTATCGTGGGTGCAGGGCACTGTCAATTCAATATCCTCCTCTGCGACAGCCCGCGATCTTTATATCAAAAACCTGTCAACCGGTACAGTGACGAGATATACAATACCGGCCGCCGCGGTATGTACAAGGGATGGAGCAAGCATCGCTCCGACCGCTGTCAAAGAAACGGATTTTGTTACGCTAAAAAGTGAGAAAGGCGTCGTCACACAGGTTGCCGTGACATCCGGCAGCCGGGAACTGTCCGGCGTGATCTCGGAAATCAACTACGGCACCACCGTCACGCTAAAAATTACGGATAACGCCGGGATGAGATTCGTCTTCCTGCTGGACATCGCCGTACCGCCGCAGATTTTACGCGGCAGTACACCCATCAGCATTGACCGGCTCAAAACAGGCGGTGCAGTCACCGTGATGCTGGAGCGCTGTGAGGTTGCGACCATAGTTTCGACAGGGACAGAAGCAACGCGCACCGGCGAGCTGACATCCATCTCGGCCACGAAGAGCGGGACGGTATGGGTTATTACAGCGGATGACGGAACCGCGGTGTCCCTGACGCTGGATGAAAATGCCGGCGTGTACAGCGGGAGCAAATCCATACTGCCCACGGACATTAAAATTGGCGACAGGGTCAGCGTTGTGGTCTACAACAATGTCATAACGGAAATTAACCTGACAAGTTCCGTGACATCTGCGGATAAAGTCACCGGCGGCGTATTGGCTTTGGACGCCGCTAAGAAGATCGTTACGATGCTCACCCCTGCGGGGAAGTTGGTATACATAAACACTTCGTCTGTTGTAACGATTGTCAGCGCTGGGACGGGCAGAAGCGCGGCCTTGTCAAGCATCACGCCGGATTCACAGATTGTCGCCTACGGCGCCTACAGCGATTCAACACACTTCAACGCCAAACTTATTATCATTGAATAACGGTTCAATATAATAAAAATTGCCGTCACCATGGACAACGGTCCGGGTGGCGGCAATTTTAAGTTACGATATTGCGGCTTAATCCTCCGCGCAGAGCTTTTCGCCGAGCTTTTTACCGGCCAGTACGTGGAAGTGCAGGTGCTGCACCGTCTGCCCGGCGTCCTCACCGCAATTGCTGATAACACGAAAGCCCGTGTCTAAATCCTTTGAAAGCTTTGCTATAGCCTCAAAACATTTGGCAACGTAAACGGAATTTTCCGGTGCGATGTCCGCTGCACAGGCGATATGGATTTTCGGTACCGCAAGAAAATGCACCGGTGCCTGTGGAGACAGGTCGTTGAATGCGATGACGAAATCGTCCTCGTATCGCTTTGTCGAGGGTATTTCCCCGGCAATGATTTTGCAAAAAATACAATCGGACATGAGCGCAGCCTCCTATTTCTGATGTTTAGGGGCGGGGTCAGCCCGCCCATGAATAGTCTGAAGCTAATTTAAACCCAGCTTTTCTGCGACAAAATCGTCCACGGCGGCTAAAGCGTCGTCCAGCTTCAACAGGTCTTTTCCGCCGCCCATAGCGGAGTCGGGCTTTCCGCCGCCGGAGCCGCCGGCAATTTTTGTGACGGCTTTAATCAGGTCTCCGGCTTTGATGCCCTTTGAGACAGCCGCCGCGCCGCAGACAGCCAAAAACGTAATTTTACCATCACTGACGGTGGTGAGGACAGCGACAATCGAATTATCCTTATCGCGGAGATAATCACCCATCTGGCGGAGCTTATCGGCATCGGCGTCAGCAAGTGTCGCTGTCAGGATCTTGAGCTCACCGATAGCCCGCGCGCCCAGAAGGAATGAAGCCGCCTCGTCGTTGGCCGCTTTTGCGCTGAAGGCATCAACAGAGCGGCGCAGCTCACGAAGCTCCGAAGAGTTCTGCTCCAGCTTCTGCATAATTTCACCTGTATTGTTTGCCTTAACGACATGCGCAAGCTCTGAGAGCAGCTTACCGTTCTGCTTGAGCGTATCCAAGGTCGCCCGGCCGACAGTCGCCTCGATGCGGCGTACTCCTGACGCCACGGAGAACTCGCTGACAACATTGAACGCGCCGGCCTTGGCGGTATTGTCCAGGTGTGTGCCGCCGCAGAGTTCTGTCGAATACGAGCCCATACTGACGACTCGGACGACATTGCCGTATTTCTCACCGAACAGTGCTGTAGCGCCGATTTTCTTCGCTTCCGCCATCGGCATTTCCTCTATTTTTATGTTCATGCCGTCCAGTATGGCGTTGTTGACCAGGTCCTCGATTTTCCGGAGCTCCTCCGGCGTTGTCGCCGAGAAATGCGTAAAGTCAAAGCGCAGCCTGTCGGGCTCCACAAGGGAGCCGGCCTGCTGGACATGGTCGCCGAGAACAGTTTTCAAAGCCTTTTGCAGAAGGTGCGTTGCCGAGTGCGCACGCATAATGGCCTGGCGGCGCGATTCGTCGATCTCAGCCGTCACGTCGCTGCCCACATTCAGCTCACCGGCAACCATGACGCCGGAGTGCAGGTATTTCCCGCCCTTGTTTTTTTGAACATTAGTGACTTTAAAGACATTGCCGTAAGAGAAAATCGTGCCGTGGTCGGCCGTCTGGCCGCCCATTTCAGCGTAAAACGTCGTTTTGTCCAGGACAATGACGGCTTCACTGCCGGTCCTGACCGACGAGCAAAGCTCGCCGTCCGACACGATGGCGAGGATGCGACCCTGATCCGAAAAACGCTCATAGCCGGTAAACACCGTCGGCGTATTATCAAGTCCCAAATCGATCCCGGCCCATGCCAGGTCACCCAGCGCCGCTCTGGCCGCCCGGGCACGGTCCCGCTGCTCTTTCATCCGGCTGTCGAAGCCGCTCCTGTCCAGCGTGAACCCTTGTTCCTCGATAATCTCCAAAGTCAGGTCGACGGGGAAGCCGTAGGTGTCATAGAGCTTAAAGGCGTTTTCACCGGAAAAGACGGTCTCATTTTTTGCCTTGTGGTCGGCCATCAGCTCTGCCAGAATGCCCATGCCGGCATCAATCGTCTTGTTGAAGTTTTCTTCCTCGACCTTGATGATTCGTGTGATATAGTCCTGCTTTTCCACGAGGTCGGGATAAGCATTTTTGTTTTCATCAATAACGGTCGCGCAGACTTCCCATAAAAACGTGCCGGTGACGCCCAGAAGCTTGCCGTGGCGGGCGGCACGGCGCAGGAGACGGCGGAGCACATAGCCGCGCCCCTCGTTGGATGGCAGCACGCCGTCGCAGATCATCATCGCTGATGAACGGATGTGGTCGGTGATCACGCGCAGGGAGACGTCTGTTTTATGGCTCTGGCCGTATTTTGCACCTGTGATTTCAGAGACCTTATTCGTGATGCTCATCAGCGTGTCGACATCGAATATGCTGTCCACGTCCTGACAGACGACGGCAAGGCGCTCCAGGCCCATACCCGTGTCGATATTCTTCTGCTCCAGCTCCGTGTAATTGCCTTTGCCGTCGTTGTTAAACTGGGTGAACACGTTGTTCCAGACCTCGATATAGCGGTCGCATTCGCAGCCCACCGTACAGTCAGGCTTTCCGCAGCCCCTCTCCGGACCCCGGTCGAAATAGATCTCGCTGCAGGGTCCGCAGGGACCCGCCCCATGCTCCCAGAAGTTGTCCGCCTTGCCGAAACGATAAATCCGCTCTGCCGGGATGCCGATGTCCTTATTCCAGATATCAAACGCTTCGTCGTCCTCTTCGTAGACGGAGGGATACAGCAGGGAAGGGTCAATGCCCACTGTCTTCGTTAAGAACTCCCAGCTCCACGAAATAGCCTCACGCTTGAAGTAATCACCGAAGGAGAAGTTGCCCAACATCTCGAAGTATGTACCGTGCCGGGCGGTTTTTCCGATGTTTTCAATATCGCCGGTGCGGATGCATTTCTGGCATGTACAGACACGGCGCCGCGGCGGCTCCTGCTCTCCGGTGAACCAGGGCTTCATGGGCGCCATACCGGAATTGATGAGGAGCAGCGACGCATCATTCTGCGGTATGAGTGAAAAACTGGGCAGGCGCAGATGGCCCTTACTCTCAAAAAAGGATAAAAACATCTCGCGCAGCTCGTTCAAACCATATTTCTTCATATGAAAGTGCCTCCAAACAACTCTATAAAACTGTCTATTCACGACAGAAATTTACCGTTTTGTCATTCTATAATGAATGTGACCCGGTGTCAATGGGTTGAATCAACCGTCCCGCCGTTTCTCCGTGTAGGGGTAAACCTTGCGTTTGCCCTCCACAGGTTTGCAGTGCATGTCAAAGAGGGCAGACACGAGGTCTGCCCCTGTGCCATCAGGCAAAAAATGAATCTATCTTTTTCGGACGTTCGATGAGATTTCCGACAGTGCTTTTGACGCTTCCATATCAAAGGACTGTGTTTTCGCCATGTCGCCCAGCGCCAGCATACCGACGAGTTTTCCCGACTCTACGACCGGCAGCCTTCTGACCTGGGACTGCGCCATCTGCCGGGCGGCCTCGCGGACATCGTCCTTTGGGCTGACTGTGACGAGCCCCCTGGACATGATCTCGCGCACCGGCGTTGTTTCAGGATCGTTTTCCGCCGCGACGCAACGCAAAACGATATCTCGGTCCGTAACAATGCCCCTGAGACGTCCGTCCTCCGAGCAGACAGGGACAGCACCGATATTATGCCGGAATAAAAGTCTGGCCGCAAGAGACGCCGGTTCGTCCGGTGCGATGGAAATCACATTGTCTGTCATCAATTCTGATACGAGCATATTGAACCTCCCCAAAATAGAGATGTATTGTTATGACATGTTGATTATTAACAAAAGCGGCATATTATATTCCATAAGTCAGTGCAATGTGGTACGATATGATCAAATAAGGAGGGGAGCCGGTGGATCACGAAAAGCATATGAGCAGCGCACTCGAAGAGGCATACAAAGCAATGCGTGCAGGTGAAGTGCCTGTCGGCTGTGTCGTTGTCGACCCGGACGGCGAGATTATCGGCAGGGGATACAACCGCCGTGAAAACGAAAGAAACGCCTTGGCTCATGCGGAGCTCGAGGCGATCAATGAAGCTTGTGGATACTTAAACGACTGGCGCCTGGGCGGGTGCTCGCTCTACGTCACCCTGGAGCCATGCCCCATGTGCGCAGGGGCCATCATCAACGCCAGAATACCCAAGGTTTTTTCCGGCGCGAAGGA
>CAZVLO010000020.1:28986-39384 GCA_964628265.1 uncultured Papillibacter sp.
GGTCGTCGGCGGGATACTGGAGGAAGAATGCCGGTCGCTGATGTCGGAATTTTTTAAAAAGCTGAGAAGCCGCAAGAACGATCTGTGATTGCCCGTTCTGCGCCGCGGAAAGACATCCTCATATAACAAAACCGGGCTGCCGCCCGGTTTCTTGCCGTTTATATCGCGTTCCCCTCGTTGTCAAACAGCGGCAGCGGCTCCAGATAAATGAGATCCATCCTGTTTTTGGCGTCGCCCTCGGCGAGGATTGCCATTTTTCCGGCGATGCTGCCACCGGCCCTGTTGACAAGCTCCTCCATGGCCCGAAGCGATTCGCCGGTGGAGACGACATCGTCGACGATGAGGATACGCTTACCGTTCATCTTGGCGGCGTCGGCGCCGTCCAGATAGAGCTTCTGCGTGCCCTTTGTGGTGATGGAGTTCACCTCAACCTCAAATATGTCCTTCATATAGAGCTTCGGCGCTTTTCTGGCCAGGATGTAATCGTTCCGGCCGCTCTGGCGCGCCATTTCGTGAATGAGCGGGATAGCTTTGGCCTCCGGTGCGATCATATAATCGAAGGGGGGCGCTTTTTTAAGTAACGCAGCCGCGCTCCGGCAGGTGAGCTCCACATCGCCGTAAATAACAAGTCCGGCAATATGCATAGAATCATTCAATCGGCACAGCTGCAGGTCCCGGCTCAAACCCGCGATTGTGATGTTATAGACCATGCGTTTTCAACTCCTTGCTAAGTATATTGATTTCTGTATACCGCGACGTCATTCTTAACAAAGGCTCCTTTTGAAAGGAGCTGCCGCCCGCAGGCGGCTGAGGATTGTCCCATGCGCAGCGTAACGCCGCATTTGTTGCAACCGCGCCTAAGGCTCCCTCTTGAGGGAGCTGGCGCCAAGAGACTTCGGTGAAGTCTCTTGCGACTGAGGGAGTAACCTCTCCGGCGCTAATTCGGCTTCGGTTCACGGGCGAATATGGAAATCCGCCCCCGCAAATAACCGGTCCAACCGAGGGCGGGGGTTGCTCCCATCGTCACTGCAGCAGTTCCCTGTATACCTCCGCGCTGTCGACCTTACCGACGGCGGAGAACGAAACCTTATCGAAGTCAAGGCAATGCTCAGCGAGTTTTTGAATATCCCCTATAGTCACGCTGTCGTAGCTGGCGATGATCTCATCCGGCTCCGGGACATAGCCGAAGTACAGCTCGTTGCGGCCGAGCCTGTTCATGCGCGTGCCTGTAGATTCAAGACCCATCAGCACATTGGCCTTCAGCTGCTCCCGGGCCCGCAGTAGTTCCTCGGACGTAATGCCGTCTGCCTTGAACCTCTTGATCTCTTCTGTTATGACGCTGATGGCTTCCCGTTCCGTATCCCTGCCCAAGGCGGTGTAAAGTGCGAACAGACCGGTATCGATATAGCTGGAACCGTATGAATAAATGCTGTAGCACAGGCCACGCTTTTCCCGCACCGTCTGGAACAGCCGGGAGGACATGCCGCCGCCTAAAATTTCTGACAGCAGCTGCAGCGCGAACCGGTTTTGGTCGGTCACGCAGATTCCCGGAAAAGCAATATTCAGATGATTTTGCTCCAGACTCTTCCGTTTGACAGTAAAAGACGGCGTATACTCAGCTTGCTGAAACTTGACGGTGCTGCTCTTTGGCAGCGCGGCGAAGCGGTCCTTCAAGCGGGTGATATCGTCCGCCTTATAACTGCCCGATACGGCAACGACGATGGAATCGGGCTGGTAATGGTCGGCTTTATACTGCCGAAGCGTCTCGCCGGTCATTTTGTTCAGTGTCGATTTTTTCCCCAATATGGATCTGGCCAGAGAATAACCCTTGAAAACAGATGAGGACAGCCGCTCAGATGCCAGATCCTCGGGTGTGTCTGCGTACATGTCGATTTCCTCGAGAATGACGCCGCGCTCATTTTTAACATCATCCTCGTCAAATTTTGAATTGAAAAACATATCGCTGAGAACATCGGTCAGCTGACTGAGATGCGTGTCCAGCACACGCCCGTGGAAGCAGGTGCATTCCTTGGTTGTGAAGGCGTTGACCTGTCCGCCGATACCGTCCAGAATGGCAGCCAATTCTGCAGCTGTGTGGGTTTTCGTCCCCTTGAACAGCATATGCTCAATAAAATGGGACGCGCCGTTCATGGCCGCATTTTCGTATCGCGAGCCGGTACCTACCCAGATGCCGAAAGACACCGAGCGGACATGGGATATATATTCATGGAGAATCCTGACCCCATTGGGCAGGACGATTTTTTCGTACATAAGCAACCTCTGTGTGCACTATAAGTAGAAGCCGGCTTCAAAGAGACTCGTTATGCGAGTCTCTTGCCGGCCTGTTTGCTGAGTTTTTAGGTAAACAGGGGCGGCGTGGAAGCCGCCCCTATGGACTTTTTATATCCGTGTCATTCCCGCAATGCCCATGTCATTCCCGCGCAGGCGGGAAAACACAGCAGCCTTACGCCCTGTCGATCGGCAAGCCTGCCGCTTGGCGCTCCTTGATGGCGTCTTTCCTGGAGAGGTTGACGCGGCCGCGCTCGTCGATTTCTGTGACCTTGACCCAGGTCATGTCGCCTTCCTTGAGCACATCCTCGACCTTCTCGACGCGGCGGTTTTCAAGCTTTGAGATGTGGACCATGCCGTCCTTGCCGGGGACCAGCTCGACAAACGCGCCGATGGGGATGATGCGCACAACCTTGCCGAAGTACAGCTGGCCGACCTCGGGGACAAATACGATGCTGTCGATGATCTTTTTTGCGGCGCGGCAGGCCTCAATGTCCGCAGAGGAGATGTACACGCTGCCGTCGTCCTCAATGTCGATCTTCGCGCCTGTGTCGGCCACGATCTTCTGGATGACCTTTCCGCCGGAGCCGATGACTTCGCGGATCTTGTCGGGATGGATCTTCATGGAGATCATCTTCGGCGCTGTCGGGGCCAGTTCGTCTCTCGGCTTGGCAATGACGGGCAGCATGATCTCGTCAAGGATCTGGAGGCGCGCCTCGCGGGTAATCTCAAATGCATTTTTGATGATATCGTACGTCAGGCCGTCATTTTTAAGATCCATCTGAATGGCCGTGATGCCCTTCTTGGTACCGGCAACCTTAAAGTCCATTTCACCGTGGAAATCCTCAACGCCCTGAATGTCAATGAAGGTCGTCCACTTATCGCCCTCGGAGATCAGGCCGCAGGAGATGCCGGCAACGGGAGCTTTGATCGGAACACCCGCGTCCATGAGTGCCAGTGTGGAGCCGCAGATGGAGCCCTGGGACGTTGAGCCGTTGGAGGACAGAACCTCGCTGACGACGCGGATGGCATAGGGGAATTCCTCAACCGTCGGGAGCACATACTCCAGTGCCTTCTCGGCCAAAGCGCCGTGGCCGATTTCGCGGCGTGACGCACTGCGGCTGGGCTTGGCTTCGCCGGTGGAGAAGGGCGGGAAGTTGTAGTGGTGGATGTAGCGCTTCGAGGTTTCCTCAAAGATTGTATCAAGATTCTGAGCCGCGGATATTGTGTCAAGCGTGGCGATTGACAGCACCTGCGTCTGGCCGCGGGTGAAAAGACCAGAGCCGTGAACGCGCGGGATGAGGCCGACCTCAGCCGACAGCGGACGGATTTCGTTCATGGCGCGTCCGTCAACGCGCTTGCCCTGCAGGAGCCACGCCTTGACGACCTTTTTCTGGATTTTATAGGTGATCTCCTCAAGCTGCGCGGTGATTTCAGGATATTCCTCACCGAACTCGGCGATCATTTTTTCGACGACAGCGTTGTAGCGCGACTCGCGGATGTTCTTGTCGTCGGTGTCCATGCAGTATTTGACCTCTTCGAGGTACTTGTTCACGATCTTCTGGAACAGTTCCTCGTTGAATGACGCCTTGGCGTATTCAAACTTCGGCTTGCCGATTTCCTGAACCATCTGGTTGATGAGCGCGATGACGGGTTTGATGGCGTCATGGGCTGCGATGATGCCATTGAGCATAACATCATCCGGGATCTCTTTACCGCCGGCTTCGATCATAACGATCTTCTCGGCAGTGCCCGCGATGGTGCAGTACATTTCGCTTTTCGCCCGTTCGGCGCTCGTGGGGTTGATGAAGAACTTGCCGTCGTAGTAGCCGAGGCCGACGCCCGCGATCGGGCCGGCAGTCGGTGAAAACGGAATATCCGAGATGGAAACAGCAGCTGAAGCGCCGATCATAGCGGCGATCTCCGGCGCGTTGTCATATTCGACGGACAGGACGGTGCAGGCGATGATGACGTCGTTTCTGAGGTCAGAAGGGAAGAGGGGGCGCATCGGCCGGTCGATCATGCGGCTTGCAAGGATGCCGCGCTCCGACGGACGGCCCTCCTTGCGGAGATAACCGCCGGGGATTCTGCCGACAGCATAAATCTTCTCTTCAAAATCGACGCCCAGCGGGAAATAATCAATATTATCCCTAGGGCGCGCGGAAGCTGTCGCTGTGACGAGGACGGTCGTCTCGCCGTATTTGACGAGGACGGCGGCGTTGGCGAGCTCTGCCAGCTTGCCGACTTCAAGCGTGAGCGGCCTGCCGGCGAGGGTCATGGAATACTGCTTGTAACCGGGAAAATCTCTGTGGTGGATGATCATGGAATGCTCCTTTCATTATCCAGAGCATCAATCTCCTAGCATTTGAAAATAAATCCGAACAAGCCTCATTAAGTCTAATCAGGCAAGATTTTCAGACGCATTTTCAATTGCTATGGGATTGCGTGCTCCGTTTTTCTTATTATGTCATAACAGGGCTGATCTGATACGCACAGATCAGCCCTGAAACGGACGATTATTTTCTGAGGCCGAGTTTTGCGATGAGGGCTCTGTAGCGCTCGATATCCTTTTTTGCCAGATAGTCGAGCATATTGCGGCGCTTACCAACCATCTTCAACAGACCAAGACGGCTGTGGTTATCCTTGTCGTGGACTTTAAGATGCTCGGTGAGCTGTGTGATGCGCTCCGTGAGGATGGCAATCTGCACCTCCGGCGAGCCGGTGTCGGTTTCGTGGGTGCGGTTGGCTTCAATAACGGTTGTTTTCTGGTCTTTGGTGATCATGCTGTCAGTTCCTTTCTTTTTTTATTGTCCAGAATCTGAGTAACGGGCGGAAAGGTACCGGAAAACTGTCCGGCTTATACCCCGAAACTAAGAGTTGGAGCAAAAAATGCGCTTTTATAGAGCGAAGGTATTCTAACACAGAAGTAAATTGTTGTAAAGATTTTATTTTAACCAGCGGTTAACAATGCTCGCCTGTCATTTCTTTGTATTGTAAGCGAAGCTATCCCAATGCAGATTTTATTTACCCTCGCCCCAGATGGATCATCAGCGCGGCGATATCAGCGGGGGAGACGCCTGAGATACGCGTCGCCTGTCCGAGGCTTAAGATCTTCCATGCGCTTCAAATCCTCCACCTGGCGCATCTGGCGTTTGATATAACCCTCATATTTGATGGAGATTTCCGCCTGCTCGCTGACGGCGGGCGGCAGCTCAGGCCGCGCTTTATCGAACGGCGCGAGGCTGTTATAATCCAGTTGCGGGCGGCGGAGCAGAGAAGCCAGACTGACGCCGGAGGGCGGGGCGGTGGTGCCGTGCTGCCCCAGTATAACGGTGAGCTCCGGCGACGGCGGAATATGGGTGTTTTCCAGCCGTCTGATCTCACGTTTCACCGCTTCATATTTATCAATGACTTTTTGGTAACGCTCATCAGACACAAGCCCGATGCGATGACCGATGTGGGAAAGCCGGATGTCGGCATTGTCCTGGCGGTGATAAAGCCTGTACTCCGAACGGGACGTCATGACGCGGTATGGCTCGTCAGTTCCCTTCGTCACAAGATCGTCAATCAGCGTGCCGATATATCCCTCGTCACGCCGGATGATCATCGGCTCCTCACCATTGAGCTTCAGGGCGGCGTTGACGCCTGCCACGAAGCCCTGGACAGCGGCCTCTTCATAACCGGAAGAGCCGTTGAACTGCCCTGCGCCGTAGAGTCCCCTTATTTTTTTGAACTCCAGTGTTGGCAGCAGCTCCGCGGGATTGACGCAGTCGTATTCGATGGCGTAAGCGCAGCGCATCATTTCCGCGCGCTCCAGACCCGGGATTGTGCGTATCATTTGAAGCTGCACATCCTCCGGCATCGACGACGAAAAGCCCTGCACATAAAGCTCCTCCGTATGCAGCCCCATGGGCTCGATGAAAAGCTGGTGACGCTTCTTGTCCGCAAACTGGACGATTTTGCCTTCGATGGACGGACAGTAACGCGCGCCGACACCGCTGATAACGCCGGAATACAGCGGACTGCGATGGAGATTCTTCCGGATCACCTCGTGGGTGTCTTCGTTTGTGTAGGTCAGCCAGCAGACGGCGCGGTTTTCTAGCGGCGTCTGTGTTTCAAATGAAAAGGGAACCGGCGATTCGTCACCGGGCTGGATTTCCATTTTAGAAAAATCAACGCTCCGGGCGTTGATTCTGGGCGGTGTGCCGGTCTTGAAGCGGCGCATATCCAATCCCAGCGCCTTCAGGCACTTTCCGAGCTGCGTGGACGCGTGCAGGCCGTCCGGCCCGCTGTCGTTTACCACCTCGCCGATGATCGTCCGCCCTGCCAGGTATGTCCCGGAGCAGATGATGGCGGCCTTCACCTCGTATGTTGCGCCGGTCTTCGTCTTGACGGCTTTTACCGCGCCGTTTTCAACGATAATGTCGGTTATCTCAGCCTGCTTGAGGCTCAAATCATCCTGCTCTTCCAGCGTGTGCTTCATCACCTGCTGATAAGCGTTCCGGTCGGCCTGCGCCCGCAGGGAATGAACAGCGGGCCCTTTGCCGCGGTTTAAAAGTCTGTACTGGATGCATGTCTTATCGGCAGCCTTTGCCATCTCGCCGCCAAGGGCGTCCAGTTCCCGGACGAGATGTCCCTTGCCCGTACCGCCGATAGACGGATTGCACGGCAAATTGCCGACAGCGTCCATATTTATCGTAAAGCAGACAGTTTTCAGCCCAAGGCGCGCGCCGGCAAGCGCCGCTTCGATGCCGGCATGTCCCGCGCCGATGACAGCGATATCAAATTGTCCGGCCTTAAAGTCCATATTCATGCGCCTTCATTCGTTCGTTTTCCCGTGTTTACGGTTTTAGATGATAATTTTAAGCCATATGCATCATATTTGCAATAGCGTGGAATGTAAAATAACCAATTTTAGGGGTACCGACAGTTGACAACAGTTCCGCTTGGGATATAATTAAAAGGATATGTTAAATAAGACTCGGGCGCAAATTGATTCTGTCTCTCCCCGATATGGAATCCGCCCCAGCGATGGAGGATATATGCTGAAAAATCAAGAAAAATCAATGGACAAGCTTGTGGCGCTGTGCAAGGGGCGCGGTTTTGTGTACGCAGGCAGCGAGATTTACGGCGGGCTTGCAAACTCCTGGGATTACGGTCCTCTCGGTGTGGAGCTGAAAAACAACATCAAGCGGGCTTGGTGGAAAAAATTTGTGCAGGAGAGCCCATACAATGTTGGGCTCGACGCCGCGATTTTAATGAACCCGCAGGTCTGGGCGGCTTCCGGACACGTGGCGACCTTCAACGATCCCCTCATCGACTGCAAGGCCTGCAAGATGCGCCACCGGGCGGATAAGCTTGTGGAGGAATGGCACAACACCGAAGGCATTACAGATGTCGTCATCGAGGCCATGAACAACGACCAGCTCGTCGCTTATATTAAAGAAAAGGGCATTACATGCCCCCACTGCGGTAAAGCCGAATTCACGGATATCCGCAAGTTTAACCTGATGTTTAAGACCTTCCAGGGGGTCAACGAAGATACAGCCGCCCAGATTTACCTCCGCCCGGAGACGGCCCAGGGTATCTTTGTCAACTTTAAAAATATCCAGCGTACAACACGCCGGAAAATGCCCTTCGGTGTGGCGCAGCTTGGCAAATCGTTCAGAAACGAAATTACGCCGGGCAATTTCATCTTCCGCACCCGCGAGTTTGAGCAGCTGGAGCTGGAATTCTTCTGCAAGCCGGGCACCGATCTGGAATGGTTCAATTACTGGCGGACCTTCTGCCACAAATGGCTTTTGGAGCTCGGCCTCCGGGAGGAGAACATCCGCCTGAGGGATCATGAGAAGGAGGAGCTGTCTCATTACTCCAAAGCGACTACTGACTTCGAATTCCTGTTCCCCTTCGGCTGGGGCGAGCTATGGGGCGTCGCGGACCGTACGGACTTCGACCTGAAAGCCCATCAGACCGCTTCGGGTGAGAATATGGAATACTTCGATCAGGAGACCAACGAGAGGTATATCCCCTATGTGATTGAGCCCTCCCTCGGCGCCGACCGCATTTTACTTGCGTTTTTAGCCGACGCGTACGATGAGGAGATCGTGGACGCGGAAAAAAATGACACGCGCGTCGTCCTCCGTCTCCATCCGGCGCTGGCTCCCGTCAAATGCGCCGTCCTGCCGCTTTCAAAAAAGCTGGCGGAGCCGGCGGAAGCGCTTTTCCATCAGCTGCAAAAGCATTTTATGTCCGATTACGACGATGCGGGCTCCATTGGCAAGCGCTACCGGCGTCAGGACGAAATCGGCACGCCGTTCTGCCTCACATATGATTTTGACTCTATGGAGGACAACTGCGTCACTGTCCGGGACAGGGATACAATGAGTCAGGAACGCGTCGGGATTGACAAGCTTGTCGATTACCTGGCGGAAAAAATCAGATTTTAATGATGATGTCTTCAAAACAGAGCATTCAGACGAGAGCAGATCTCAGGCATCATCGCTTGTTAACATTTGCGGCTGTCGTTCTCCTGGGTATCGGAACCGGGCTCGTTGCGCTGATGCTGGGCGCGTCGGTTTTCGGTATGCCGATGTTTTACTCGTATCTTGCATCTCCGCTTGTTATGCTCTTGAATATCCTGCCGCCACTGCTTCTGACGCTCTTGTTTTACTGGGCGTCAGGCAGGGCCTGGATAGGCTTTTTAGTTCCGGCAGTGATTGTATTTGTATTGGCTGCAGTCAATTACTTTAAAATGCAGATCCGGTACGAGCCGTTCGTCTTTTCGGATTTTCAGCTTGCGGGCGAGGCCGGCGATTCGATGGCCGGCTACAACCTCATCATTAACTGGAAAATATGGGTCTCCGTGTTTTATGCTGCTGCGGGCGCAGTAGCCGCGTTTTTTTTCTTCAGGTATAAGCCCATGGCAAAAATCCGGCTCATCGGCGCGGTGTCTGTCCTGCTCTCGTGCGCCCTTCTGAACGGATTTCTTTACACAAACGACCGGGTTTATGCGTCGGTCAAATGTAATTATGACATCAGCCCATGGTCCGGCGCCGAAAAATACATCGTCAGGGGATTCGTGTATCCCTTTATATACAGCATACAGGACCCCGCAACGAAACTGCCGTCCGGCTTCAAAAAGGACGCGGCGGCGGAAGCCATGTCCGGCTACGCGGATGGCATAATCCCCGAAAGCGAAAAGGTCAATATTGTCAGCGTCATGCTGGAGTCCTACGCCGATTTATCCGTTTTTGACACAATTGATTTTACAGGCGACGTTTATGAGCCGTTTCACGCGCTCCAAAAGGAATCCATCAGCGGCTCGCTGGTTGTCAATACATTTGCCGGCGGGACGATCGACTCGGAGCGCCTGTTTCTCACTGGCCTCACAAAGCCCGGCGATTTCATGACGCCGGTGAACTCATATGTCCGATACTTCAAGGATCAGGGGTATTACACCGAGGGCTTCCACGCCGGCGACAGCTGGTATTATAACAGGAAAACCGTCAATCAAAACATGGGCTTTGACAATTACTACTACCTGGAGGACTTTCAGGATTCCAACAGATGGGATGCATATTTCTTTTCGAAGGTCATCGAGCTGTACGAATCGCGCGACACAAGCCGTCCGTACTTCGGTTACAGCCTGTCGTACCAGAACCACGGTCCCTATGACAGTACGAAAACCTCCGACATAGCATACGTCAACAAAGGCGATCTGACAGAAACGTCCTATAACATCCTGAACAACTACCTGGAAGGCGTCAGCGATACGACGCTGCGCATCGCCGATTTCATCGACTATTTCCGCTCGCGGAGCGAACCTGTCGTCGTTGTTCTCTTCGGCGATCACAAGCCGTGGCTGGGCAACGGCTACGAGGTATACCGTGAGCTGCATATTAATGTGGACTTCACAACCGAGCAGGGGTTTTATGATTTTTATACAACGCCCTACATCATTTGGGCCAACGACGCCGCCAAGGCGGCGCTGGACAGCGATTTCAACGGCGACGGCGGCGACTTTTCCCCGTGCTTCCTCATGAACAGGCTTTTTCAGGCGTGCTCATGGGACGGCAATGCCTATATGAAAATCGCGGACGAGCTGAAGCG
>CAZVLO010000020.1:39411-39904 GCA_964628265.1 uncultured Papillibacter sp.
TCACGTTACAGTCGTCAGCACAGCCACCGGATTATTCGGGGAAAACGGCGTTCTGACAACGGAGCTGTCGCGTGAAGCCTCCGCTGTATATGAGAACTTCACAAGGATGGAATACTACTGGAAAAATTATTATGCTGATTGAATGAGGTGTGACATGGAAAATCAAAAAAAAGCAAAGGAGCTGCGTGTCGTCGCTGAAGGGATTCGGCTTGTGACGCTCCAGGAGCTGGAGGGCTTCGGGTCCGGTCATATCGGCGGATCCATGTCGATTGTGGAGACGCTGGCGGTATTATACGGTAGCGAGCTGCGCTGCGATCCGAATAACCCCCTGTGGGAGGAGCGGGACAGGCTCGTTATGTCGAAAGGACACGCCGGACCGGCGCTCTATGCCACATTGTCTCTCAAAGGGTTTTTCCCAAAGGAAATGCTCAGCGAGCTCAATCAGGGCGGCGGAAGACTGCCCAGCCACTGTGACAGGAACAAGACACCCGGC
>CAZVLO010000021.1:0-5439 GCA_964628265.1 uncultured Papillibacter sp.
GGCCGGCGACGCGTTATATCCTATCCGTTCCAGGAGCCGCGCGCAAAACACGGCGGTTTTCAAAGCCTGGGCGACGGTGTGCGGCGCCATAAAAAAGCCCTGGTACAAAAGCCTGTTATTGAATAGTGTTGAGCCGCACTCACCGCCGATACCCGGTGTGGTCAGCCGGAAGGCTGCCGCTTCAACCAGATCCCTTTTCCCTGCCACATAACCGCCTGTAGGTGCAATGCCGCCGCCGGGGTTTTTAATAAGTGAACCGGCAATCAGATCCGCGCCGACCTCCGTCGGCTCGATTTTTTCCGTAAACTCGCCATAACAGTTGTCAACAATGACAGCGGCCCCTGGATTAACACCATGGACCAAATCACAAATGTGCCCGATCTCCAGGACCGACAGTGCAGGGCGGGTGGAATATCCCCGGGAGCGCTGGACAAAGACAGCGGCAACGTGAGGTTCGGCTGCCGCTTTTAAAATTTCCTCATAATCCGGCTTCCCGTCCGGCATGAGATTCACCTGAGTGTAGCCGATGCCGTAATCCCGGAGTGAACCGCGATAGCTGTTTTCAACCCCTATGACACCCCTTAGCGTATCATAAGGCGCACCTGTTGCGGAAAGAAGCGTATCTCCCGTTTTCAACGCACCGAACAAGGCCGATGCAATGGCATGGGTGCCGTTGACGAACCCGATGCGCACCAGTGCCGATTCCGCGCCGAAAACATCTGCCCAAATAAGGTCCAGCGTGTCTCTGCCCTTGTCGTCGTAACCGTAGCCCGTCGTCCCCGTCAGACAGCCGTCGGAGACACGGTGCTTTTGAAAAGCCGACAGCACCTTTTCGGTGTTTCCCTGTGCGATGCTGTCGATTCTGTTGAATACCGGTGCGACATCTGCCATCACCGACTCGGAGAGCCCGAGAACCTCCGGACTGATATTCATGTATCCCATCAGTACCTCGATCCGATTTCATCGAGAAATAGTTCTGTCAGCCGGTAAACTGCGTCAAGATCGCTTATGCACGCAACGCAAGACGGTGAATGCAGATTCCTGACAGGTGCGGCGATACCGGCTGTCATAACGCCCGTGCGGGAGCGCTGCACGGTTCCGGCGTCTGTCCCGCCTGAGATATATGTTTTTGTCTGCCACGGGATACTGTTTTTGTCCGCAAGCTCCGTGAGCAGCGTGTACAGTTCCCTGTTGTAAATGGTCGCCTTGTCCATGAACGGGATAACGGCGCCCTTGCCTGCGGCGCAGACCTTTTTTGACGACACTACGGACGGCAGATCGGCCGCGGTCGTTGCTTCCACGATCAGAGCGATATCCGGTGCAACACCAAACGCAGCGCCGAAAGCGCCCCTGGTCCCAACCTCTTCCATAACGGTGAACACAAACGTGCAGTCCACCGGCAGCTCGGATTCCAAAAGCTTTATCAGTACGGCGCAGCCGAATCGGTCGTCCAGTGCCTTTGCTTTTATGAAGCCGTTGCCAAACTCCTGAACACTTGGATCAAAAGCTCCCGTCTCGCCCAAAGGCACAAGATCTGCGGCTTCGCCCCTGCTTCCGACGCCGATATCGATAAACATCTCATCAACAGACGGAATTTTTTCCCGTTCATCCTTTTTGACCAGATGCACCGCTTTATTTCCAATGACGCCAAATATGCGATTGTCACCGATATAAACAGCCTTGCCCATCAGCACCCTGTGGTCAATCCCGCCGACGCAATCAAATCTCAGGTAGCCACTCTCGGTATATCCCGTGACAATGATGCCCACCTCGTCCATATGCGCAGCGAGCATCAGTGTTTTTGACGGGGTTTTCTTCCCCTTTTTAAATACAATCAGGTTGCCCATGACATCCGTTTTGATTTCGGAAGCATGCTTTGAAATGCGTTTCATGATGTAATCACGGACGCTGTCTTCTCTACCGGAGACGCCGTTTAACACACAGAGGTTTTTAATCGTTTCAAGCATTACAGCCATCTCCTTTCAGGGCTTTCGCGGTCTCGCACAGAAGCGCTGCAACAGCCTCGGCGTCATTCAGATTCAGGACTTCAACAGGACTGTGCATATATTTTACCGGCAGGCCAAAAAGCGCTGTAGCGACGCCCTCCCGCGTGATCTGAATAACCGCAGCGTTCGTACCGGAGTCTCCGGACTCAACGCCGATCTGATATTTGATGCCATGCTCCTGAGCGCACTTTTCGGATATATCGGTCAGGCGCCTGTTCATATTAGGCCCCTTTGAAATAACAGCGCCGCCCCCTGTCTCTCTCACATCATGCTTATTGTGGTCAGGTGTTTTGGCGTGATCGACATCAACGACGACGCACCAATCGGGAGAAACGGAGAAAGCCCCTGTCCTGGCCCCGCGCGTGCCCACCGCCGCCTGGATGCTTGCCATAACATACAGGTCAACATCAAGCTTTTCATCTTTTAAAAGCTCCAGCGCACGCAGGATACAGGCAAAGCTTGCCCTGTCGTCCAGGCTTTTTCCGCAGATCGAGTCTGTCCCAAATACCCGAGCACCGGCGTTGTAGACGGCCGGAGTCCCGACAGGTACGGCTTTTTTGGCTTCGTCCTGATTCATGCCGATGTCGATAAACAAATCGTCTGTCTTGATTGTTTTCTCAGAGTCGCCTGCCTCCAGAATGTGCGGTGGCGCCGCGGCGACAATACCGATTAGCGGTGGCTCCGTCAATATTTTTATTTCGGCGGCCGGCAGCATCCGCGCATCGACACCGCCCAGTGTTGAAAAGCGCAGGAAGCCGTCCTCGTGTCCCGTGATGACAAAGCCAATCTCGTCAATGTGCGCATCGAACATGAGCTTTTTTGCGTTTTCTTTTCCGCAGCGCTTCACTCCAATGATGTTTCCCATGATATCCGTCCTGATCTCGTCCATAAAAGGCGACATCATTTCCCGGACACGCGCGGCAACCGTCTTTTCAAAGCCGGCCGGGCCTGCCATATTGCATAATTCGATAATCGTATCTGCCAGTACCATTGATTTTTACTCCAATCCGTTGACAATCTCTTTAAAAGTATTCCCGCGTTCCTCAAAATTCTTGAATTTATCAAACGACGTGCAGGCCGGCGACAGAAGGACAATATCTCCGTCCGCCGCAGCGTCGTGCGCAGCCAGAACAGCTTCTCTGAAGTCATCTTTTTCAATAATGACAGGCCGCCCGTCATAACCGGGTGCATATTCCACCGCGGCTCGGATCTGACCGGCAGTGACGCCTGTCAGCACCAGCGTTTCGACATGTTTTATGATCTCCGGCCCCAGCTCGTCAAACGGGATGCCCTTATCTTTTCCGCCCGCGATTAGGATGACCTTTCTGTTGAACGAGCGCAGACCGGCGATTGTCCGGTTCGGGCTCGACGCGATGGAATCATTGTAGTAGCTGACACCGCGCAGTGTCCGCACCAGTTCGATTCTGTGGGCGACGCCCCTGAATGTCTCAGCGACTTTAATACAGGTATCGCGGCTCACAAGACCGTGTACGGCGGCAAACGCAGCAAGATAGTTCTCAATGTTATGGACACCGGGCAGCATAATCTGAGACGTCTCAATGACGGGCGTGCTTTTCCCGTCGCCTGCTTTATAGATTATGCCGCCTTCCTGAAAAGTACCGTTTTCCACTCGTTTTTTTCGACTGAAAAACCTGACTTTTCCCCTTGCTGAATCAGCAAATCCGCGTGTGATATCATCGTCGAGATTCAGCACGAGCACATCCCCGTCACTCTGGTTTCTGAGGATGTTCCTTTTTGCCTCGATATACTCCTGCATATCACGGTGCATATCGAGATGATTGGGTGTCAGATTTGTGACCACGGCTATGGATGGGCTTTTCTTCATCGTCATGAGTTGGAATGATGACAGTTCCAGAACGACGATGTCATTCTCTTCCATTGTATCGGCGCGGCTTAGGAGCGGTGTGCCGATATTACCGCCAAGGTGTACCTTGTATCCCTCTTCCGTCAACAGTTCAGCGATAATCGTCGTCGTCGTCGTCTTCCCGTCACTGCCCGTCACGGCGATTATTTTTGATGGACAGACCTCAAAAAAAACCTCCATCTCCGATGTCAGTGTGCTGCCGCGCTCCACCGCTTCTGTCAGCTCCGGCAGATCCGGGCGCATACCCGGTGTGCGAAAAATAATGTCGGCATCGAGTTCATTGAGGTAGCCCTCTCCAAGGCGGAGTTTTGCGCCTTTTTCTTCGAGCTCTGACGCCGCTTTGCCCAGTTTCTCCCGATCCGACTTATCACAGGCCGTCACGTCGCAGCCGTTTTTAAGTAGAAGCTCAATAAGCGGTGTATTGCTGACACCGATACCAATAACGGCGATCCTTTTTTCCTTAATCGACTTTATATACTCATCCAGCCTCAATTTATCACCTCAATAACCGATCTTACGTTACCACAGGAAAATCTTACCCATGTAACGCGGTTATTATATAATGCAGCAGACCGTTTTTCAAGTGGTGCCCACATACTGTGCCGATTGAATTGTGGCGTATTCCCGCGACATCCGCGCAGGTCGGACTGTCCTCAGCACGCCGACAGCCGTTCCTGCGTTCATCGCATTTACCTAATTTTCCCCTCCCAAATGGGTTGACATAACGTCCCGCTATATCGTATAATATATTGCTACGAGTAAGCCGGGCAGCCGCGGGATAGATCCCAAAGGATTTATCGTGAGGAAAGTCCGGGCTCCGCAGGGCAAGGATAACGGGTAACGCCCGCCGAAGGCAACTTCAGGACAAGTGCAACAGAGATATACCACCAGGGATTTCGATGTTATCTGGTTCGGGTTTCGTTCGCGAGAACCGGCCAGGCAAGCGATTCTTTGGCCAGGGTGGAAAAGTGAGGTAAGAGCTCACTCGGCGGCTGGAGACAGTCTGCTGCTGTAAACTCTATCCGGAGCAACACTGTGGAGAGAGCAGAATTTTAGTATTCAAGGTTTGCCCGACCGCTCTCAGGAGGTGGCTTGAGCTCATCGGCAACGATGGGCCTAGATAGATGGCTGCCCAGGAGATTGATTTCTCTGGACAGAATCCGGCTTACAGGCTTGCTCGTAATAATATCAGCCGCTTCATCTGAAGCGGCTGATATTTCTATTCTCTCTTTTATTTTCTTTTATTCTTTTCGTATATGATCTCCAGCCCCCGCAGGAGAAGGTTCTCATCATGTATAATCTCATGCCGGCAATAAGGTGCTACCCGCGCCGACAGCCCGCCCGTGGCGACGACTGTGCATTTCATACCCAGCTCTTCTTCGATCCTGTCGATCATGCCATCGATCATTGACGCCGTACCGAAAATCGCACCACTCTTCATGCAGTCTATGGTGTTGGCACATACGACTTTGTCAGGCGCTTCGATAGGCACCTTCGGCAGCTGTGATGTACCTCTGGACAAAGCGTTCATGGACAATGAAAGACCGG
>CAZVLO010000021.1:5464-17485 GCA_964628265.1 uncultured Papillibacter sp.
CGCCCAAAAAGCCGGCGTTCTGATCGATTACCGATATGGTTGTTGCCGTGCCCATGTCGAAAACTATAATTGGCAGCTTGTAGTTAGCGATCGCTGCAACGCCGTCGGCCACCAGATCACTGCCCAGCTGTGCGGGATTGTCAATCAGGATATTCATTCCTGTTTTAACCCCTGCTCCGACAACAACGGGAGTAATACCGATTAGCTTAATGATTGCTGCCTTCAGCACGTCCAAAAGCGGCGGTACAACAGAAGCGAGAACAGCGCCGTCAAATCTGTCACAGTTAATACCGTCAAATTCAAGGATATTTCTGATACCGGCAGCATATTCATACTCGGATTTTGAAATATCTGTGACCATTCTGAAGACGTGTGATATCTCGTTATGTTCGATGCAGCCAATGACAATATTCGTATTACCGATATCGATGGCAAGAAGCATATTTATAACTCCTTTGCGGGTTGTTTTGCCGGAAAGTATTTCATTAGTATCTTACTGACTGAACCACTTACAATGGCACACAGGATGGCTTCAATCACCGCCTGTAAGATGACGCCCCCCATAACGAAAGCGACAATTGTCCAGACGCTTCCCGAAACGCCCTGCCCTTCCGCGTAGCTGACGACAAAAGTATTCCAAAAGAGGAGCATCAGGCCACCCATGAAGAAAACTGTATTAAATGCCGCAGTCAGAAAACCGCTGACAGCATAGCTCGCAATACGGGTACGGTCTATTTTAAAAAGCGCCTTAAAAATGAGACCGGTGAGCCATCCTTCCAGAATACGCGGAATAATACAGACGATACTGAAAAGAATCGGGCTGATCGGAATAAGAACAGGGCCAAGGTCTCTGCCCATTAAGCCTTGCACTAAAGATAAAACACCGAACAAACCACCCAAGCCGGCACCAACAGCAGGTCCATAAATTATTGCCCCAATGGCTACAGGGATAGGAAGCAGTGTGAGTGAGAACACGCCTATCGGCAAAAAGCCCAGGGGCGTGAACGCCATGATAATCAGGATTGCGACAAGTACGGCCAATCGTACCATCTTGCCTGTGCTGAACGCTGCATGACTCATTTTTTACTTTTCCTCCTTGCTGCTGCTCTTAGTATCCAAGATGCAGCGCACTAATATTCGATACTGATACTTGGTACCGATATCATGGAGCGTGAATACTGTTATATCAGTATCGCGCAGTTATTCTACATTGATGTCTAATAATAATCAAGGTTTTTGTCCAAATAGCCTTAAAAAAACATATCTGCCTGCCTGTGGATATTGGAGATTTTGACGTGTATATCTGGAAATGCTAACTTTAGTGTCTTTTCCAAAACGGGCGTCACTACGTTTTCTGTGCAGTAGTGGCCGCCGTCGATGAGATTGACGCCGAGCTCTTTGGCCTCAAGGAACACATCGTATTTGATGTCTGAGGTCAATAGCGTGTCGCAGCCATGTTCAGCCGCATTTTTGAGATAATTGCCGCCTGATCCGCCCACAGTCGCCACCTTGTACACATCGCGCCCGGCGTCATAATACCGGAGACCTCCGGCTTTCAGACTGCTTTTTATATGCTTCAGGTACTCACTGAGCTTCGTCGGAGCCTGCAGATACCCGACCCGGCCGTAGGAATACGGCTGTCCGTTGTCATCTATTACCTCGTCGGACAAAAGTGCCTTTCGCGTCAAGCCTGCCGTTTCGGCCAGGGCGTCGTTGACGCCGCCCGCTGCCGCATCGAGATTTGTGTGCATGCAGATGGCTGATATATGGTTTGACAGCAGCGCCACGACTTTCCTACCCGACCTGTCCATGTCGGTGACGCTTTTCAGAGAAAAGAAAAGCGGATGGTGCGAGACGATCAGCTGGGCCTTTTTCCGGGCAGCTTCAGCAATGACCTCTTCCGTGATGTCAAGACTAATAAGAATTTTGTCTACCTTGTTTTCGGAATATCCCACCAGCAGACCTACATTGTCAAAGTCCATTTTCAGACTGACCGGTGCGAATTCTTCCAGTAGTTTTAAGATATCTTTCACCGCTGCCATTTTTCTGTCTCCTCCTTCATGCGAAGAAACCCCTTAAGCGCGAGTTTGTGATGCATCAGTTCATCAATGCGAACACCCCGGCGCGCCTGTTCCAGCCCTTCGATAGTTTTCCCGGTTTTCTCAATCAAAAAATCAAGATATCGCGGCAGAAGCGGGTCGCGTTTTTCCATTAGAATTCTGTCAGCATATATCTCCGCGCAGGACAGCGGCGCGCGGCTTTTACCCGCGCCGGCCAGCAGCACGGCATAAATCCTGCCGTCATCTTCAACAAGCGTTTCATCAAAAATCGCATAACCATTATTGTCAAGCCAATTGCTGAGAACTCCGAGCTTTGACTGGGGCTGTAGTACAAGGTGTACTTTGTCCGTTCTTGTCCATGGCGCTCTCTCAAGAATACCGGCAATCGTCTCACCGCCCATACCGGCTAGGACTACCGTATCAAGCCACTGCTCCTGCAAGCCGTCAAGTCCGTCCGTCAGAAAAAACTCAACCCTGCTGCTGACACCATATTCTCCAGCCGAGGCCTGCGCGCGCAAAAGGGGCCCTTCCCTGATATCGGTGGCGATAATCCTCTCGGCGAGGTTGTTTTGAGCGAGATACACCGGTATATATCCGTGGTCCGTCCCTATATCCGCGACGGCTGCACCTTGCTCAATATATTCCGCGGCCGCTTTGAGCCTTTTTGAGAGTTTCAGATGTTTCATATCATACCTGCGCGTAAAAGCGGGGGAACATGTTCCCCCGCTTTTTGTCCCTGTATCAGCTTACTCCTTGACAAACGCCTTGAGCTGCTCGCAGAACTCATCAAAATCCACCCCATGGACTTCGCAGGCCTCACCGAGAGTTTCGCCACTGGCCATTGCGCAGCCGAGGCAATGCATGCCGATGGACTGGAACAGCGGAACAGAATCCGGTGCTATATCCAGGATGTCCGCAATGATTGTATCTTTTGTAATTTGTGCCATAATGACAGCCTCCATTTATATTCGATATATCTATGCTATAATCAGAGGTATTATATCCGATTTCACTGATGATTTCAACAGATTTAATGTTGAAATCTTTCTGCGGGAAAAACTCTGAATTTCTACATGCAATCAGCGAAAATACGGACAAGAGCTTAAGCCCCATCCTGGCGAACGCATGGCGCTCTCTATACGGGACTCAAGCTCTTAACAAGTCATACTTACATGGCAGACCTCGCAGATCGCTTTATTTCAATCGCGCTCCGGGCGGTCTGTAGCTTTCGAAGATATCAGGCTTACGCCTCTCTCATTTTCGCAAAGCACTCACTGCAGTACACTGGCCTGTCGGATTTGGGCTCAAAGGGAACTTTCGCCTCATTGCCGCAAGACGCACAAACAGCTGTGAAGTACTCTCTCGGTCCACGTGCTGCGTTTTTACGCGCGTCACGGCAGGTCTTGCAGCGCTGGGGCTCGTTCTGGAAACCGCGCTCCGCGTAAAACTCCTGCTCGCCGGCGGTGAAAATAAACTCAGCACCACATTCCTTGCAAACTAATGTTTTGTCTTCGTACATTTTGAAACCTCTCTTTTGACAATAAATTGATACCCGTTCGGGCATTTTTTATTTGCGCTCAGCTTTCACTGATAATCGCCGTTCTCTAATAATTGTGCAAGCTTCTTCCTGATTCTTTGCACAGCGTTATCGACCGATTTAGGTGTCTTATTTACATTGTCCGCCATTTCCTCATAGGACATTCCCTCTAAATAGAGCCCTAACACCTTAGCCTCAAATCGGGACAGAGAGCCATAAAGACAATCTGTAATTTCATCAACACGCTCTCTCGCTATAACAAACTCTTCAGGATCGCGCAAAAAAGACATCCTTTGGGTATTGTTTTCGTCAAGCTCGGGAGATTCCAACGGAACGTAATCATTAAGCGGATTATGCTTAAACCTTGTAGCTGATTTTATTGCACTTATTAGCCGTCTTCTGATACAAAACTCGGCGTATGTCTTGAATTTTACATCCTTCGCGGGATCGAAGTGCTTGACCGCCGATAATAGGCCAAGCATGCCTTCCTGAATCAGATCTTCGCTGTCGCCGCCGACAAGAAAGTATGGACGCGCGCAGATTTTTACGAGCCGGATGTATCCAGTGATCAGCTCTTCTTCAGCATATAAATCGCCTGAAGAAGCCAGATTCCAAAGTTCAACGTCTCGGTTATTACAGTAATTATTCATATTTATACCGAAATTGGTAATTTCCTTCACGCTGTTAAATTATAGAGAATCGTGGCCGTTCTGTCAAGCATTTTGGTTGATCTTTTAATAATTTATTAATATTTTGGTGGTTTTATGGTCATTTCATCGACAGATGAGCAGACATATCAAGCCGGTTTATTCTTCTTACTGTAAACTGAGCTGCTCATTTCCGTCAAACGCGATGCCAAGATGCTCATATGCCTGGCGTGTTACGCACCGCCCGCGCGGCGTCCGCGTCAGAAAGCCCTGTTGCATGAGATAAGGCTCGTAGACATCCTCCAGGGTAACAGGTTCTTCATTAATTGTCGCAGCAATCGTATCAAGACCGACAGGCCCGCCACCGTAGTTTCTGATGATGCTAGCGAGAAGCCTCCTGTCAATGGCGTCTAATCCCGTGCGGTCAATTTCCAACTGCGTCAGCGCTTCATCGGCAACTTCCTTCGTGATAATTCCGTCTGCGAGAACTTCTGCAAAATCCCGGATGCGCCTTAAAAGTCTGTTTGCGATACGAGGTGTGCCGCGGCTGCGGGAGGCAATTTCAATAGCGCCTTCCGGTTCTATGGGAATAGCCAGCAGCCGTGCGGAACGCTCGACGATCACTTTGAGTTCTTCGGTAGAATACAGCTCCAGCTTCAGGTCGATACCGAACCGGTCACGCAGCGGCGATGAGAGCTGACCTGACCGCGTTGTTGCGCCGATAAGTGTAAAATTCTTCAACTCCAGACAGATCGATGTCGCCGCCGGACCTTGCCCGATAATAATATCCAGCTGCTTGTCCTCCATCGCCGGATAGAGAATCTCCTCAATCGAACGATTCATGCGGTGTATCTCATCAATAAACAGGATATCGTTCTCATTCAGATTTGTTAATAGCGCCGCCAGATCCTTTGGCTTTTCGATGGCCGGTCCCGACGTCTTCCGGAGCGTCACACCCATTTCATTGGCAATGATGGCCGCCAGTGTCGTTTTGCCGAGACCCGGAGGCCCGTGCAGCAAGACATGGTCCAGGGGTTCATTCCGCCTTCGGGCACCTTCTATAAAAATCGCAAGGTTTTTCTTCGCCTTTTCCTGTCCGTTATAGTCAGCCAGCGTCTGCGGCCGCAGCCTCCCCTCACCGTCGTCCTCGCGCATAAACGATGTTGTCAGCAGTATTTCGTTATCTGACGTTCCGCCGCTCGTTCTGTCATCTGTATAATCTATACTCATTGATTAAAGCCGCCCCAATCCAGCAGTGATATAACCGCCTTGTTTACAGGCTGTTTTTCAGTATGTTTTTGATAATCTCTTCCACAGTGAGTGTTTCAGTATCCATGCTCCGGAGCGCAGAGGTGATCTCGCTTTGGCTGTAGCCCAGCACTGCCAGCGCGGCTGCCGCATCCGACAGCTTTGTACCTGTTGTTCCGGCTGCAGCCGATACAGCCATGCCGGACGATTTCAATCCGGCGGATTCCTTTGCTATTTTATCCTTAAGCTCCAAAATCACACGCTGCGCGAGCTTTCTCCCCACACCCTGCGCCAGCATCAGAGCCTTTTCATCTTCATTAATGATCGCGATGGCCAGGGACTCCGGTGTACCGGAAGAAAGAATTGACAGCGCCGCTTTCGGTCCGACGCCGGAAACCGTCAGAAGCTGCTCGAAAAACCTCTTCTCTCCAAGATCATAAAAACCATAGATGTCAAACGCATCTTCCTTAATATTGCAATACGTATACAAACGTACTTTCTTTCCGGACTCAAGACGCGAGAGCGTCGTCATCGATGTACGGCATGCATAGCCCGCGCCGCCGATATCTATAACGGCGAGATTCTGCTCAACGGTCGCAACCAGGCCTTCTAGATAGTAGAACATATATTGCCTCCGTTTATATTGAGAAGCGAATTAGCTACGCGTGCGTGGCAGATTGCAATCGCCAGCGCGTCGGCCGCGTCGTCCGGCCGCGGTGGCTCGTTCATTGAAAGAAGCCGTCTGACCATCTCCATTACCTGCTTCTTGTCCGCCCTGCCGTAACCTGCAACCGTCTGCTTTACCTGAAGCGGCGTATACTCGAACATGGGGATGCCGTGCGCTTCTCCGGCAAGGACAATAACACCGCGCCCGTGGGCAACCGAGATGCCGGTTTTGAGATTCGTGTTGAAAAAGAGCTCCTCTACGGCAATCGCGTCCGGCTTATAAATGCTGATCAGCTGGCAGCTATCATCATAAATCTGCTTGAGCCGCAATGCAAGCCTGCTGCCCGAAGCCGTCCGTATGGCGCCGCACCGGACAAGCGCCTGACGGCTTCCTGCCGCTTTAATGACACCGAATCCGACGGTAGCGATTCCGGGGTCAATGCCGAGAACTATCATATAACCACACGCACCTTTTTTTCGCACCGTTCTGACTTATTTTAAAGACGCTCATATAATGAAGCTGGAAGGTATTTGGATCTATTCGCTTTCAGTTATTCTACCACAATCAGGAGCCTTGTGGCAACACCATGTACCCCGGGTGTATTTCACACTATCAGAGCCGTTGCATAAACTATACTGAAGCAAATCACACCTACATTTTTCATCAAGGAGGAAGACTAATGCCAGATCGGGTTTTACCGGGCCCTGTACAGGAAAACTCCTGCATCAGGGAGGCCGTTTGCGTTCATACAAGTAAGATATATGATTCCTGCAAAGACAAAGACTGCATCGAAGATTTGCGTCTGTACCCGACAAGGGAATCCCAGTGTTACATAGACAATGCTGTCAGTGTCCGCGCCAAATCAGCCAAACTTTTATATGTCACAATCGATGTTGAGGAAATCACTTTTAACAGAGGGTATTTTACCGTTGCCCTCAGATATTTCTATAAGATAAAGGGCGAGGCATTTTCGCTTGTCAACAGACCCGCTGAAATTTCAGGCCTTGCCATTTTTGATAAGAACGTCATGCTTTTCGGCAGTGAGGGCAGCGCCAAGGTCTTCAGTTCAGCCGTTTTACCCAATGATGTCAATTCAACAACGATCGCATCCACAAACCTCCCCATCGGCGTCGTCGAAGCCGTCGATCCGATCATCCTCGGTATGAAGCTGGTCGATGTCTGTGATCGCCACATAGGGGATTCCTGCGTCTACGATATTCCATGTTTTGTCTCGGAGTGCTTCCCCTGCGAGCTTCTGTTTGACAAGACAGACCGCCGCGTTTTAGTCACCCTTGGCCAGTTTTCCATTGTCAAGCTGGAGCGCAATACGCAGCTTTTGATTCCATCCTACGACTACTGCCTGCCCGACAAGGAGTGTATCGGTGCCAGCGAGGACGATCCATGCAAGCTCTTCTCCCGTATCCACTTCCCTGTCGACGAGTTCTTCCCGCCCGACACACTGGACTGCCCGGAGGGCTACCGCGAAGCAAAAGCAACGACCAATTAGCATCCATTACATATGGCGTCATGCCAGCACACCCGCCGAAAGGCGGGTGCTTTGCGCCTTTGGGCACTTTTTTCAGTTTCTTCTGTTTCGGCGTGCTTTTTTCGATTATGAGGCGCTATTTACCTTTAATTATTAAAAATGCATCGATATTTTTACAGTATTTTTAGTAATATCTGCACCTGCGCAGGGCAAAGCGATTGCAATTACAGGGCTTTTATTTTTCATTGTGCAAAAAGACATGTGGTATATATATGTTTTTTGCGCGGCTCTCTCCTGTTTTCATCAGGAGCATTATATCACAGCGCGAGGTTGATGAGATGGGCATAAAAGAGCGCCCGCCTTTCGGCGGGCGCTGTTGCTGTTTAGTCTAACAGACTTTAATCTGTTACATATGGCAGGAGTGCGATCTGACGGGCGCGCTTAACAGCGATCATCAGCTGTCGCTGGTGCTGGGCGCAGACACCTGTCGTCCTGCGGGGCAGGATCTTGCTGCGTTCAGAAATAAAGCGGCGAATCTTTGCCGTATCCTTATAGTCAATAGACTGGCATTTATCGACGCAGAATTGACATACTTTCCTGCGTTTCCGGCCGTGGCCTCTGTTGTCCCTTTCGTAAGCCAAGGTTGTTTCCTCCTATCTTAATCAAATAACATAAGACGCTGCCTCTGCATTAAAATTGCGCGGCTAGAACGGCAAATCGCCGTCATCGTCCTCAAGCTCCGCAAAATCGGAGCCTGTTACGGGCGTCTGATACCCTCCGGGCAAATCACCCTTCTGCTGCTGGTAATTATAACCTGTGTCGCTTTCCCTGCTTTTCTTGCTGTCGGTGAAATAGATATTGTCGGCTATGACCTCTGCAGACCGGCGCTTATTGCCTTCCTTGTCCGTCCAGTCTCGGATCTGAAGACGTCCGACTACGGCAGCCATCTGCCCTTTAACGAAATACTTTGACACGAATTCCGCCGTATTCCGCCATGCCACGATATCAATAAAATCGGTCTGTCTTTCTCCGCTTTCTTTAGAGGTAAAGCCCCTGTCGACCGCCAGAGTGAACGATGAGACGGGAGTGCCGGTCTGCGTGTGCCGGAGCTCCGGATCTCTTGTAAGTCTGCCCATAAGAACGATTTGATTCATGACAACCTCCTATTCGCCGATAACGGTGATGAGTGAACGCATAATGCCGTCCGTAATCTTCAGAACACGGTCAAGCTCAGCGGGAAACTCAGGAGCGGATTGGAATCTCACAAGAACATAATACCCATCGGGTTTGTCGTTGATCAGATAAGCCAGCCTGCGCTTGCCCATCTCTTCGAGCTCGTTAAGCATACCGTTGGCCTCAATAAGAGCTTTGAATTTCTCCACAAGCGCAGAGATTTCCTCTTCTCCCTTATCAAGGTCAATGATGTACATAAGCTCGTACTTTTCAGTTGTTTTTGCCATCATTTGCACCTCCTTCTGGTCTAATGGCCCCCGGTCGCGCCGGGAGCAAGGATGACAGTCCGCAGTATACGGACTTATGCCCGCAAAAAAGCAGGCTAAGTTATTATACATCAAAAACGGGTGATGTCAAGAAAAAGGGTGAGGGCTGCTGAAATAAATAACACCATCGAGCTTTTCGAACAAGCAGGAAGGAATGACGGGCGAACGCAGTTCGCCTCTACGGGGTTGGCGCGTGCTGCAGGGGCGCGAGTGTGGCACAGTGCGGTGTTGGACAATCCTCAGTTACCCTTCGGGCGACAGTTCCTTTAAAAAGGAGCCTTAGTTGTCCATAATATAACACCAACAGCGCCGGGGTTTATTCCGGCGCTGCGTTGTTTGGATAGCTTGATAAGAGCAGAACTCTTGCCCTACATTAGGCTTTCAGTTTCCTGACGGCTTCGGTCAGAGCCGGAATGACCTGCTTGACGTTGCCGATGATGCCGTAATCAGCAACTTCGAAGATGGGTGCGTCGGCATCGCGGTTGATGGCGACGACACAGCCGGAGCCGGACATACCGGCCAGATGCTGGATGGCACCGGAAATGCCGCATGCGATATACAGCTTGGGCGTGACTGTCTTACCCGTCTGACCGACCTGGGTAACCTGTGAAATCCAGCCGGCGTCAACAGCTGCGCGGGACGCGCCGACAGCGCCGCCCATGAGGTTGGCGAGCTCCTTGAGTTGATCAAAGCCTTCGGCACTGCCCATGCCGCGGCCTCCGGCGACGACGACCTCAGCATCCTCAAGCTTAACGCCTTCGCCAACCTCGGTGATCTTCTCTACAATCGTTGTACGGATCGTGCCGGCCGGAAGAGCAATGTCTTCCTTGATAATATCAGCGGTGCGCGCCGTATCGGGTTCACCACCCTTAAAAACGCTGGCCCGTACGGTGCCCATCTGAGGCCGGGCTTCGGGGCACTCAATGACGGATAGGGAGTTGCCGCCGTAGACGGGGCGTGTCCACCGGATGACACCGGTTGACGCGTCGATCTCGGCGCTCATGCAATCGGCTGCAAGTCCCGTTTTCAGGCGGGCTGCCAGACGGGGGGCCAGGGCGCGGCCGTTAATTGTCACGCCCATGAGGAGCGTTGCGGGCTTGTACTTGTTTACAAGCTGCTCCAGCGCGTAGGTGTAAGCTTCCGCATTGTAATCGGCATAATCAGCGCCGTCAATAACGATGACCTGGTCCGCACCATAGGATACGGCGGCTTTAGCCGCATCGTCCGTACCGCTGCCGATAACGACGGCAACAACCTTCTCACTAACGGCATCGGCCAGCTTACGCGCGCCGACGACCATCTCAAGGCCGACCTTCTTGGCCTGGCCCTTTTCTGTTTCGACAAATGCCCAAATATTCTTATATTCGCTCATGATCCTGCCTCCCTTATAACACGCCGGCGTCACTGAGGAGCGCCACCAGCTTAGCAACAGATTCTTCGGCAGTTTCTTCCTCGATCTTGATACCGCCTTGTTTACGCTCCGGCACATACTCCCTGAGCTCTTTTGTCGGTGAGCCGCCGGCGCCGATGCGCGCGGTGTCGAGCTCAAGGTCGGCCACTGTCAGAACAGGGATTTCCGCACGGTTGGCGGCCATCTTTGTCTTAACGGAGGCATAACGGGGCTCGTAGGGTGTCTGTGACATGGTAACAACCACCGGCAGTTCGGCGGCTATCACGTTGACGCCGTCATCCGACTGGCAGTTTGCCTTGATTTTGCCGCCTTCCACGGTCAGCTCCATGACGGAGGTGATCTGCGGATAGTTTAAGAATTCCGCCAGCTGCGGGCCTACATGGCCGGTGTCGCCATCTGCCGCCTGCTTACCGCAGAAGATCAGGTCAAAGGGCGCGCCCTCGCGGGCTTCAATGGCCTTGGCTGCGGCGCAGAGCACGTAGCTCGTTGCAAGCGCGTCAGAATCGTTCAATGCGTCATCATTGACCATATAGGCCTTGTCGGCGCCGACGGAGAGACAGCTCTTCAGCGCATCCTTTGTCTGTGCGGAACCCATTGTCACCACAACAACCTTCGTGGTCGGGTCGGCATCCTTGATCCGAACAGCCGTTTCCAACGCGTAGGTGTCATATTGGTTGACGATATTGGGTACGCCATCCATAATCATGACTTGTTTTGCCGAATCGACTTTAATCTTTTCGATGTCCGGCACCTGTTTGATGCAAACCAGTATGTTCATCCGTTCTTCTCCTTCTTATTTACCAAATAGCTGTCCGGCGATAACGATCTGCTGGACCTGGCTAGTGCCTTCGAATATTGTCAGGACGCGGGCGTCACGGTACAGACGCTCAATGGGATATTCCCGTACATAGCCGTAGCCGCCGAACATCTGCAGGCAGTTGCTCACGACCTCCAGAGCCGTCTCAGTGGCGTAATACTTCGCCATAGAGGCTTCCTTCGTCACGTCCTGCTTCATGTCCATCAGATAAGCGGCGTTATAGACGAGAAGGCGCGCGGCGTTCAGCTTGGCTTCCATATCCGCCATCATGAATCGCAGGCCCTGGAAATCAGCCAGCCGCTGACCGAACTGCTTGCGCTCCAGCATATACGGGACAGCCAGATCCATCGCGCCCTGTGCCACGCCGATGCCCTGACAGGAGACACCAATACGTCCTGTATTCAGCGTCTTCATGGCCGTAATGAAGCCCCTGTCGATTTCACCCAGGATTTCGCTCTTCGGCACGCGAACATCCTCGAGAATGACATCGCTGGTGGGTACGCCGTGGAGGCCCATTTTTTCCTCGTTCTTGCCGACGGAAACGCCGGGCAGGCTCATATCCACGATGAAGCTGGTGATGCCCTTTGCGCCTTTCTCCGGGTTCGTCTTGGCGAAGATCACCGTGTTCTTGGCAAACGGCGCGCCGGTA
>CAZVLO010000021.1:17495-22354 GCA_964628265.1 uncultured Papillibacter sp.
TAGCGCCGGCGTCACTGCCCGCCCCCGGCTCTGTCAGGCCGAAAGCCATAAATTCTTCTCCGCTGCAGATTTTCGGGATATATTTCTGCTTCTGCTCCTCGGTGCCTGCCAGCAGCATCGGCGCTGTTGACAGCGAGTTGCAGGACGACATCACAAGGCTCGCAGCAATACTCACCTTGCAGATTTCTTCCATAACACATACATAGGAGCGTGTATCAAGGCCAAGACCGCCGTATTCCTCCGGTATCTTAAGCCCGAATAAGCCCATTTCCGCCATCATGTCGTAAATACGCTGCGGTATTTCTTCGTTCTTGTCGATATCTCCCGCTATCGGTGCGAGTTCCTTTTCGGCGAATTCTCTTGCCAACGCCCGGATATCATTGTGGTCCTCATTAAAAAACATATATCTTCCTCCAAAATAGTGATTATGGGCTCCATGTTCGCAACCACATGATGATTATGAACACGTTCATTTTGACGCTCATAATATTTTATCATTCTACACTGTACGATGTCAAGCTGTCGCAGCTTGCGATATGACTGAAAATGTGCTAATAATAACGTAACCTGCGCCACATATGCCGCGCTGTTCGCAGAGAGGAGTTCATTGACGCCGTGCCGTACAGAAAATCCGAATTGACAAAGGAAATCGTATACAGCGCCGCGCTGGAGCTGATGGAGGAAAAGGGCTACCGTGGAGCCACCATCCGTGACATCTGCAAACGTGCCAACGTCTCCGTGGGCACGTTTTACAGCTACTTCAACACAAAAAGCGACGTTATCCGGGAGATTTATTTTTCAGGTGACAAGTTATTCCTTGAATCAGTAACCCCGCAGCTGGAGGAGAAATCCTGCTATGAGCAGCTGCATCTCTTTGTTAAATATTATGCCAAAATAAATCTGGAAACCGGCCTTGATATCGTAAAGGTCCTGTATAACCCCGACAACGAATGGTTCCGCCAACCGCGTCCCATGCAGGAGTTACTGGACGGTATTATCCGCCGCGGGCAATCCTCGGGTGAGCTTCGCGCCACCTATGAGCCGGAACAACTGGTAGACTACTTTTTCGATCTTCTGCGCGGGATTTGCTACAACTGGTGCGTCTACGACGGCAAATTCGATCTGGAGGAACGAATGACGGAAGCGTTGAAGCTGGTTTTCGACGGGCTCAGAGCATAAATACTACATAAGAACCGGGAGCTGGAGATGCAGCATCCCGGTTTGCGTTTTGTGCAGATTGGTTATTGAATTCCCGGCAGACTGGGGATGCCGGCGAAACCGCGTTCGAGATCGGCATCCGTAGGTACGTAATCGGTCATGGAGCCGTCGTTGTATGCCTGGTATGCGGAAAGGTCGAAATAGCCTGTACCGGTGAGGCCGAAAAGAATTGTTTTCTGCTGGCCCGATTCCTTGCACTTCAGAGCCTCGTCGATGGCAGCCTTAATGGCGTGAGCTGATTCCGGTGCGGGCAGCAGTCCTTCAACCCGGGCAAAGAGTTTGGCCGCCCGGAAAACGTCTGTCTGCTCCACAGCACGCGCCTCATCAAGATATCCGTCATGATACAACTGGGATAAAATCGGGCTCATGCCGTGATAACGCAGACCGCCGGCGTGGTTGGATGAGGGGATGAACGTAGCGCCGAGCGTGTACATCTTTGCCAGCGGGGTGACCTTTCCTGTATCACAAAAATCATAAGCGAATTTTCCTCTTGTCATTGACGGACAGGACGCGGGCTCAACGGCGATAAAGTGTGCTGAGCCTTTGCCGGTCAGCTTGTCGCCCATGTATGCCGACATCAGGCCGCCCAGATTCGAGCCGCCGCCGGCACAGCCGATGACGATATCGGGATACTCCCCGATTTTCTCCATCGCTGTCTTCGCTTCAAGGCCGATGACTGATTGGTGCAGCAGCACCTGATTCAGGACGCTGCCAAGAACATACCGGTAGCCGTCAGTTGTAACGGCGACCTCCACGGCTTCGGAGATGGCGGCGCCGAGGCTGCCGGGGCTGTTGGGGAATTCCTCAAGCATTTTCCGGCCGACGTTCGTCGTATCCGAGGGCGATGGGATAATCGTCGCTCCGTATGTTTCCATGACGGCTTTCCGGTAGGGCTTCTGCTCAAAGGAGACCTTCACCATGTAAACCTTACAGACCAGTCCGAAATAGCCGCAGGCCATGGACAGCGCGGTCCCCCACTGTCCGGCACCTGTCTCTGTCGTCACACCCTTGAGGCCCTGCTCCTTGGCGTAATACGCCTGGGCAATGGCGGAGTTCAGCTTATGGCTGCCGGAGGTGTTGCCGCCCTCGTATTTATAATAAATTTTCGCCGGGGTATCGAGTTCCTTTTCCAGACAGTAAGCCCGCACAAGGGGTGACGGTCGGTACATCTTGTAAAAATCCCTGATTTCCCGCGGGATCTCGATAAAACGGTCTTTGTTGTTGAGCTCCTGTTTTGCCAGCTCTTCGCAGAAAACAGGTGTCAGGTCATCGACCGTGGCAGGCTGCAGTGTTCCGGGATGCAGCATCGGGCGGTGGTCGGTCTTCATATCGGCGCGGACATTGTACCAAGCCTTAGGGATCTCCTCTTCAGAAAGATAAATTTTGTATGGGATTTTTTTGTCTGACATTTTCGTTTTCTCCTTTCCTGTTTTTGTAAAACGCTGTTTCACTGGAGACAGTAAGGCAAATAAAAAATGCCCCTGTCTCTGCTGTTATCTGCAGGGACAAGAGCCTTCACTCCTGCGGTACCACCCGGCTTGGCGCGTTTCCGCACCCACTCATCGCACACATGACCATGTGCCGGCCTTTTTTAACGAAGCGCCTCTCTCCGTCTCCCCTACTCGGCCGCTGCATTACAGAACCTTTCAGTTTGCCCTCCCGGGTCCATTCACCATTTCTTCCGTGCCGCCATCCCACCATCAGCGGCTCTCTGAATCGGTTTCAAAATGATTACTTGCTCCCAGTCAACAGTTTTTATTGTTATATTTTATGATTATACCCATAACCGCTGCGTTGTCAAGCCGTTTTATTTCGTATAAATCTTTTCCTGCAGAATCTGCTTGCCTTGCCACGCTTTATTATCACTTAATATTTTGTCATATGAAGAAATCCTCGTATTGACTTGCGTAATCCCATAACCTGATTTGTCTTTTGCGGTATCCTTCATTTTCAGAAGATTGCTCTTTTTTGATAAGGTCATATGATCACATCCTTATTGATATAATATCATTTCTGTCATGATTTGTAAACTAAATCAAATCAGATTCTTTTCAATTTCTAGTATATGGATCGTAACGATCACTTCAAAATAGTTTATGATATCGAGAAGGATCAAGTTTTCATTATCAACAAGAAAATCGCTAACTAAAACGATAATTAAGTCGTCCTGTGTATATTTCGTTTTTATTCGAGCAAAAATGTAATCACGGTTTTTCAGCTTTTTAGGCTTACAGTACCCAAATAGATTCATAGCAAACATAATGGATGATATTTCATCGTTTTTAAGCTTTATTTCCTTCTGCATTAACGTTATATCGTGATCATTTTCAAAATACATGCTTATTCTTATGTTTTTTCGCTGGTTTTCATATTCTTTTAAAATGTTTTTATATGACTCTGTCGGGTCTAAATCGCTGCTTGCGACATACTTATCGATATATTTAACCATGTTGATCTTCGCATTTAAGACCGAGTCCAGGCTTTTAATTTCTTTCTCCTGTAATTTGTCAGTATATTCTATTTTACTCTGTTCATCAAAAGACAATTCAATGTCTTTAAATTTCACATTCTTTAATGTTTTGCAGCTTATAAACAGATTTTCCCATAGGACGGCGGCTGCCAGCATGAATATGATGGTTATTACATAATTAAGCAAAGCTTTATCAACACTTGATAATTTAATGATATTAAACGAACTTATAGATTCTCTAAATATAAGTAAAATAAGAAAAATATAGAGAATTATAAACAGATAGTATACTCGTCTTACTAATTTAAAGTTATACTCTTGTGGTAATTTTTTATTTGACATGAATGTATAAACACAAAATGTGATAAAGGGCATGAAAAACAGAAAGATCGTCAGTAATGTCATAATAACCCTTCTAAACTATATTTTTACATTATTATATCATGTTGTGACTAATAATCAATTATAATGTTGATTCGGTTTATCATAAACAAGACTAATATTTGATTTTATATGTTGTCTTTGGCCTGTATTACTTCTATAATATTCTATGTTCAAAACATCGTAAAGCTTACAATGTAAATAATCAAGGAGGTCATAATGATCCATCAGTTTTCACATTCCGCCGATATTGTATTCGGCTGGGGCGCCGTCTCCGTCCTTGGGGAAAAGATTAAAGGGCTTGGCTGCAAAAAAGCCCTGTGCATCTGCGACAAAGGCATCGAGGGCACAGGTATCATCGAAAAGGTCACAAAAATTCTGAAAGACGCCGGGATCGGCGTCGTCATATTCAGCGGTGTCGTTGCCGACCCGCCCATCGAGGTGGTCGACGAGGGCGGTGATATGGCAAAGAAGGAAGGCGTTGACTGTCTCATTGGCATCGGCGGCGGCAGCAGCATGGATACGGCCAAGGCGATCTCCATTCTCATGTCCAATCCCGGCAAGGCCAAGGATTATATTCTCGCCGCACCTGTCCGCTACAATACAACAACCCCTGTCATTCTCGTCCCCACCACAGCCGGTACAGGCAGTGAGGTTACAGCGGTTGCTGTCATCTCCCGCCCTGATATGAACACCAAGTGGAGTGCCTTTGTTAACACCACATACGCCATTGTTGACCCGGAGCTGACGCTGACTCTGCCCAAGAGCGTCACGGCACATACGGGTCTGG
>CAZVLO010000021.1:22364-28348 GCA_964628265.1 uncultured Papillibacter sp.
CTTATACCCTGCGTGACGAGCTGGAGCGCGGGTGCGACGTTTTCGGCGAAGCGGCTATCCGCAGGATTGCAAAATACCTTGCCATTGCGTATAACGAACCGTCTAATAAGGAAGCCCGAACCGAGATGATGCTGGCGGCCAATTTCGCCGGTCTCGCGTTCAACGACCCCATCACCCATGTGGGTCACGCCATGGCAGACGCTCTGTCCTGCCATTTTCATACAGCTCATGGCTACAACTGCGGCATCTGCCTGCCCACTGCCATGAAGGTCATCGCCCCCGCCGTCCCCGAAAAGATGGCTGCCATCGCCGACGCAATGGGCATCAAACTCAGCGGTAAGGAAACAGGCAATGAGCTGGGCGATCTGGTCGCCGGCAAGATCCGGGAACTCATGCGCACCGTCGGCGTGAAGTCTCTGAAGGAGATGGGCTTCAAGCGGGAAGACGTTTTAAGCTTCGTCCCCGATGTCGTCTCGAACCACCTGTCCTCCTATTGCCCGGTAGAAATCACCGAAGACATCGCCCGGGAGTGTCTGGCGGATATATATGACGGGTATCAATAAAATACATTAACAGACGGGGCGATGTGGGTATCACCCCCTACGGTAACTTTTAGGCGCCGGACGATGATCGTCCGGCGCCTGTCGTTTTTGTTGATCAGTCTACGTCCTCCACGACGGTCTCGGGGGGAACGTCCAGCTGCTGGGGGTGGCGGATGAAGCTTTTTAAGTACTTGAAGGTCTGAGCGAAGAAGAAACCGTCGCTGATGCGCTCATCGAGAACGAGGGTGTAATCGATGTATTTTTTCTCCACAACCGAACCGTCCAGCTGAACCTCAAGGGCCCGCCGCTTGGCACCGAAGGCCAGAAATAGCGGGATGTTGCCGAAGTTGTACAGATGATGGTACACGGGCGGGATGCCGACAGAACCCAGGTCCGTCACAAATAAGGAGCCGTGGAACGGGCTCGCGTTGACGAGGAATTGGGGAATCTTTCCGAAGTATTCAAGTATATTCAGGACAAATACGCAAAACTTTAAAATAATCCGCGGGATTTTTATGAGCGCATTCGCCACATCGTCTGTATCCGTATCTTCCCCGTTTTTTATTTTCTCAACTTCGGCGTTGATCTTACGATAAATATCAGAGATGGTGTCGCGCGGGTCCAACTGCACCTTGATGGATGTCTCGGCGGACTCTATGGACATCGTCTTCTTGACGATCAGAACAATCTCAATGGTATTGCGCGCGTAAATTCTCTGCCCGGCGATAAACCGGTTCAGGGCCGGCTTCTGGCTGACAACGCGGCAATATGAGGCGAGGAATACATGGAGCATGCCCATTCCCGGGTAGCCCTCCGCCCTCTTTTTCTTCAGGAAACGTTCGACTTCAGTAATTTCTATACTATCGGCAAAGCTGTTGTTGGCGTCGTTTTTCTGCTTCATGATGAACGGTGCGAATTTGCTAAACGGGTCAAGCGAACGGAGCAGCCTGCCGTCCTTCCTGTCGCCGAAGCGTCTTTTTCTGTTTCCCATTATCCCACTCCTTTGTTAACTGGTTTCTATTATATTCGAAAGTATCAAACATTCAACCCCAATCGTGTCTCGTTTTTTGCGGCCGTGCTTAAATCAGCATTCACAATTATCGGTCTTTTGCTTGACACAACTACTATATGGTGTATATTTAATGACATGGCATATTTTTCTCCACAATATATGGTAGGCCAAGGAAACCATACGTTTTAATGAGGGGGGTGTTGAGACATGTCTCTTGACGTAATAAAAAGCATCGGCGAGGCGGAGGAGACCGCCCGGCAAGCGAAGCTCTCCGCTCAGGCGCACGCGAAAAGCATGATTGCCGAAGCTGAAAAAAAGGGGCAAACAGCAGTATCAGCGGCAATCGGGCGTGCCGGGGAAGAAGTAAAAAAGCTCGTCGATGAAGCAGATCAAACGGCGGCGGCAAAGGCAGCCGAGCTGCGGGAGATCACAGCAGAAAAGCAGGCTGAAATACGCCGAATCGCGGAGAATCGTCTGGATGACGCCGCCGGCATAATTGTCGAAAGGATTGTGAACGGCTGATGTCAATTGTCAAAATGAAGAAACTCACGCTGACAGCGGTGCGTTCGCAAAAAGAGGATTTGCTGCGGGAATTGCTGTTGCTCGGATGTGTGGAGGTTTCAGAACCCGAAGAATTGCTCAGTAATCCTCAAATCTCCATGATTGTAAAACGCGAAACCAGCGAGCTGGAAACACACCGCGAGTCCGCCACCCGGATCACACAGGCGCTGAACGTGCTGCAGCAATATACCCAGTCTAAAACGTCTGTTTTCGCACCGCGGCCCAACATCCATGTTCAGGACTTTCTGCAGGAAGAGACCCTGAACACGTGTCTTGAACTTGCTGATAAGCTCATTGACCGTGACAGCCGTATCAGGCGCCTTACCTCCGTGGAAGCCCGGGAAAACGCCCTGATTGAGTCTCTTCTCCCATGGGAGCCAATGACGCTGCCGCTGGACAGCCGGGGGACAATTACAGCGGACATCGTATTCGGTGCGCTGCCGCCGTCTTCGGACCTGGCGGAGCTTAACCGTGCGCTTTTTGACGCTGTGCCCGAAGCCCAGATATTTGAAATCTCCTCTGACAAGGATCAGCTTTGTATCCTTGTTGTCTTTCTCCGTGAGAAGGAAGCGGCAGTTTTCGACTTCCTGCGCTCGGTGAACTTCTCCGCCTCTTCCCTTCGTCATATAAATGGAACAGCAAGCGAGAATATCGCTCAGGCTTACGCGCGCGTTCAAGGGATAAAAAGTGAATCGGAGAGCCTGAAGGATCAAATTCTGCAGGAAAGTGAGAGGCTTTTTGATCTTAAGCAGGCCTCGGACTATCTGGAAACGAAAATCACCCGTGCTTCAGCCGCCGAAAAGCTGGTGGCGACGGAGGCTTCCGTCACGCTCACCGGCTGGATGCCGTCGATTTCGGAAAAACGGCTGAGCGCCGCGCTTGACAAATATGTCTGTGTCTGGGAACTGGGTGATCCCGTCCCGGAGGAATATGAAAGTGTCCCTGTTCAGCTGAAAAACAACGCGCTCACAAGCCCCCTTTCCATGGTAACCGAGATGTACAGTCTGCCGGCTTATGACGGCGTGGACGCGAATCCGCTTGTGGCGCCCTTCTTTGTACTGTTTTACGGTATTATGATGGCGGACGTGGGTTATGGGCTCCTGATGCTCCTGACGGCATTGATTGTAAAAAGAAAAAAGCCCCGGGGCGGCATGAAGAACTTTTTTAATCTGCTTCTCATGTGCGGTATCTCAACAATTGTTATTGGTTTCGCCACCGGCAGTTTTTTCGGAGACGCCCTCCAGCAGATATTCAGCCTTCTCGGCGGGGATTTCGTTCTCCCGTACACGCCCCTATTCAACCCCATCGCTGATACGCAGCTGATCCTGATTGGGTCACTGGCCTTGGGCGGCGTGCAAATCATCGTGGGCATGGCTATCAGCTTTATCAAGCAGACCATTGACGGCAACTTCCTGGACGCTTTGTTTGACGTGGGCTCCTGGTGGCTCCTGTTTGCCGGCATTGCTTTGGGCGCGCTGGGCGTCACCTGGTGGGTGGCAATTGCCGGCGCAGCCGCGCTTGTTCTGACCCAGGGGCGTTCAAAGCCAACCATCATGGGTAAAATCGCCAGCGGCTTGGGAAGCCTATATAATATCACCGGTTATTTCGGTGACGTCCTCTCATATTCGCGTCTTATGGCGTTGATGCTGGCAGGCGGCGTCATCGCGCAGGTTTTCAATACGATAGCAGCCCTGACGGGTAGTATCGTGTTTTTTATTCCCATTTTTCTCATCGGACACGCCTTGAATCTCGGTTTGAATCTTCTCAGCTGCTATGTGCACGACCTTCGCCTGCAATGCCTTGAATACTTTGGTAAATTCTTCAAGGACGGCGGACGGCCATTTCAACCGCTGTGTATAAACACCAAATATATAAACATCATTGACAACGATTAAACGATTTAAGGAGGAAATGTTCATGCGATTTTTAGAGACTTTTGGCGGTATGGCGTTAGGTCTTCTCGGAGCGGGGCTGGCCGTCGTCCTGTCGGGTATCGGCAGCGCCAAGGGCACCGGCATGGTTGGCGAGGCGGCCGCCGGTGTCTTAAGTGAGGACCCCAGCAAATTCGGTAAAGCCCTGATTCTGCAGGTTATCCCCGGCACCCAGGGTATCTACGGCTTTGTTGTCGGCTTCCTGGCACTCATGAATATGGGCGTGCTGAATGGGACGGCTACGGAACTGTCGCTCACTGAGGGCTTTCGCTTTTTCGTGGCGTGCCTGCCGATCGCAATCGGCGGTCTTGTCTCAGCAATCTATCAGGGTCGTGTCACTGTTGCTGCAATCAACATACTCGCGAAGAAGCCCAACGACTGGGCCAAGGGTATGATCCTCTGCATCACGGTGGAATTTTATGCGATTTTGTCGCTGCTTGTCTCCCTGTTTATACTGCTCAGCATATAGTAATATATCGCCGCGAAAACGACGGTATGGGGGTTTTTTATGAACGGTATCCAAAAAATTATTGACAGAATTGAAGCCGACGCGGCAGCCGAGCAGGCTCAAATCAAGGCGGACGCGGAAGCCCGCTGCGCCGAGATCGAAGCGCAATATACGGAAACCGCGCAGGCTGAATATCAAAAGATCATTACAGACGGCGAGAAGCTGATAAAGCAGCGGCTGGAACGCCAAACCAGTGCCGCGGCATTAGAAGCAAAAAAGCAGGTGCTGGCGGCAAAGCAGGAAATGGTACAGGCGGCTTTTGAGCGTGCTGCCCGGCTTTTATCGGAGCTGCCGGACGCGCAGTATATAAAGCTTTTAGCACAGCTGGCAGCAGACGCCTCCAGGACGGGTTCTGAAATGCTCGCCTTCTCGGCACGGGATGTCTCCCGTGTGGGAGAGTCCGTAAAAAACGAGGCTAACGCGCTCCTGCGCCAGTCAAGTAAGGATGCAAATCTGACGGTATCACCCGACGTACGGAATATCCGAGGCGGCGTTATCGTCATAAACGGCAACATTGAGACAAACTGCAGTTTGGACGCGCTTGTCTCCATGCAGCGTAACGCACTTTCCGGCAGGATTGCCGAAAAGCTGTTCAGCTGAATCGCGGTTTCAGATCCACCGGTTTTAGAGGAGGCGGTCCCTTGCCTAATACTAGACTCCGTGACACGGATTTTCTGTATATCTCATCAGTGCTTCGTTCGCGGGAAGCAAAAATGCTCTCCCCAGAAAAAATAAGTCGTATGCTGGACGCGGATACCTTTGAAAATGCTGCAAAGCTGGCTGAGGAATGCGGCTACCGTGACATGTCCAATATGGGCATTTTCGAGGTGGACAGCGCACTCTCCGAACACCGGGCCGCCGTTTTTAATGAGCTGGCGGCCGAGGAGAATGCGCGCGCAGTCGTTGACCTGTTCAGGATGAAATATGACTATCACAATGTCAAGGTCCTGGTGAAGTCCATGGGCGCCAATACCGACGCCACACACATTCTCTCCGACTCCGGCAGAGTGGGAATCAATACCCTGGAGCAGGCATACAACGAAGACGATTACCGTTTTGTTCCTTTGAAGCTGGGCAATTCGGTGAAGGAGGCTTTTATCAGCGGTGAACGTGGAGCTCTGCCGCCGGATGTACGTACGGCCATCCATGATGGCGTCTCCATCCTTTCACGGACGAAAAATCCTCAGCTGTCAGATATTGCGATCGACCAGGCTTACTTCAGCGAGCTGTCCTCCCTATCAAACGAGTTGGGCGGTGCATTCATCACCGGTTATGTCCGGTTGCTGACAGACAGCGCAAATCTGCGCACCGTCGTTCGCTCCCACAGGACCCGGCGCAGCGCGGACTTCCTTAGGGCAGCGCTGATTACCGGCGGCAGCGCGGGAGTGCAGGATATTTTTAACCTCCCGGCTTCGGGAGACGGCCTTGCC
>CAZVLO010000021.1:28358-29647 GCA_964628265.1 uncultured Papillibacter sp.
GCCGAGGTATTTAAAGCCCCGGAGCTTGAATCGGCCGTCAGTCTTGCGCCGGCGGCGATGTCGGGCAGCGCACAAACGCAGTTTGAGCGCGCCTGCGATAACGCTTCCATGCGCTATCTTGTGCATAACCGGTATGTCCCTTTCGGCCCTGCCGTAGTGCTGACATATTTGGCAAGACTGGAATGGGAGATCACGACGCTGCGCATGATCCTGACAGGCAGGCTCACCGGTATCGCGCCGGAGATCATCAGAGAAAGGCTGCGTGACGCTTATGTATAAAATTGCGGTCATGGGCGGCCCGGACACGGTCTTGGGGTTTAAAGCCCTTGGCCTTGAGACACACCCCGTCGGCGGTACCGACGAAGCCAGACGCGTACTGCAGCAGCTCACGGCGGAGCGACGGGATATCGCAATCATCTATGTCGAAGAAACCTTCGCCTCCGCCCTCTCCACTGAGATCGATAAGCATAAAAACAGCGCTAAACCGGCCATCATCCTGATTCCCGGGCGAGATGGAGCCTCAGGGCATGGCCTGACAGCGCTTCACGATGCGGTAAAGCGCGCTATCGGCACAGACATCCTATGATATGCATTTTCGCAGGAAAGAAGGTAACAAAATGAGCGGTAAAATCGTCAAGGTATCCGGCCCGCTCGTCGTTGCAGAAGGATTGGCCGACGCAAACATGGCGGACGTCGTCCGTGTCGGCAGTCAGCATCTCATCGGCGAGATACTGACAATGACCGGAGACTCCGCCTCAATCCAGGTCTACGAGGAAACCAGCGGACTTGGGCCCGGCGCAGAGGTCGAAACTACCGGCGCTCCCCTGTCCGTTGAGCTTGGGCCCGGCCTTCTGGAGAATATATACGACGGTATCCAGCGCCCGCTGCGCGAGGTGCGTGAATTAACAGGTTCAAATATTTCACGCGGTGTGAATATTCCGGCGCTGAACAGGCAGCGCCTTTGGGACTTTACTCCTACGGCCAAAACAGGTGACGCGGTGACAGGCGGCACGATCATCGGCACAGTCAATGAAACCGCCGCTGTCATCCATAAGATCATGATCCCCCACGGTATTACCGGCGTGATTGAAACCATCGAAACCGGCGCCTTCACTGTCACGCAGACAATCTGCAGGGTAAAAGCCGGCGACGGCAGTCTCCATGAGGTGTCGATGCTTCAAAAGTGGCCGGTCCGTGTCAGTCGTCCCCACGCACGCAAATTTATGCCGGAAAGGCCCCTTTGTTCCGGCCAGCGCATTATCGATACCATGTTCCCGCTGGCCAAGGGC
>CAZVLO010000021.1:29804-38242 GCA_964628265.1 uncultured Papillibacter sp.
CTTATGAAGCGCACTGTGCTCATTGCCAACACCTCGGACATGCCCGTTGCCGCCCGTGAGGCGTCCATTTACACGGGTATCACAATTGCGGAATATTTCCGGGATATGGGTTACGACGTGGCGGTCATCGCCGACTCCACCTCCCGCTGGGCGGAAGCGCTCCGTGAAATGTCGGGACGTCTCGAAGAGATGCCCGGTGAAGAGGGCTACCCGGCTTACCTCGCCTCGCGTCTGGCGCAGTTTTATGAGCGGGCAGGCGTCGTCGAATGCCTCGGCGGCGACGGGCGAACAGGTACGCTGACGGCTATCGGCGCTGTCTCGCCCCCGGGCGGCGACACATCGGAACCCGTCTCCCAGGCGACGATGCGCATCGTCAAGGTCTTCTGGGGCCTGGACGCTTCTCTTGCCTATGCCCGCCACTTCCCCGCCATCAACTGGCTGACAAGCTACTCCCTTTATCTCGACACATTAAAGCCCTGGTACGACAACGCGTTCGGCCGCGACTACATGAAAAACCGCGAACGCGCCATGGCGCTCCTCCAGGAGGAAGCGGAGCTGCAGGAGATTGTGAAGCTCGTCGGCCAGGATTCCCTTTCAGCCCCCGACAGGCTGACTCTGGAAACAGCCCGAATGATTCGCGAGGACTTCCTGCAGCAGAACGCCTTTGTCGACCTGGACAGCTACACCTCCTACGACAAGCAGGGAAAGCTGCTTGAGCTGATTCTCCGCTACGACACACAGTGCCGCCATGCGCTGGACAAGGGTGTAACGGATGTGCAAAAGCTCTTCTCTATCCAAGCTCGGGAGCATATTGGACGCGCCAAAACAGTGCCCGCCGAGGAATACGAAAAGAGATACGCTGAAATCTCCGAGGAAATCGTTTATCAAATCAACGACATCATTGAAGGAGGCGGCGAGAATTGATCAGAGAATACAAAACCATTAAGGAAATCGTCAGTCCCCTGATGATGATCCAGAACGTGGAGGGTGTCACCTACGACGAACTGGCGGAGCTGGAGCTTCCCAACGGTGATATCCGCCGGTGCAAGGTTCTCGAAATCAACCGTGACACGGCTGTTGTCCAGCTCTTTGAAAGCGCTGCCGGCATCAACCTGGCCCAGTCCAAGGTCCGGTTTCTCGGGCATCCTCTGGAGCTTGCCGTATCCGGCGATATGCTGGGGCGCATCTTCAACGGCATGGGCCAGCCCATTGACGGCGGGCCGGAGATTCTGGCGGAATCATATAAGGATATCAACGGACTGCCCATGAATCCGGCCGCGCGGGATTATCCCAACGAATTCATCCAGACGGGTGTCTCCACGATTGACGGACTCAACACACTGGTCAGAGGCCAGAAGCTGCCGATTTTCTCCGGTTCCGGCCTGCCCCATGCCCAGCTGGCTGCCCAGATTGCCAGACAGGCAAAGGTTCTCGGTGACGAAGAGGCTAATTTCGCCGTCGTATTTGCCGCCATCGGCATCACCTTTGAGGAATCCGAGTACTTTATCCAGGAGTTTAATCGTACCGGCGCCATAGACCGCTCGGTCATCTTTGCGAATCTGGCCGACGATCCGGCCGTTGAACGCATCGCGACGCCGCGCATGGCTCTCACCGCAGCTGAATATCTCGCCTTTGAAATGGATATGCACGTTCTGGTCATCCTTACGGATATTACCAACTACGCCGAGGCCCTGCGGGAAATTTCCGCAGCCCGCAAGGAAGTTCCCGGACGGCGCGGCTATCCCGGCTATCTCTATACGGACCTTGCAACCATGTACGAGCGCGCCGGGCGGCGAATCGGAAATGCCGGCTCAATCACGCTGATCCCGATTCTGACGATGCCGGAGGATGACAAGACGCACCCCATCCCGGATCTCACCGGATATATTACGGAAGGCCAGATCATCCTGTCCCGCGACCTGTTCAGAAAGGGCATCTCCCCCCCTGTGGACGTGCTGCCGTCCCTTTCGCGCCTGAAGGACAAGGGGGTCGGTGCGGGAAAAACGCGTGAAGACCACGCCGATACGATGAACCAGCTTTTTGCTGCCTACTCCTCCGGCAAGGACGCCGAGGAGCTTATGACCATTCTGGGTGAAAGCGCCCTGACGCCCACGGATCTGCTGCTGGCCAAATTCGCCGACGAATTCGAGAAGCGTTATGTTGCCCAGGGCTACGACGACAACCGGACCATCGAGACAACGCTGGACCTGGGCTGGGAGTTGCTGTCGATCCTGCCGAGGTCGGAGCTGAAGCGTATCCGCACCGAATATATCGAGAAGTATCTGCCCGCCGAGAAAGCCTGAGGTGAACCTTTATGGCAACAAAAACAATCTCGCCCACCCGTATGGAGCTCACGCGCCTTAAAGCGCGCCTGAAGACCGCAAGACGCGGCCACAAGCTCCTTAAGGATAAGCGCGATGAGCTGATGCGCCAGTTCCTGGAGATCATCAGGCGCAATAAAGAGCTGCGCACCCGTGTCGAAGAAGGCCTCAGCAAAGCCAACCGCGCGCTGGCAGTGGCGTCAGCCATCATGTCGCCCGAGCTTCTGGAGCAGTCTTTGCTGTATCCGAGACAGAGCGTTGAGCTGGATATGACGTTCAACAACATCATGTCGGTTCATGTCCCCGTCTATCAATACACAACAAGAAATACGGACGCTTCCGAAATATTCCCCTACGGATTCGCCCAGACCTCCGGAGAACTGGACGACGCCCTGACCGCTATGGCCGACGTCTTCACCGATATGCTGGAACTGGCGCAGGTGGAAAAGACCATGCAGCTTCTGGCCGGAGAGACTGAAAAGACACGCCGGCGCGTCAACGCGCTCGAATACGTGATGATCCCGGAAATGCAATCAAACATCAAGTTCATCTCCATGAAGCTGGAAGAAAACGACCGCTCCACAAAGGTCAGGCTCATGAAGGTCAAGGATATGGTCCTGCAGAACGCCCATGATTTTCAATAACAGGCAATAAACAAAAGATGCCGATCCGCTTTCAGTCGGATCGGCATCTGGTTGTTCAGATCTTGTCTTATAACATCGTCGGCAGTGAATCGTCGTTAAACACCCAATCACGCACATTTGTGACTGAAAACGCATCCTTCTGTTCACGGCATACGACATTGGTGATTCCGGCGTTAATGATGAAGCGCCGACACATTGTGCAGGGTGTCGTCCCCTTTATGTAATCGCCTGTCTTCGCTTCCCTGCCGACAAGATACAGCGTCGATCCCAGGATGTCCCGGCGGGCAGCGGATATTATGGCGTTGGCTTCTGCATGGACGCTCCGGCAGAGCTCATATCTTTCGCCGCTGGGGATCTTCATGCTCTCTCTTGTACAGTAATTCAGGTCGTCACAGTTCTTTCTGCCGCGCGGTGCGCCGTTGTACCCCGTGGCAATGATCTCGTCATTGAGGACGATAATTGCGCCGTATTTCCGGCGCAGGCATGTCGACCTTTCCAAAACAGTCTCGGCGATATCCAGATAATAGTTCTCCTTGTCCGTGCGATTCATGCAAATAACCTCCCATACGACAATACGTAACCCGGTTTGCTAATATTATACAGTTGCGTGATTAAGCGGTCAAGCGATATGTTCTCTAAAATACCATTGCTTTTTTCATCAATATGTACTATATCTGCTAATTTACCGATAAGTATCCACAATATATTGAGCCGGGACAATACAGAACAATACAGAAAAAATTATAATTTGCTCTTGCTTTTTGCAAACCGTTATGCTATCATACCAAAGTGCCGTATGCGCCTGTAGCTCAGCCGGATAGAGTGCGCGGCTACGAACCGCGAGATCGGGGGTTCGAGTCCCTCCAGGCGTGCCATATCATCTGCGGCGATGGTAATATTCAACCCGCTTCGCATGACGAAGCGGGTTGTTTGTTTTTCTCTGTGCTTGGATGCTATACGTTTTTACCATATAGGCTTTAATGTCAATAGCAGGTCCAGCCGCCATCCACAGCGATAGCTTGTCCGTTAATATAAGTGGAGCTATCTGAAGCGAGGAAAAGAGCGACGTCGGCAATTTCCTCCGAGGCTCCGGGGCGGTTAATCAGGCCGAGGCCTTTTCGCATATTGCCCATGGCCTCCATATTGATTTTCTGCATATACTCCCCGCTGCCGACCTCCGTTGTGACGGATCCGGGGCAAATGGCATTACACCGGATATTTTTGCTGCCGTAGTGGAATGCCGTATTCTTCGTCAAGCCCACAAGGCCGTGTTTTGAGGCCGTATAGACCGCGCCGGCACGTCCGCCGAAAAGACCGCCCACTGAAGCGACATTTATGATGACGCCGCCGCCCTGTTTCTCAAACTCCTTGATGGCCCTTCTCATCGACTGGAACGGCGCTTCAAGATTGAGCTTCATGACTTTATCGTACATGGCGTCGCTGTACTCTCCCACGGGGCTGAAGTCGTCCATTAAACCCGCGTTGTTGATCAGAATATCGAGTTTGCCGAACCTTTTGACGGCTTCATCGATAATGCCTTCCGCCTGTTCCTTAACCAGCATATCTCCCGCGTAGGGGATAATCTGCCCGGCATATCCCTGAGCCTCTTTTGCGAGTTCCTCAAGTCTGTCAATTCTTCTTGCGACTGCAAGAACCTTTGCGCCTTCCTTGGCGAATAACGCGGCAATGGCACGGCCCATCCCCGAGCTTGCGCCTGTAATGACTGCTATTTTGTTCTCCATCTTCATAGTTGAGCTCCTTCTTTCCTGCCTGTTCTTATTCTTTATGTGCTGACTCGTGGGGTTCAACGTACATGAATCTTATATCATATTTATACCAAATATTGTACAACAATTAAGCTGAATATGCAACACAAACAAGCTTGTTATACAAATCCGAAAACACGCGCTGTGCCGGCGGTAATCAGACAGATGACAATTCCGGCAGCAGTCGGGATGGCGATTGAGACGAGGGTCCATTTCAGGCTCTGCGTCTCTTTTCTTATCGTCTGGCAGGCGGTCCCGCAAGGCCAGTGCATCAGGGAAAACAGCATGACGCACACAGCCGTCAGCCATGTCCAGCCTTGACTGACAAACAGCGCTCTCAGGTCGGATAAGCTGTTCAATTCCGTCAGCGAACCTGTGGACATGTAACTCATGATAATAATCGGCACAACGATCTCGTTGGCTGGGAAACCGAGGATAAACGCAAACAGGATATAGCCGTCCAGGCCAATCAGCCTGGCAAAAGGATCCAGAAATCCGGCGCAATGGGTCAGCAGGCTCATACCGCCGGTGTGTATATTCGCAAGGAGCCAAATAATGACCCCTGCCGGTGCGGCTATGACGGCCGCCCTGCCCAGGACAAACAGTGTCCTGTCGAGTACAGATCGAACGATGACCTTTCCAATCTGCGGCCGGCGATACGGCGGCAGCTCCAGATTGAAGGAGGACGGCAGGCCTTTGAGGATCGTTTTTGAAAGCACCCTGGAGAAAAAAACAGTCATCACAACGCCAAATATGATAACTGCCGTTAGCGCCAGTGTGGAGACGACAGCTTTGAATGCGCCGCCGACAGCCCCCGCGAAAAACATGGAGATAATGGCGATCAGCGTCGGAAATCTGCCGTTGCAGGGGACGAAATTGTTCGTGATGATGGCAATCAGCCGCTCACGGGGTGAGTCGATGATGCGGCAGCCGACAACACCGGCGGCGTTGCAGCCAAAGCCCATACACATCGTCAGCGCCTGCTTGCCGTGAGCGCAGGCCTTCCGGAAAAAATTATCCAGATTAAAAGCGATACGGGGCAGATAGCCCAGATCCTCCAAAAGCGTAAACAGAGGAAAGAAAATCGCCATAGGCGGCAGCATGACCGAGACAACCCATGCCAGTGTTCTGTACATGCCCTCAACGAGGACACCGCCGAGCCAGGCCGGCGCGGAGATCCACGCGAAAAAGTCACCAAGCCGTTCTTCGACCCAGAAAAGTCCATCCGCCAGCAGCCCGGAGGGGTAATTGGCACCGGCAATCGTTATCCAGAATACGCCGAACAGCAGCAGAATCATTATGGGGATACCGGTGCATTTTGAGGTCAGAATTCTGTCGATTCTGCGGTCCTGCGCGGCGTAATCCTTTTTTCCATATGTAAGGACATCGCGCCCGATGTCCTCGCACATTCTGACGACAGCGGTAACAATCCGGTCCCTGAACCGGTCACGCGTTATGCCGGCATCACTGAGCAGACGGATCGCCTCCGACAGCTTCTGTGATAACATATCGCTTTGCATGATGTCGTACCCGATATGCGCTTCCAGGGAACGCATAATACTTTCGTCGCCTTCAAGCAGCCTGAGCGTCAGCCACCGGCTGCTCACATATCCTTTGATTTCGTCTTTGACAGCCGGAGCTAATATGGAAACAGCCGTTTCTATCTCCTCATCGTATGTTATTGCTAAAGGCGAAGCTTTTATTTCCGTCAAGGACCGAACTGTTTCCATCAATTGGTCAAGGCCTCTGCCGCTGCGCGCATTGGTCCCGACAACAGGTATGCCTAACCTTGCGGACAGCTTTTGAAGGTCAATATTTATATTCTTTTTTTTCGCCTCATCCATCAGATTGACACACAGCACCACCCCGGCGGTAATCTCCATTGACTGCAGCACGAGATTCAGATTCCGTTCAAGGCACGTGGCATCCGCGACAATGATAACGGCGTCTGAACCTCCGAAGCATATGAAATCGCGTGCAATTTCCTCTTCCGTCGAGTTGGACATCAGCGAATATGTACCCGGTAAATCAACAAGTATGAAATTCTGACCCTGAAGTCTGTGTTTGCCATAAGCGTTCGTCACTGTTTTGCCAGGCCAGTTCCCGGTATGCTGGTTTAAGCCTGTCAAGCTGTTGAAAACTGTACTTTTTCCGACATTTGGATTCCCTGCCAGGGCGATGATTTTATCCTGAGGTGTTTCTTTTTCAAGAGTCAAACAGTTATTTAAAACACTTGTTCCGGTCGAGGTGCCTGTCAGTCCCATTCATAATTCTCCCCTATTAAATTACGCGGGACAAAAGGCCAGACATTGAGTTTTATGTATATCAATAACAGGTCAAACTGTCCCGCATGGATTTTATGACATCGTTACAAGGATTCCTTGGGATACATCGCGCCGCAGTGCAATCACGGCACCTCTGATCATATAGGCGATCGGATTTCCGGATGGACTTGCGTAGAGCGGCTCGATTTCCGTGCCGTCGATGATGCCGAGGTCAAGCATGCGCCGCCGTGTCGCACCGTCAGACGTCAACGCCGTGACATTTGCTTTTTTACCGACCGGCAGCTGATTCAGCGGTATAGGGTCAATATTCATTGAATTGCCTCCTGATGAGTACGCGGCATATGTCGGAGAAAAAAGTTTCCCGATGCTAATATATGGTCACGCAACTAATTTCGTTCCGCTGACGTATCAATTCCTTCAAAAATACAAATAATGATTTGAAAATGCTTTTTCGGGAGGCAAAATTCTATTGAACAGCAACACGCGCTCGCGGGATGAAGCTTATTGCCTTGGTATTGACGCCGGCTCAACAACGATAAAGGCCGCTGTTCTCGATCGGAGCGGCAGCCTGGTTTACAGCTGCTACCGCAGGCATTATTCGGACCTTTTCGGTACTCTGGGCACGGTACTCAACGAATTATCTGAGAAGTTCGGAGATCATTTGGTGTCGGCAGCCGTCACTGGCTCGGGTGGCATCGCCCTGTCTGTAGAGCCGGACCTGCCTTTCGTACAGGAGGTCATCGCCGGCAGCAGAGCTGTCAGACGGTTCATACCGGATGTTAAAACAGTTCTTGAGCTGGGCGGCGAAGACGCAAAGCTGACTTTTCTGGAAAACGGGCTTGACCAGAGAATGAACGGTATCTGTGCCGGCGGCACCGGCGCGTTCATCGACCAGATGGCGCTCCTCCTGAAAACAGATCCAGAGGGGCTTGACAGGCTGGCAGCCGATTATACGACGATATATCCCATCGCAGCCAGATGCGGCGTCTTCGCCAAAACCGACCTGCAGGCGCTTCTCAATGAGGGAGCGCGCCGGGAGGATATCGCTGCGTCTGTTTTTCAGGCTGTTGTTAACCAGACAATCAGCGGACTGGCCTGCGGCAGGAAAATCCGAGACAAATGCGTTCTGTTGGGAGGGCCTTTGTTTTTCCTGCCGCAGCTGCGCCAGCGGTTTCAGAAAATGCTTAATCTCGAAAATGATAGTATCGTCCTACCCACAAATGCCCATATTTATGTCGCTGTCGGTGCTGCGCTCTCCGCGAAAACGCATGACGGCGGAGAATACATCACCTTCCGAAGCCTGCTGGGGACAATCCGGTCTGTTTTCGCAAACAGGACGGTGACTTCTGACCGGCTAGGCCCCCTGTTTCGAACCGAGACGGACTATATTGAATTCCAGGACAGGCACTCAAGGCATAAGGT
>CAZVLO010000022.1:0-12363 GCA_964628265.1 uncultured Papillibacter sp.
TCCCTTATATTTCGGGTATAAAAATAACACCGGAACAAAGTCTGGTGTTAAAGTGGAGGGTATTTATCTGAGCTTTTTCATCTTTTTCAGGTGCGCCATCATTTGTTTCGCGTTGCGCTCGGCGGATGCCAGCGAGGTCAGTAGCTTGTCGCATACGGAAACAATATCATCGTCGTCCCCCGGCGTGTCGAGCACCGCGCGCAGATCCGCCTCCCGATTTTGTTCGGCAGCGCGCAGCAGGCGCAGAATCGCCGCATAGGAATAATTCGCACAGCGGAGCGTCCGGATAATTTTGAGCCGGTGGATATCCCCGTCGTCATACACGCGATAGCCGTTCTGCCGCCGCTTCACGGTAAGAAGTCCGTTCATCTCCCAGTTGCGGAGCATATCAATGGTGATATCCAAAAGCTCCGCCGTCTCCTGACGCTTCAGCTGCCGTCCGGTCCCTACGTTATGCCCGCCTATCAGCAGCAGTTGGGCAATCTGGATCGCTTCCTCCGCCTTCGTCCGTTCCTCTTCCAGCTGAGCAAGATAGCGTGCCGTCAGCCGGTAAGCGCCGTCAAGGTCGCCGGCGGCGGCTGTTTTAATAACGGCGATCGCCTGCTTCCGAAGCCCGTTTTGCAGGACCTCGATCCGCAGTGCCGTCCGGGCCAGCCTGATCTGCTCCAGATGGCGCTCCGTAAAAACGCGATAGCCGTTTTCAAGGCGTTTGGCCTTTGGGATCAGCCCCAGCGCCTCGTAGAGGCGTACGGTATTCGGATGTATCCCCGCCCGGCGGGCGAGCTCTGACGTTTTGTAAGTTTCCACTGCTTTTATCCGCCTCCCAAGCGTATTATAACACATCGATAAGTCTGGTGTCATAATGGAGGGTTTTCAAGCAAAGTCCTGCTTATTCGGATGACATTCAATCGCCTTATTCCAATCAATTTACTCCTTTTTCATATTTCCTGTCATTTTCCGACAGGTTTCTCGGGAGACTATCATTAAACTATGAAGGAACCGAAGCCGGTTTAACCCATACTTCAGAGGAGTGATATTTTGAAAAGGGTAATTAGCATCGGGATAACAGGTATTCTGCTCGCGCTTTTTGCAATGATATTACCGGTAGAAAAGGCCCAGGCTGCAGAGTATAAGTTTAACATGTCCTACATATTTTTCAGCGACGCATCGAACTATACCGCCATGGTTGACAGCGCGCAGAATTCCTTAAATGAGATTTCACCGAATTATTTTGCCCTGAATAACGATGGCAGTCTGGTGCTGAACTCGACAATCAGTGCCGACTTCGTTTCTGATATGCACAGTCGGGGTATTACTGTCGTACCGTTTTTGTCCAATGAATGGTCGCGTACCGTAGGAAAAGCCGCGCTGTCAAACAGGGAGCAATTATCGGACAGCCTTGCGGAGGCCGTCAGCCTGTATGACTTGGACGGTGTCAATATCGACATTGAAAACGTGACGGCCGGCGAAAGGGATATCTATGTTGATTTCATACGGCTGCTCAGATCGAAGCTGCCGGAGGGCAAAACACTTGTTGTTTCGGTAGCGGCAAATCCCTGGGGTTCGACGACGGGCTGGCAGGGTTCGTATGACTACGCTGCGCTTTCCGAATACTGCGATTATCTCATGGTCATGACATATGATGAACACTATTACGGCGGTCCGGCGGGACCTGTTTCCAGCATTTCGTATGTAGAAAACTCCATAATGTATGCCGTGAGTCTCGTACCGAAGGAAAAAATCGTTTTGGGACTTCCCTTCTACGGGCGTATATGGTCGGATAACAGCGGGTTCCCGAATGGATACGGCATAACAAACACGAAAATCACACAGCTTGTTAACAATTACGGAGGTACAGTACAGATTGACCCTGCAAGTCAGTCAACCTACGCTGTTATTACGGTCAATCCCGATGATCCGAAACCGGTCGTCGGCGGGCAGGCACTGGATTCCGGTACATATACAATATGGTACGAAGGTGAGAATTCAATAAAGGCAAGGCTGGAGCTTGTCAATCAATACGGTATAAAGGGAACCGGAAACTGGGCGCTGGGCCAGGAAACCGGCAGCACCTGGAACTACTACAAGCTCTGGCTGAACAACTGTACCTTCTCCGATATTCAGGACACCCCTGAAAAAGACTATATACTTGATGCTTATATGAAAAATCTCGTCAATGGCTGCGGTAACGGCAGGTTTTCCCCTGACGAGCCGCTCACAAGGGCGCAGGCTGCAACGATTTTGGTCCGGATGCTTAAGATAAAGCCTGAGCTGAACCCGGCCTACAGCTTTGACGACTGTATCGGCAGCTGGGCACAGTCATATATTGAGACGGCGAGAAAATATAACATTATCACGGGCATCGGGGGCAATCGGTTCAACCCCGACAGGCCGGTGACACGGGAAGAATTCGCTGTTATGATCAATCACACACTGTTGTATCGCAACAACGGCAGCGTGAGCACTTTCTCCGATGTGTCCCTGGAGTCAAACCCCTGGTCATATGACGCCATTGAGGCTCTGGGTAACTACGGCATTCTCAGCGGTTATCCCGACGGAACATTCCGCCCCGCAGATACCCTAACACGCGCCGCCGCCGCGCTGATCACCCGGATACCGGTTGCTCTCGTCCCACCTGCGGAGCAGCTGATCACATCTGCAGTGTAAAAGGCACGTCTGTGGACGAGTCCTCGTTCCACTTCCGTGCCTTGACGCGCTTGTACGCTTTTGGATTTTCCGGCTTCCTTGTGACCGGGTTAAGCCCGCCCCAGGTTTGCCGCTTGTGCGCTACTATCTCGCGCTTCTTTCGTTTTGACATCTTTTCAAACGGTATAAATTTGTCCATGTGACAGCTCCTTTCCAGTGGACTGTTTAGATTTTATCAATACTGCCTATTATTGTCAATGACACTTCGTCAGCATGGAAGCTCCGCAGCGTCACCATAACACCAATTTGCCCATATCAGCTTGTCATATGACAATGTGAAGGAACAATTCGTGTTTTATTGCGTCAAATACGGCAGAATATAAATACAAGAGGAGTATATATGAAAAAAACATTGCTTATTGCATTAATCATTATTTCATTAACGCTGACAGCCGCGCTGACAACAGCACTTGCGGTGCAGGATGCCAATTTGGCTTACAGCGATATTTCCGGCACCTGGTTTACTGACGCGGCCGCTGAATTCGGATACCCAGAGATATTCAGTGACGGCAGCGGAAAGTTCAGTCCCGATAAACCCATCACCCGGGCCGAGTTTGCAAGGCTGCTTCACAAGGCTGCCGGTGTGCGCATTAACTACTTCGCGGCTCCGGACATTAACGATTATTTTGATGATATGGCGCGCACGGATAACGGCGCCGATGCGCTCATTGACCTTGTTACCGCCGGGATCATAGAAAAAGGCGGCAGCTTCAATCCCAACGGGCCGCTGGAGCGCGAGGTCATGATTCACTGGACCATCAAAGCCCTGGATTATAGAACAGGCGGCGATTACGCGATGATTATGATTATGCCCGCGCCCTTCAGCGACGATGCCGATATTTCCGAGGATTACAAAAACGACATTGTAAAATCCGTGATCCTCAAGCTTATTTACGGTCGCGGCAACAATATGCTCTACCCGAAGGAAAACGCCTCACGTGCCGAAGCCGTGACAATCGTCTCCAGACTGGCTGCGCTCCTGGATAGCCTAAATGCCGGTGTCAACGTGACAGCTTCCGCTTTGCAGGACAAAGGCGGCGCGCTGACCATGTGGCTGACGATTGAAAACAACACGGACAAAACAGTCACGATTAATCACACCAGCGGGCAAAAATATGACTTCAAGCTGTTTGACGCAGAGGGTGAAAATGTCTATACCTGGTCGGCTGACAAGATGTTCATCGCCGCCCTGAGCTCTACCGAAATCAAACCCGGTGAGAAAATCGAGTTCTCCGACACACTGGACAGCGAAGCATTCGCAGCTATCGATACGGCCGTGATGATTAAGGCGTATATTGTCGGAACATCTGATGACTTTATGGTCAATGAGGACGGCTATTCTGCGGTTATCGTCAAATAACAATTAAACAGTTAAAACACAAAAATACTTACCCGTGAAGGTAAGCATTTTTGTGTTCACCGGCGCCGGAACCTCTCCCTGATGGCGGCGTTTCCCCTCTCAGGGTCGATGCCCATGGCTTTAAGGAGAGCAATCTCATCGTCTGTGCCCTTCCCCTGGGGTACCATCCAGGCGCCGCAGTCACTGCCGGAGGCAATTAAGACGCCCTGTTCATACGCTTCCATTAAGACAGCTTTCTGAACGTCGTGAATATTTTGCATGACCGTGCGGTCATACCGCCCCGACTCGATGATATTGGCGACAGTCACACAGGTGGGCACCCAGACAGCTCCTGTCTGGAGAAAATAATCGATTACGCTGCCATCAGGCCAAAAGCCGTGCTCTACACTGTCGACACCGGCTTCCAGCGCGGCCTTGATATTATCCGCGCCGTTGACATGGGCCATGACTCTGAAGCCCTCACCGTTGGAGATTTTCACAGCTTCTTTCAGCTCTTCACCGCTGAAAACAGGTCCTGTGATCTCACCGCTGCCGGCAAAGTCCAGCATTCCGGAGACTGTGAGCTTCACGAAATCGGCTCCCAGTTCCTTTGCCTCTAGAATAAGTGTTAGAAACTCGCGCATCGTCTTGTAGCTCCGGCCGTACATGGCGCCGTAATAGCCATCTTTATGTGTAATATATAATGGTGTACGGTAGTCGATCCCGTAATCTCCCGCTATTCTTTTGGCATAAGCGGAGACCATATATTTATCGCCGCCGTCCCGGTAATAGCCGATGCCTTTACCGGCGATCGTTTTTAAAGCGTTCCGGACATACAGCACGTCGACGCCTTTCTGATGGCGCTCCATTGATACGGCGTAGTTTTCCCCGTCGGCGATGATGTGCCCATGACATTCATATTTCATGCAAAAATCCCTTTTCAATTAACCACTCCACAGATGAACGGCAGCTGTCCCTGATTTCCAGTGTCAGCGTTGCCTCGGGCGCGCCCTCGGTAATAAGATGCAATATCGCTTTCATATCCATCTCGCCCATGTCAGGTGCGCCGTGGGAATCCGGCCAGCCGTCGTTATTATGCAGATGTACATGCCCCAGATAAGGGAGAGCCGCCTTCGTCCACTCCTCAACAGTCATTCCCGCTTTTGTTATGTTGGCATGACCCAAATCCAAGCACAGACGCAGTCTGGGGTCGTTGACTCCCTTGACTATATCAATGAGCGCATCGGGCGAATCCTCAAGCACGTTTTCTATGACGACATTGAAATCACGGGGTTTGTCGCTGAGGTATTCCTGCCAGAAGGATACGGAGCGTTGGGCGAAGTATTCTTTAAAATACACGAATGGGACATATCCCGAATGGACGACTATCCTTTTAATATGATAACTCTCCGCCAGCGCATAGGCCTGCTTATAACGCCTCCTGGCCAAATCCAGAGCAAGGGGGTCGATTGCCGCGGGGAAAAGCTCGTTAAAGGGCGCATGGAGTATATAACGGTTGGTGCTTTTCATTTTATCCCTGGCGATGCTGTCCCATTTATTATAGTCTGTGTCCATGTTGCTCGCTGTGCAGAACTCGGCCAATTCGAGACCGAGCTTATACTCTTCGGCCACCGGCGCGGCGTCCTCCGCCACAGTGGAGAGATAGAGCCGATCTCTGATATTTACTGCGTTTTGCGACATTTGCCTCACCTCAAAACATGTTAACGGTAACATTATTTTTCGGTGTTGTCAATCAGAGTCGGTGGCGCTTGACAAAGTACGTCCGGACGGATAGAATTAATAAACAAATGAATTATCAGGGAAGACGGGTGAAAATCCCGCGCGGAGCCGCCGCTGTAATGGTACCAGCCTGTTTCATGAGAGCAAATGATTTTGCTCTTAGCCACTGGGAGATGGATTTCTCCCGGGAAGGCGAAGCAGAGCGATGACGCCTGAGCCAGAATACCTGACGTTTTAGTACGCACAAGCCGACGGACATTTGGCTGAGTGGAAATGAGCTCTGCTTTCTTACTCTCCGTCAGTAGGAGAGTTTTTTATTTGTATTTAGTGTTATGTCATGACTATAAACACGGAGGATACCATGGATTTTGATAAGCTGAACGCAACAATCCCAAAACCGGACAATGCGGCTGCGTTAGCCGCAAAAACGAATTGGGATAATATTGCCAAGCCGCTGGGGAGTCTCGGACTTCTGGAAAATGCGGTTACTAAAATCGCAGCGATCTCGGGAAATGCAGACGTTTATTTGAATAAGCGCGCCGTTATTGTAGTATGCGCTGACAACGGGGTTGTCCGGGAAGGGATCTCCCAATCCGGCAGCGAGGTTACAGCTCTTGTGGCCGAAAATCTGACGAGAAAGCAGACCTCTGTCTGCCACATGGCGGGATACGCCCGCGCCGACGTGATCCCCGTCGACATGGGTATGGCTTCACGGCCGGGCAATCCCCTCCTCGTTGACCACCATATCGCCGACGGGACAATGAATATCGCCGAAGGTCCCGCTATGACAAGGGAGCAGACGGGCAAAGCAATCGAAGCCGGAATTGAGATAGTCAGGGCTTGTTCTGAGCAGGGATACGCTATTTTAGCCACCGGCGAAATGGGAATCGGCAATACGACAACCTCCAGTGCTGTGGCGTCCGTGCTTTTACATACTTCGGTCGACCGTGTGACAGGCCGCGGTGCGGGGCTTTCAGATACCGGACTCCTCCGGAAAATCAGCGTTATCGAAAAAGCCATCTCTGTCAACAAGCCGGATCCAAACGACGCTTTTGATATTTTAATGAAGCTCGGTGGTTTTGACATCGCCGGTATGACCGGTGTTTTCCTTGGCGGCGCTTTATACAGAATCCCCATCGTGATTGACGGAATTATCAGTGCCGTCAGCGCGCTCCTGGCCACACGGCTGTGCCCCGAAGCAAGGTATGCGATGCTGGCAAGTCATGTTTCAGATGAGCCGGCCGCCATCATGCTGCTGGACGCCCTGGAGCTTCGGCCGATGATTAACGCCGAAATGCGCCTTGGAGAAGGCACGGGAGCTGTCGCGCTGCTGCCGCTCCTCGATATGGCGCTGTGTGTCTATCACGGTTCCTCATCATTTTCGGATATCGGCCTGGAGGCGTACAAACCTTTATAAGAGGAGACTTATATGCGCACAATTGTGTTGGGCGGAGCGGCCAGCGGGAAAAGTGAATATGCCGAAGCGCTTGCAGTCATCCTGCCGGTGCCGCGATATTATGTCGCCACAATGATGCCCTTTGACAATGAGGATATCCTTCGGATTGAAAAGCACCGGGCGATGCGGGCTGAAAAGGGCTTTCATACCATGGAACGATATACCGACCTTGGCGGACTCCTTCTGCCGGAGCGCGGTACGGTTCTGCTGGAATGCCTGGGAAACCTGACCGCTAACGAATTATTTTCGGAAGACGGCGCCGGCAGCGGTACCTTTGACGCTATTATGACAGGTCTTGAAAGACTGGAGACGCAATGCGACGACCTTGTGGTCGTCTCCAATGACGTCTTTTCAGACGGAACTATTTATACGGATGATACCATGCTTTACATTGAGACGCTGGCGGCGATAAACCGCGCTCTGGCACAGCGTTACGAACGTGTGGCTGAGCTCTGCTGCGGTATTCCGATAACGCATAAGGAGGCAGTGCGATGAGCCTTCTCCGCTCTTTTATCACAGCGTTCTCCATGTTTTCGAGGATACCGGTACCGACGCTCAAATGGCGCGAGGACAATATGCGTTACATGATGGCGATGTTCCCGTTTGTCGGTGTGGTTGTTGGTCTTGTGACCTGGGCGTGGCTATGGGTGAGTGAAACGCTGGGCTTCGGTGCGGTTTTGCGCAGTGCCGGCCTGACGCTGCTTCCCGTTGCTGTCACCGGCGGTATTCACCTGGACGGCTTCTGTGACACCGCAGACGCCCTGGCGAGCCGGGCCTCTCAGGAGCGTAAGCGGGAGATATTGAAAGACCCTCACACCGGAGCTTTTGCCGTCATCAGCGTCGTAACATACCTGCTGTTATACTTTGCTCTGGGTACGGAAATTGAAATAACCTCTCTGACTCCCCTGCTCCCGGGTCTGATGTTTGTACTGAGCCGGACGCTGTCGGGCCTCGCTGTGCTCATCTTTCCGGCCAATGCCGGCAGAGGCCTGCTGAGTACGTTTAAAGACTCGGCGGGGAAAAAAGCTTCTTTTTTCATCCTGGTCATATTCCTCGTCCTTTCCATTGCCGGTCTCATTTATCTTGATACCCTCACCGGCACTGTCATGACGCTTGCCGCGTTTCTTTGCCTTGGTTATCTCTACGTTATGTCGCGCCGCCAGTTCGGCGGTATGAGCGGCGATCTGGCGGGCTATTTTCTGCAGTTATGCGAGCTTATGATGCTCGCGTCAATAATAATAATCCAAAAGGTGGTTTCACAGTGATTCTTGTCATCGGCGGTCTTGCTTCCGGAAAGCGGGAGTATGTAAAAAAAGAATTCGGCTGCAGCGACTCGGACATATCCGACGGCGTGCTTGACAGCAAACCTGTCATATATAATCTGCAGAACCTCGTATCAAGGGCGCCCGATTCCATCGAGGCGCTGCTCCCCGATCTGCTTGTGAAAAAAGTTGTCATCTGCAACGAAACCGGCAGCGGTGTCGTACCCGTCGATAAAGGCGAACGTATGGCCAGGGAAGCCACGGGCAGGCTCTGTGTTGCTCTGGCCGAAAAGGCCGAGAAGGTCATACGGCTCTGCTGCGGTATTCCGACAGTCATTAAAGGATAGGATATGGAGATACTGCTCATGCGCCATGGCAGGACAGCCGGAAACGCAGCCAGAAGGTATATCGGCACTACAGACGAGCCTCTTTGCGAAGAAGGAATTTTACACGCGCGCAATTCGGGAATCAACGCCGGTACCGCGCGCGTCTATGTCAGCCCCATGAAACGCGCCCTTGAAACAGCCCGTATCAAGTTCCCGGGCGCGGAACTGACCGTCTGCCATGATCTGAGGGAAATGGATTTCGGGGATTTTGAAGGCAGGTCGGCGGCTGATATGGCACAGGACGCGGCTTACAGGGAATGGGTGGAGAGCAGCTGCACACTCCCCTGCCCCAATGGTGAAGGGCTTAACGATTTTTCTGACAGGGTCTGCCGCGCTTTCGACAAAATCGTCGGTGAATGCATCAAAAACCAGGATGATCAGCTTGTCATCGTTTCTCACGGCGGTACAATCATGTCGATTCTCAGCAGATACGGCAAGCCGGAGCGGCAATATTACGAATGGTCTGTCGACAACTGCTGCGGCTACCGCGCGAGGATTGACGCAGAATCCTGGGCTCAATCTCCCGTGCTCACGGATTGCGTGATGTTTGAAACCCTCGTGTGAGAGTTTTATTCTGAGGGGTGAAAGGTTATGTCCAATGGCCTCATTCATGTATATTACGGATACGGCAAAGGCAAGACAACAGCGGCTCTCGGTTTAGCGCTGCGCGCTTCCGGCAGCGGCAAGAGGGTTGTCATCGTCCAGTTTCTGAAGGACTCAAACACCAGTGAACTTAACAATCTCGAGCTGCTGCCGAATGTCACCGTTTATCGGGGTACCGCCGCAAAGTGCTTTGTGCGTGATATGACGCCCCAGCAGCTGGAAGAGACGAAACGAGTTCAGGATTCCAATCTGACGAACGCCCTCGAAGCTGTGACATCAGGGACCTGCGACCTTCTCATCCTCGATGAAGCACTGGACGCTTATCAGCTGGGCTTGCTGGACAGCAGTCTATTTCTTGACCTTGTCTTCAACAAGCCTGCTGCGCTGGAGCTGGTGATTACCGGACATAAGCCGGATAACCATATTATCAGCCGCGCGGATTATGTAACGGAAATGGTAAAAATCAAGCACCCCTATGACAGGGGGATTGCAGGCCGAAAAGGAATTGAGTTTTAAATAAGGCATAATACATCAAAAATTGACAGCCGCACGGACTGTATGTTAAAATCGATACAATCATCAAACAAAGGATTCGATGTCGATGACAGTAAAGCGCAGGATGCGAAAACCCGGGAAAGACGTTTAAAACGTCTTTTTTCGGGCTTTAATGTTTATGTGGCATTTAGCTGTTTTCGCTCAGCGCAATACGTTGCGCCGTCATTCCGGAAATGCTGGAATTCAGGAGAATAGTATGGACCTCAAAACTTTTTTTACCGAAAATCCCCGTTTTGCCATTGCCTTGTCAGGCGGCGTTGATTCTTCTTATCTGCTCCACGCCGCAAATATGTTCGGCTGCGATATCAAGGCCTATTTCGTAAAGTCACTGCTGCAGCCACAGTTTGAACTGGATGACGCCTCAAAGCTGGCTTATATGCTCTCAGTCCCCATGACGATTGATATGGTCGACATCCTCAGTAATACGGACGTGGCTCAGAATCCTGCCGACCGCTGCTATCACTGCAAAAAAGCCATGTTCAGCCGAATTCAAACGCTTGCGCGCGCTGACGGTTATGACCTCGTGTGCGACGGAACCAACGCATCGGACGACATGAGCGATCGTGCGGGCATGTGCGCGCTTGATGAATTGGGTATCCGATCCCCGCTGCGGGAATGCGGGCTGACAAAAAAAGAAATCAGAAAATTATCCTGCGAGGCCGGTTTGTTTACGCATGACAAGCCTTCCTACGCTTGCCTCGCTACCCGTATCCCAACAGGCACGGCCCTTACCGAGGAACTGATATCCAATGTCGCACAAGCGGAACACGCGATGCACGCCATCGGCTTCACCGATTTCCGCATTCGTTATTTTTCCGGTGCCGCGCGGATACAAATTCCCGAAAGCCAATTCAAAAGCGTTATCGACAGGAGGAAAAAGATCCTAGATGCCGTCAGCCCTTACTTCGACGCTGTTCTGCTTGACGTAGCACCCCGAAAAACGGAGGTATAATTTGGATCAGAATAATGTTCTTCAGCTTCTCAACAGCGTAAAAAACGGTGATATCTCACCGCAGGATGCCCTCCTGAAGCTAAAAATGGAGCCTTTCGAAGAACTGGGATACGCCAAGATCGATCACCACAGAGGTCTCCGGCACGGGATACCGGAGGTGGTTTATGGCGCCGGTAAATCGGCAGAGCAAATCGCCGGAATTATTACGGCTATGAAAAACCACGGAAATAACAATATTCTTGTCACCCGGCTCTCTCCCGAAAAAGCTTCAGAGCTCGGTGAATTGATCCCTGTTGATTATGATCCCGTCTCGCGCATTGCAATTCACGGGCGAAAGTTCGAGGTCCATACGAAAGGCTTTATCGGTATCGTCGCCGCCGGGACAAGCGATATACCCGTCGCGGAAGAGGCCGCCGTCACGGCTGAAGCGCTCGGCAACCGTGTTGAACGCCTGTTTGACGTGGGCGTAGCGGGACTACACCGGCTCCTCAGCAGGCTCGATGTGTTAATGACTGCCAAGGTCGTCATTGCCGTCGCCGGTATGGAGGGCGCGCTGGCTACCGTCGTCGGCGGACTTGTTTCCTGCCCTGTGATTGCCGTCCCCACAAGTGTTGGCTACGGTGCAAATTTCAACGGCCTGTCCGCACTTCTTTCCATGCTGAATTCCTGCGCCGGCAATGTCAGCGTCGTCAATATTGACAACGGCTTCGGCGCGGGGTATCTGGCGAGCCTCATTAATCATATTGGGGAGGCGGAAGATGAAACTCTATCTTGAATGCAATATGGGTGCCTCAGGCGATATGCTCATGGCGGCTCTTCTTGAACTACTCCCGAACAGGACACTGTTTCTGCAGAGGATGCGGGGCCTCGGTCTGCCCGGTGTTGTGATCGACTGTGAAAGTATGACAAAGTGCGGTATTACCGGCACAAAAATGCGCATCCGCATCGGCGGCATTGAAGAAGGTAGCATCGATTCCGTTAATAACGGCAATCATTTGCATAAGCATGAGTACGTACATATTCACGAGCCGTCCGCTCAGGAGCACCAAGACAATGAACATTCGCACAGCCATTACAATTATGCGGACATCTGCGGGATAATTGAAAACCTCGAACTGGCTGAGAATGTAAAAAAAGAAGCGCTCAGCGTTTACAAGCTTCTTGCTGAAGCAGAGTCGGTTGTTCACGGTGTCCCGGTGGAGCAGATCCATTTCCATGAGGTCGGTGCGCTGGACGCGGTCGTCGACATCGTCGGCTGCAGTCTCCTGTTTCAGATGCTGGGTGTCACTCAAATCGAAGCGTCACCGGTGCATGTGGGGTCCGGCTTCGTACGATGTGCTCACGGCGTTCTGCCCGTCCCCACC
>CAZVLO010000022.1:12373-16378 GCA_964628265.1 uncultured Papillibacter sp.
ACGGCACACATCCTGAAAGGCGTCCCGATTTACGGCGGAACTATCAAAGGTGAGCTCTGCACACCGACAGGCGCGGCGCTGCTCAAGCATTTCGTCCGCCGTTTTGGCGAGATGGAGCCTATTATTGTCACAAAGATCGGTTACGGTATGGGGACGAAGGATTTTGATGCGCCCAACTGCGTCCGAGCGTATTTGTGCGATCATAGAGAAACAACAGACGCCGTCGTGGAAATCTCCTGCAATCTGGACGACATGACACCCGAAGCCATCGGTTTCGCCACAGAACTGCTGCTGGATAACGGCGCTCTCGACGTTTTTACAACACCCATTTATATGAAGAAAAACCGGCCGGCCACCATGCTCACCTGCCTGTGCCGGCCGGACGACAGGCACACCATGTCGTCGCTGATCCTGACGCACACAACCACTATCGGCGTCCGTTACCAGACACTGAGGCGCGAAATCCTGGAGTATTCATGGTACACTGTTCAAACGCCCTATGGCGAAATCAGAATAAAAACGGTGAAAGACAGCGGCTTTATAAAGCAAAAACCCGAGTATGAGGACGTCCGGGTTGCCGCTTTGAAAAACAATGTGCCGTTTTCACAGGTTTATGCCGCGGCAGCAGCGGTCATGGAGAAAAACCAATCATAACGCAGCAATAACCCAACGGGACGCCGAAGCGTCCCGTTTATTATGGGATGACCAGTTGGTCATTCTTTTACTGTTATCAGGTTATAGGCGCATCTCCATAAAGCCGACAGTAAACGGCAGATGCTCGAATTTCTTGATCCCTGTGGGCGCAAAGCCGTTTTTGATGTACCAGTCCTTTAAAACCTTGTTTTCCTCAATGATCGTTATGCCGATTTTTTCAGCACCCAGCTCATTGACCTTATTCTTTCCGAATTCGATGAGCTCGGTTCCGTAGCCTTTGTGACGGCATTCGGGCAGTACGGAGATTTTTTCGAGATAAAAAGTCGTATCGCTTGCTTTCTCCAGCTGCATGAAGCCGACGATGGTACCGTTCTCCACGAGCGCGTACATCAGGTTCCCCTTCGCTCTGTCAGAAATCAACCGTTGGGTTTTAATGAACGCCCCGTTTGTAGGGACCTTTTCCTCCGTCAGCCCGAATTCGTCCGCTACCGTTTGAAACCCGCGGCGGATCACCTCCGCGCACCGGTCCAACTCGCTGTCCGCGATCTCCCGGATTATGGCCATAATATCCTCCCCCTGACGCATGCTGATTTTTTCCATTATAAACCACCTGATTCATATAGTCTATTATTTTTATATCTTAACTTGACAAATGCCTAATTGTTACTTATAATAACCTTAAGGGTAATTATAAGGAGTATATTATGAATCAATATTACACTGTTGAGCAGATATCGCAGCTTCTGGACATCCACCCAAAGACAATCCGGCGCTATATCCGTGAGGGCAAGCTGCGAGCCGTTAAAATCGGCAAGGGCTGGCGCGTCACCGGTCACGATCTCTCGGCATTTACAGAGAGTAAGGCCGCTGATTTGCGCCTACAGACAGACGGAGACAAGCGCCTGTCAGCCACGGCTTCCGCTGTTGTTGACATTGATGTGGGTGGCAGGGACGGCGCTATCCGGATCATGAACGCGCTGACGGCGGGCCTGAACGCCAAGCCGGCGGAATACGGGACCTCGTCCATGCATACGCAGTTTATCGAATCGGAAAATAAAGTCCGGGTCACACTGTGGGGGACCGTCCGGCTGATAGCGGCTGTGATGGATGCTATCAACATGCTGACGGAACAAAATAATAAGGAGTGAGCACACAGAGCAAATGACTTATATCAGCAAAAATGGGCATGTCATCGCCGTTGTCAGTCCCGACGTCAGAATCGGCGGCACACAGGACCTGCTTGACCTTTTCGCCACAGCACGGTACGACGGCGGAAGCGACCGCCTGATCGTCTATAAAGAGAGTCTCAGCGAGGAGTTCTTTGACCTCAAAACCGGCGTCGCAGGTGAGCTCCTGCAGAAATGCTCCAATTACCTGATGCGTTGTGCCATTATCGGGGATTTGGCCGGCTACACAAGCAAAAGCCTCAGGGCCTTAATCTACGAAAGCAACAAAGGCAGGCTCGTCTTTTTCACAGATGAGCTTATCAGCGCCGTTGAAGCGCTGGCTAGAGACGACTAAAAACGTCATCCTTTCGATGACGTTTTTTATCTGTAAACCTTATATTTTTAGTTTCTTCATCCGGTTACACTGCGTGGCTTATATATCGGCGCCGATATTCGTATAATATCACCGAGTTCGCGCTGTTATTATTCCGCAATTAGTGCAATATTCCAACCAAAAGAACTTGATATCAAGCCTCGTTTTCGGTTTAATTATAGTTGTATGCTCTTAATTCAACGCGTCCATTCATTTGGAACAGGAAGTGAAAACTTAGTCAAAAAATTCAATGCCGTCTCAGCAAACGGCTGCACCAACTAATAATACACAGGAGAAAAAGAGATGAGTTCTAATTCTGTATCCAGAAACAAATTCAGCATTTCAGAAGTAATTGATTCTTTCGGCGTCAACAAATTCACTTGGTTCATATTCTTTTTACTCGGCTTTGCAATGATTTTTGACGGTTATACATATATGACCGTTCCTTATACCATGTCAACAATCCGTCAAGAGTGGAATCTGAGCTCTCTGGCAACGAGCAGTCTGAGCTCCTGGAGCATGATTGGCATTGTCGCCGGTGCCGTGATCTCCGGTATTTTATCTGATAAATTCGGCCGCAAGAAAACGCTGACCTTTGCCATCGCCATTTATTCCGCTTTCACCATACCGATTTATTTTGCTCCAAGCTTCACCTTTTTTGCCGTCTTCAGCGTCGCTGCCGGTTTAGGGCTCGGTGCATGCGTCCCCGTCGTTACAACGATATTTTCTGAGATTACGCCGACAAAACAGCGCAGTATCTTTGTCACCTTCGGTATGGCCTGGATGATCATTGGCTGGTTTCTCGCGGGCCTCATCGCCACGGCGGTAACCGAGTCTCTTGGCTGGCGTTATTGTTACCTGTTCGGCATCGTTCCGCTCATTTATGCCGTTATTCTATATTTCGTCATGCCGGAATCCGTCCACTGGCTGGTGGTGCAAGGCCGCCGAGCCGAGGCCATTGAAGTTCTGGGCAGAATTGAGAAAATGGCCACCGGCAGGCAAACGAGGCGGAATCCCAACAATATTATCGCTCCGCCGAAATCCAGAGTCTCCGGACCGCGAGCGCTTTTTTCCAAAAAGTACACCCGCGTGACCGTCGGTATCTGGCTGACTTATTTCATGGGGTCCTTCGTGCTGTATGGCATCAACGCCTGGCTGCCGACCATAATGAGGGAAAAAGGCTATATCTCCATCGCCATTGTTTCTAATCTTGCCGCACTTGTGGCCAACGTCACCACCGGTTTTGTAGCCGAGGGTATCGGCAGAAAAAAGAATCTGCTGATGATTTTTATCGCCGAAGCGGCCGCCGTCGTCCTCCTGTCGCTGTCACTGAACTCGGCCGCTGTAGGCTTTATGTTCATCGCTGCGCTCCTTATGGGCTTTACCATGAACTACACCCTCACCTCGATCAATCCGCTGATGGCAGAGGTCTATCCCACAGAATTCCGGAATACCGGCGTCGCTTGGGGTCAAGCCTTCGGCAGAATCGGTGCGATCATCGCACCGATCATTGCAGGCTTCATCATCAATCTGAATCTGGGCTATTCCTACTCCTTCATCTTCTTTTCCATCCCCGCAGTAATCGGCGCGCTCAGTGTCGTCATCTTCATCCGGCAAGAAACAAAAGGCAAATCGCTGGATCAATTGGCCGCTTGAATACGCATGACACCCAAACTAAAACAACGGGACCGTCCGGCGGTCCCGTTGTTTATTTTTTTACTTTTCGGTAAAAGCTAATCCCGAGGTGAAGCGGATGAAAGGTAAAGTTGCCGTTGAACAAAATCTGTCGCCCGTCTCAGATTATCTGACGCG
>CAZVLO010000022.1:16388-18155 GCA_964628265.1 uncultured Papillibacter sp.
TTATACTGTGGAAAACATGAAAGCTGGCGATATGCTGATTAAAAGCGATTATGACGCTTACGTTCTCTCCGGGATGACCGAAAACGTGTTTGGCTATCAGGACAGGGCGTCGAAAGCCCGCGTCATCAACGCTAAGGGCTTAACCCCAGAGGATGTAGCCCGCCAACTCGAAAGCCGATAAACACCGGCAAAAAACCTGTACCGAAAGGTGCAGGTTTTTTACAGTTATTTTGAAATAATTCTGCCCGTTTGCGACACGTCAAAACCGGCGGCTTTCTGAATGTCACTTTTAAAGTCGTCATGCGACAAAATCTCAAGCAGTGCCCCAAATTGCGGCTTATCCGCGTCAGCTTTTCTGATGACCAGGTCATAGCATTCCGTCTGCAGCGGCAGGAACGCTATCCCCGGCAAGGCCTGGGAACCCTTTTCACTGCCGATTCCAAGGTCAGCCAAACCGCTCGAAACCTGCGTTGCCACAGCCAGATGCGTTTTGAATTCATTGGCATAGCCGGCAACAGCCTCGCCCGGTATGCCCATCAGTCGGAGCCTTTCGTCCAGCAGGACGCGTACTCCGCTGCCCTTCTCCCGGTTTGCAATCGTGACGTCCTTTCGTTTAAGGTCTTCCCAGCCCGTGATGCCCTTCGGGTTCCCCTCGGGTATATACATCCCCTCGAGTCTTTGACCGATGCGGACAACAACGACAGGAATACCAGGCATCATTTTCTTGATATAAGGCACATTATATTCATTCGTCTCACCGTCCCACAGGTGCGCTGTGGCGACGTTGACTTTTCCCTGATAGAGCGCGTATATCCCATTGTAGCTGGCAAGGTGCGACCGGTATACGGGGATATTATCAAATTTAGTATTCAAATGCGTGACGAGAATATCCAGGGATACATCCTGCCCGCAGATAATGAGCTCGTTGCCCCTGATGGCGTCATCCCGGGCAGCCGTTACAGGCGGCGTTCGCCTGATTGCGGGAGCGTCATTCTGAGCCCGCCTGTCATGAGGCGATCTGTTCTCCTGCGTCCTCTGGAGGTAGGCTTCCACTTCAGCCCGTGAGACCCGCATCTGCTTGCCGACCTTTGAACAATTCAGCTCTCCTCTTTTTATCAGCTCATATACCGTATTTCTCGCAATCTTAAGTATCTCTGCAACTTCACGCGCATTTAAAAGATCGCTGTTCATATATTGCAGCTCCTATCTATCCGCATCGTTCCTAAAGTAACAACTGCTTTTCTTTATTTTATAACATTTACACCGAGAAGTAAATATTACACGTAATAAACACGTCAAATCATACCCAATTTGAGCTTTTTAATCATAATTGTCCATTGACTTTCCTTTTGCCACATATTATGCTTATATTATTATGTGACTAACGTATACAAACCGAACTTATTGTGCCGAATGTGACAATATCGCTCTTGCATTACACCGTGATCAGGACTAGCGACGGTAAAATTCATTGTATTCAGGTGAATTATATTATGGAGGACAATCAATATGAAAAAGATTTCCGCGTTACTTTTAGCACTTATACTCGTTATCGGCATGGCAGGCTGCGGGACAACATCGCCCGCTTCGTCCCCGTCGCCCTCAATGGAGGTGTCCCCCTCGGCTGAAGCATCATCCAGCCCGAGTACGGCATCGGCCGCGCCGGCGGAGCTCACCATTCTTGCGGCCGCCAGCCTGACCGATGCCTTGAATGAGATCATCGCCAATTACACGTCTGCGGCACCGAACGTGACGGTGACCGTCAGC
>CAZVLO010000022.1:18165-19641 GCA_964628265.1 uncultured Papillibacter sp.
TCTCGGCAGCGACAAAGCAAATGGATGCACTGAACGACGGGGGCTTGATGATGTCAGATTCCATCGTCAAGCTCCTGAAAAACGAGATTGTCCTCGTTGTCCCGGCCGACACTAAGCTGTCCATCGGCAAATTCGAAGACGCGGCTACTGATGCTGTTTCAAAGATAGCCCTCGGCGATGTGGCCAGCGTACCGGCCGGCCAGTACGCACAAGAAACCTACACTACACTTGGACTCTGGGATAAGGTCTCTGCAAAGGCCGTTTTCGGCTCCGACGTCAGACAGGTACTTTCGTGGGTTTCCGCAGGTGAGGTGGACTGCGGCGTTGTCTATTCCACGGATGCCGCTTCGGACAGCTCCGTCAAGGTTGCAGCCTCAGCGCCAGCCGATACGCATAAGGCCATCACTTATCCCATTGGTATTGTCAAGGCCAGTGCACAGCAAACGGCTGCCGCTGATTTTATCAGCTACCTGCAATCCGATGCCGGTATGCAGGTCTTCACAAAATACGGTTTTCTGGCCGGATAGACTTAAATATAAGGAGGTGGGGTCGTGGACTTATCGCCGCTTTGGATATCGCTGCGAACAGCACTGATTGCGACTGTATTTGCAGTCTTTATCGGGATTGCCGCGGCTTATTACATTGTCAGGCTGGGTAAGGTCTTCAAGGGCATCGCAGACGGTATTCTGACGCTGCCGATGGTCCTGCCCCCCACTGTCGTCGGTTTTTTCCTTCTTGTTTTCTTTGGGATAAACGGTCCAGCGGGGCGGTTTTTCATGAATGTCTTTCAGACGCGGATTGTCTTTTCCTGGTATGCGCCGATCATTGCGTCGACAGTTGTGGCCTTCCCTCTGATGTACCGTTCCATGCGCGGGGCATTTGAGCAGTTTGACACGACGCTCATTCATTCTGCCCAGACGCTGGGACTCAGCAACACCTTTATTTTCTGGCGTATCATTCTGCCAAACTGCCGTTACAGTATCATAGCCGGGACAGTTCTGGCGTTTGCCAGGGCTCTCGGCGAGTTCGGCGCGACGATAATGCTCGCCGGAAATATCCCCGGTAAGACGGCAACACTCTCCGTCGCCGTCTACTCGGCTATGGCGGCCGGCAACAACGCGCTGGCTTACAAATATGTTCTCATCAACCTCGCTATCTCCTTTGCCGTCCTGCTGGTCGTTAATATGTCAGCGGACAGGCCGATGAAAGGCCGGGTAAAGGCTCTCCCGACCGCAAAGGGAGGAATGTAAATGTCTCTGGAGGTTGAGATCAAAAAAAAATGGCCGGGTTTCAAGCTTGATGTAAGCTTCAAGGCAGATCGCGAAATCATCGGCTTCCTGGGCGCATCCGGCAGCGGAAAAAGCATGACACTCAAATGCATTGCCGGTATCGTCAAGCCCGACGAGGGTGTCATTGTTTTGGATGGTACCCCCCTTTTTGATTCGGATAAAAAAATAAATCTGCCGCCGCAGAAAC
>CAZVLO010000022.1:19724-33941 GCA_964628265.1 uncultured Papillibacter sp.
TTCTGGCGCTTATGGGTCTTGACGGGCTGCAGCATCGCTATCCTTCCCAGCTGTCCGGCGGACAGCAGCAGCGGGTCGCGCTGGCACGCATACTTATGTCCGAGCCTAATGTCCTCATGCTGGACGAGCCGTTTTCCGCTCTGGACAGCTATCTGCGCTGGCAGCTTGAACAGGAGCTCAGTGCCATTCTCAATGAATTCGGCGGGACTTCCCTTTTCGTCTCCCATGACAGGAACGAGATTTACAGGCTCTGCGACCGGGTTGCCATTGTTGCAGACGGTTCCATCGTCGCCGACAATGACAAATGGCAGCTTTTCAATGATCCCGAGTCTTACGACGCTTGTCTGCTCACCGGCTGTAAGAATATTTCGTCGGTGAAGAAAAACACCGATCAATCATTCTTTGCCGAGGAATGGGAAACAACTTTCGATTGCGGCCGCATAACACCTGAAGCGGTCTGTTATGTGGGAATCAGGGCGCACGATATTATCCTCACCGATACCGAAAGCCTCCCAAATTCTTATGAATACGATATCGTCAGCACGCTCCGCGATACGTTCAGCTATATTTTATTGATCAGGAAAAAAAGTGCTCCCGCAGCGAAAACCCTTCGCCTGGAAATGAGCCGTGAGAAATACGAGGCGATGACGGCGTTGCCGAAATACATGCATGTCCCGCCGGAGAAGCTGCTGCTGCTTATCAGATAAGGCTCCGAATTAACGAATACGCTAAAGCTCCAACTGCCCCGAACCATTAGGTTTCGGGGCTTTTACGTTAGTAAGGAATATGTCTCAGCAGCAGCCTTTCAGATAGCCGCGCATTGAAAAAACAGATCAGGCTATATTGTGCAGCAATTATATCGATATATATAACGAACCGCATGTATGTATTTATCATATATGGTATTTATTGTTGATTATTCTCGGGGGGAATTGAGGGTGTATATTACATATAGTTACGCGGGCTTTTGGAGGCGTTTTGCCGCCGCAATGATTGACGGGCTTGTTATGCTGCCTGTTGTTATACTTATCTATGCTTTTACAATAAACAAAAGTGTGAGCTTAGTGGAAAATTTCCAGGCCGCAGGTCAGAACCAGGCTTATCTCGAATACGCCGCCCTATCGCTCGGCAGGTCTTATCTATTCAGCAATGTTCTTTATTTTATAGTTCAATGGTTATATTTTTCGATCATGGAGTCTTCAGGCAGGCAAGCGACCCTTGGAAAGCTGGCAGTTGGCATCAAAGTGACGGATATCAATGGGGAGAAGCTGTCTTTTGGCCGGGCGACGGGACGTCATTTCGCAAAGATAATCAATTCGTTTACGTTCAGCATCGGTTATCTCATGGCCGCGTTTACCCAGCAAAAGCAAGCCCTGCATGATCTTATTGCCGGAACCCTTGTAATCAGCAAGGAATACGACACGGGACGGGATCAGACTGCTTCAAACAGGCTGGTGCAAACACAAACAAATGTTCATCGGGAAACAGGAATTTCCGGCCTTCAATATCCGCCGGCCCCCGGTGGTGCCGCCGCCGAGGTGATCTGCCCGAAATGCGGGATGGTCAACGATTCTCGTGCAATATTCTGTGCCTGCTGCGGCGACGAGCTCAAGCAATATACAGAAGGATTCGGCGCCGGCAGATAACTCGAGCGGCCGTTCTGTTTTTACGTCACTCATAAAGAGCTTAAGAATGTTGCATAGCCGGGGTATTTTATAGCTCCGGCTTGCTTTCTCTTGTTTTCTGATAAGAAGATCGCTATCTGCTGGCCCGCAAAACGCCTTTGACCATATATGGCTTGCTTCTGTTCAGCATGAATCCGTCGGTAAACTGCGTATGATACCCGCAGTCTGTGAAAACCTTTTCAAATTCCGCCGGGTGGGATACGTCGTGATAAACGCAGACGGAAGCCTTTTGTATACGTTTCTCCATCAGAAGCTTTCGGGCACCCCGGAGCATTTCAGGCTCCGCGCCCTCGATATCGGCTTTCAGAAAAGCGATATCTTTCTTATCCTGAAAATAACCGTCAAGCGTGACGCTGTTTTCTGTATCCGCATCAGAGACAAACTTTTGAACAAGCGTCACCTTGCTGCTGTAATCACGGAAAGTCTCTTCAAGTGCGGGAATCCAGTCCGGGTCGCACTCAAACAAATATATATGCGCCGCCGTATCGGCAAGGCTGAGAGAAAAAATACCGTCGGCAGCACCCACATCGACAACGATGTCGCCCGGCTGCACACAGTGACCATTTTTGTTTCCTCCGCCTGAAAGCGTCCCGATTATCCTGTTTTCATCTGTAACGTAACGGTGCGGCGAACGGGGATCCTGCTCATAAGACAACTCGCGGACAGCTCTTTGAACGATGCCCTTGTCCGTATATCTTCTGAAATAGATCTTTTTATCGTCCAATACGGCGTAATTCAGCTTTTTCCCGTAGTCCCTGTAGACCTTGACGGGCATATTCATATAGATATTGGACCATTCATACGGTACAAGACAGAATTTATTCGACCTCAGGTATAAAACAGCCTCTTCCTGTTCCTGTGTTCGATCCTGCGTCGGGAGCGCATCGTAATACGCCAAAATGGCTTTTCTTAAAGCTTCTCGCCTGATTTCCGAGCGTGCAATCGACAGCCGGTGCAGCATACCGTGAACGCCTGCGGGCAAATGGGGTACAATATTATTAAAATAAAATTCACGCACACTCACACTGTCACAACTCCATCACTTTATTCATTATGTGGAAATTATAGCTGTTTTCCGGTCGTATTACAACTCTGCAAATCTGCAGCCCATGAAAAAATACGATAAAAAGAAATCCCGTAGTTTTATACTATGGGATTTCATTTTATAAACTGATCAAGCAGCAGCGTTGTCGTGATGTTTTAAGACAACAGCCTTTTAGTGTCACATATCTAAAGGCTTACAGGCCAAGTTCCTTCTTAAGGTTAAGGATTTCTTCATCGACTGAAGCGCCTCCCGCAGTCGCGTACTTTTCTTCAAGTGCTTTGGCTTCATCGACCGGCTCAGCATTGAGCTCTGCCATTGCGTTTGCCTGGTCAAGCATTCTGCTGGCCTTGTCCTCCATGCGATTAAAGGCACTCATAGCACCCTGGGCTGTACTGAGAGAGGCCGAGGCATCATTCAGCTTTTCCTGAGTTTTTGCCACGGCTACCTTCGCCTTGATCATCTCGCGGCGTGATTTCAGCGTCTCAATATCAGATGCCAGCTTGTCATGCATCTGACGCATTTTGACGGCATTTTCGTGCGCTGCGGCATACGTGGTCATCAAGCCTGCGCCAATGTTTTCAAGCTCCTGCTTTTTCGCAATAAATGTGCGGGCGTCGCCCTCGTTGCCTGCCGTTAAAGCCTTTTTTGCATAATTGGCATACTTTGCAACTTCAGCTTCGTTTTCGTCTACCAGTCTCTTGGTTCTTGTCTCTTCGGCCATTATGCCGGCTGTGCTTTCTTTTACCTCTGCGAAGTCTTCCATCATGTCGCGCAGATATTGATCAATCATCTTCTCGGGATCTTCCATTTTGTCGATAATCGAATTGATATTTGCCTTAATGATGTCGCCGAATCTCTCTAGAATAGCCATTGTAACTTCCTCCTCAATTTGTTATTCATTTACTCTTTATCGTCGTACTTATTTTTTAAGTCTTCAATCTCGGAATCTTTGAATTTTTCAATCGGTGTGTTAAGAATCTTCTCTGTCTGCTCCGCCTCAAGGTTTTTCTGCTTTTTCGCGTGTTTCCACCAGGAAAACAGAATAATAACGATCACTATGACGCCAAGTACTGCCAAGACAGGTATCCACGGGGATTTCGTAACTTCCATGATACGGTCAGCCGCATCTGAGAAGGCTTTGCTGAAGAACTCATCTTCAGACAGATTTGAATCATAATAATATTTGTCTATATAATCCAGCAGTATATCTCCGGCTTCGGAATCAATGACAGTTTTGGCCTGAGTCCCCGTAACATAGTAGTTCATGTACCGGCTTGGAGTATACTCAAAGAACACAAGCAGGATGTGCGCTTCATCAGTAAACAGCTCATCATACAGATCATTGGCAAAGTTTTGAAGGTCACTGTCAGATGGATTGTGCGAGCCGTTCACGGTATCCACGATGTAGATATACGGCTGCACGCCTGTTTTATCATAAAAGTATTTCAGTCCTTTCGTAAGAACTGATTTATTCGAGACCCATCCCACCTCGTCGGTATAATAGCCGGTTTCGTTTACAGAACCTTGTGGTAATGGTTCGCGCGCGACAGTTGATTTTGTGACTTCTGTGCTGCCTGAACTCAGTGCAATTACTAATACGAGAACAATCGCAAGAACCACCAAAATGATGAGTGCGGTACCGCAGCCGCTTTTGGAGCTACCCCCGCCTGAAGGTCTGTAATCGTTGCCGCCGCCTGATGAGCCGCTGCCGGCTCTGCTCCCCAAGTAAGCACCCAGAAAACTACCGCCAAACGAGCCGCTGCTGCCGGTTCTGTAAGAGCCGCCACCGAACGTGCCCCTTCCAAAGGAACTGCCGCTTCCAAAGGAACTGCCGCCCCCAAAGGAACCCCGGCCAAACGAACTGCCGCCCCGACCGCCGCCAAAGGAACCGCCGCTTCTGCCGCCGCCTCCTCGACTGCCGCTAAAGGAGCCGCCGCCGCCCCGGCTGCCACCACCTCCGCCTCCTCTGCCCATCGCTACCAACCTCCACAATGTTTATAAAAGTTTAAAGCAAATTATCCGGATTTTGTCCAGCGCCAGTTAAGTATCATTATCATAACCAGTATATACCCTATCGCCCTTAGCAATCAATATATTTTCAGGATTCCCGTAATAATTTCTTTCCGATGTATTCCCAGGGTAATAATTGTTTTAGTTATTATATCTATCATTTTCTACAGTGCACAAACAGTATCAAATAGAATGAGATCCTTTTCCAATATATTAAGTTAAAAGTCAGTCAACCTATGAGTTCACTGACTTCTATACTTGTTCAGACAGGTGGTGACGGGCTTTCGGCTTTAATGCTGCGTACCGAACATTCTCTGAGCTGAGCGTTTCCTCCGCCTCAACTATGCTCAGGTCGTCCTCCCGCAATTAAAGCGGGTAGAAGCAGCGGACAAAATGCCCTTCGCCGATCTCCGTCAGCGGCGGACATTTTTTACGGCATGCGTCGCACGCATAAGCACATCGGGCGGCAAAGCGGCACTCATCCTTTGGATTGATTGGGGAGGTGATCTCCCCCTTTAGGAGGACGCGCTCCCTTGTGCTGTCGATGTTCGGCAGAGGTATCGCTGAGAGCAGCGCTTGCGTATAGGGGTGCTTCGGGTTTGCGAATAGCTCCTTTACAGGCGCTTTTTCAACCATTTGTCCCAGGTACATGACGAGCACCTCCTGCGTAAAGTGCTTGACCACGCTGAGGTTGTGTGTGATAAAGATATAGGTGTAGCCGAATTCCTGCTGAAGCCGCTTGAGCAGATTCAGGATTTGAGCCTGTATGCTGACGTCGAGGGCCGAGACCGGCTCGTCGCATACGATAAGCTCCGGCTCCAGTGCGAGAGCCCGTGCAATGCCGATGCGCTGCCGCCTGCCGCCGTCCAACTCGTGGGGATAGGTGTTGACATACCGCTCTGCAAGGCCGACGAGTTCCATCTTCTCAAGCACCCTGCGCTCGACCTCTGCTTTGCTTTTGAGCATATGCTGGGTCATCATGGGCTCGGCTATGGTGTTATAGATCGTCTTTCTCGGGTTGAGCGAGGAAAAGGGATCCTGAAAGATCATTTGTATCTCACGGCGATGCGCCTTCAACTGACGCCCCTTTAGATCCAGGATATTCTTACCCTTGAACAGGACCTCACCGTCCGTCGCGTCCAAAAGCCGTGATATCACCCGCCCCAGCGTGCTTTTCCCGCAGCCGGACTCGCCGACGACCCCGATGGATCGCCCTTTTTCGAGCGTAAAGGTCACACCGTCAACGGCATGGAGGGCGCCGCTGGGCGTTGGGAAGTATTTTTTGACGTCTCTTAGCTCCAGATAGTGCTCACTCATCGCGCTGCCCCTCCTTCCTGACTTTTTTAGTTTTTAGACTGTCAGTGTATATATGGCACCTTACAAAGTGATCTTCTCCGGGAATGCTGGTTTTGACCGGCTTTTGAGTATGGCAGAGTTCCTCGGCATAGATGCAGCGCGGGGAAAAAGGACAGCCCGCGGGCAGATTCGTCGGATCCGGCATCAGGCCTTCGATCTGATACAAAAACTCAGTTTCCCGTTCAAGATTGGGGATTGCCTCAAACAGGCCGATCGTGTATGGATGCAGGGCGTTTTTGAATATATCCTTTACTGTGCCGCTCTCCATGATGCTTCCGGCATACATAATGGCCACCTTGTCGCATGTTTCAGCGACGATGCCGAAGTCGTGCGTAATCATGATCATGGAGGTGTTAAACTCCCGGCGCAGATCTTTCATCATCTCCAGCACCTGTGCTTGTATCGTGACATCAAGGGCCGTGGTCGGTTCGTCGGCGATCAGAAGGTTCGGATTGCAGGCAAGGGCGATAGCGATCACCACGCGCTGCTTCATTCCGCCGGAAAACTGATGCGGATATTCATTCGCGCGCTCAGGCGGGATGCGTACGACCTTCAGCATCTCGATGGCGCGGCTCTCCGCCTCCTTCGAGCTGACTTTCTGGTGGTTCTCAATGACCTCGGCAATCTGGTCAACGACGGTCATCACAGGGTTTAGGGCTGTCATCGGATCCTGGAATATCATCGATATCTCCTTGCCGCGGATGGCAAGGTATTCGTTTTCTTTGATTTCAAGAAGATTGCGGCCCTTATAAATAATTTCACCGGAGTGTATGCGGCCGGGAGGAGAGTCGATCAGGCCCATGATTGCCAGCGCGGTCGTGGTTTTGCCCGCGCCGGTCTCGCCGACAAGCCCCAGGGTCTCGCCGGCGCTCAGACTCAAATCAAGGCCGTTGACGGCGTGGACAACGCCGTCGTCCGTGTGGTATTTGATCTCAAGATTATTGATTTCAAGCAGTTTGTTTTCCATTGCCTACCTCTTCATTCTTGGGTCAAGCGCGTCACGGAGCCCGTCGCCCACAAGTGTGAGTGACATAAGCGTTATAACCAGCGCAATCCCCGGGAAGGTCGTAATGTGCATTGCGTAACGAAGATACTGTCTGCCGCCGGCCAGCATGGAACCCCACTCGGGATCCGGCGCCGGTACGCCCAAGCCCAGAAAGCTCAGCGTGCTGATGACAAGGACCGCGTAGTCTATGTCGAGGATGATTGTGGTGATGATGGGGCTGAGGGCGTTTGGCAGTATGTGGGACGTTATGATCTTAAAGTCACTTGCGCCCTGTATGCGCACAGCCTCAATATATTCATTGTCAACGACCTGCAGCACCTGTCCCCGGATCATCCTTGCCTGGTTCGGTATAAGCCCGAAGCCGACGACGAAGATGAGGCTTATCACACTCGGATTCATAATAGTGGCGAGCGTGATCATCAGCAGGATTGGCGGAATCGACATGACAACGTCGATGAGGCGCATAATAAGCGTGTCGGCAAAGCGTCCGTAATAGGCCGCCGCTGTGCCCAGAATCGTTCCGCAGACGAAGGCAACGGCCAGCGCACAGAAGCTTATAAAGAGCGTGGTGCGGCCGCCCCAGAGTATGCGTGCCAATATATCGCGACCCATTTCGTCCACACCGAGGATATGCTCTGCCGAGGGACCATTCAATTGCTGCGACACGTCAACAGCAATAATGTCGTTTTCATAATCGAAAAACAGCGGGGACAAAAAACACGCCAGTAATATGATCAGGAACATGATCATCCCGATGACGGCCGTGGTGTTTTTACGAAGCCTTTTCCATACGTCTACCCACAGGGAGCGCTTCTTGTATGTCTCTTTATTACGTGTCGGCATTTGCGCTCACCACCTTTTGCTTGTTTTTATGCCGGGTATATTTAGATTTTATCCGTGGGTCAATAAACGCATAGGTCAGATCCGTCAGAAGGTTTACAATTGTAATGACAAGGGCGGAAATGATGATACTGCCCATAATCGCGGGTACATCTTTCTGGCGCAGGGCATTTGTCATCATCTGCCCGATGCCGTTTATGCCGAAAACTTGTTCGAGGACGACAGAACCGGAAAAACAGGTGGCAATGATCCGCCCGTAGACGCTGACCATTGGCAGCAGGGAGTTTTTCAGCGCGTGCTTCCGGATGATGTAATTGTATTTAAGGCCCTTTGCGCGCGCTGTCCGGATATAATCCTGATTGATTACCTCCAGCATTGATGAGCGGCCGGTGCGGGCGCACATGGTAATTCCGCCCATGGCAAGGCAGATAATCGGCATGATCCAATCGCCGGGAGCATTAAAAAGCCCGCTTGACGGCAGCCATTTGAGCTTGACGGTGAACAGCAGGATCATCATCAGACCCAGCCAGAACTGCGGCATCGAAGTGAAGATAACCGTCACCACGCGCATGAAGTTGTCGAAAAATGAGTTTTGCTTGACGGCCATGGCGATGCCGAGGAACAGCGCTACAATAATCGTGAAAGCCATTGATGCAAACGATAGGAACAGCGTTGTCGGCGCACGCGTGGCGATCATTGAGTTCACCGATTGCCTCGTCAGGAAAGAGGTACCCAGGTCGCCTGTCACCGCTTTCGCCATGTATTTAACATACTGGATTATCAGCGGGTCGTTGAGCCCGTTCTGCTCGCGGAACAGCTCCAGCTGTTCCTCCGTAGCGGTGGAGCCCAGCGCTATTTTCGCCGGGTCGCCCGGCGTCAGGGATAATAGTAAATACAAAAACAGCGTCACACCAATCATAATTGGGATAATCAGAATGAGCCGCTTAATAATATATCGTAACATAAAACTCCTCCGGTAAAAAATTCCGGCGTGGCGTCAAAGGCCACGCCGGAACAGTGCCCGTATTACCCTGTATAGGTTGCGTTACGGAAGCTTTGGATCATATCGCCGCGGACTGTCACACCGGTGAGCCCCTTGTCCATGACGCTGATGATCGGCGTCAGGTAGATGCCTACCATCGGGACATCCTGCCCGATAATCTCGTGTGCCTGCAAGGCGAGTTCCTTAAGCTCCTTAGGATCGATGGAGACGCGCATCTGGTCAGCGACCGCATCATAGGCCGGGTTACTGTAGCGGGTGATGTCGCGCGAGCCGGCGAAGCGGTAGTCATAACGATCAAGGTCGGTCAGCGGAAAACCGCCGCGGTTGGGCGCTGAGGTCCACACAGCCTGGAATTCTCCGGGGCCCTCTTTTGTCAGGAACACGCTGAACTCTACCTGCTCGAGCGTCATCTCAACGCCGATGCTCTTGAGGGCTGACTGAATCAGCTCAATGCCCGGATCAGGCTGCCAAAGCAGTATCGTGAACTTCAGCGGGTTGGACGCGTTGTAGCCTTCTGCCTCAAGCATCGCCTTTGCCTTCTCCAAATTGTATTCAGGCATACTCTTGGGATCGGCGTAGAGGTCAAAACCGGCGAAGAGCATACTCTGAACCGAAGGCCTGCCGCCATTGAGCTGAGCGATGGACTCACGGTCTATCGCATGGACTATGGCTCTGCGCACGTTGACGTTGTCGAAGGGCGCTTTTTCGCAGTTGAAGCCGAAGCCGACATATCTGGTGCTGCTCCCCGTAAGAACATTAAGATTGGAAGCTTTTTCCGCAAGCTTCAACTCCATTCCTGTTACGAGTCCGGCGTATTGCAGCTGCCCGGATTCGACGGCGATATAGCGGGCGGAGTTTTCAGGGATTGCGGTGAAGTTTATCTTGTTAATTTGCGGCTTGGTAAACGGATACCCGTCCCATGTTTCGATGGTCACGCTGGTGCCGGGCGTAAATTCCGTCACCTTGTACGGGCCGGTGCCGACAGGTTTCAGGTAGATTGCGTCGTCGCCGCCGGCTTCTCTATAAGCCTTATTGACAATAGGCGCCGTGTAAAAAGCCCTCGGGATCGTCGTGGTGTTCGGCTCCTTGGCTTTGATCGTCAGCGTAGTGCCCTCATAGGTGACACTGTCAATCAGTTTAGCTGTGTCGGCGGATTTTGGGATGCTCGCCAGCCGTGTAAAGGAATACACGACATCGTCCATCGTCAGCGGGTCGCCGTTTTGGAACTTGTAGTTCAAATCGACCTCAAACGTCCACGTTAAAGCGTCGACTTCCTTCCACGACTTCGCCACGCCCGGGATGAAATTGTAGTCCTGATCGATCTCTACCAGCTTGTCATAGATGTGGTAACAAACCGACATTGTTGTGTTTGTGTCCTCGGAAACCGGGTCGAGGCCGTTCGGCAACAGACCGAGCGCTACGGAGATCTCAACCGGACCGGTGGCCGCGTTGGTGTCACCAGACGGTTTTGCAGTTGCGCCCGGTTCACCAGACGGATTGGTCTTGTTGCCGCACGCGGCGAGTGAGAATATACACGCCAAGGCGAGTATCAGCGCAATGATCGAAAAACCTTTTTTCATAATAATCCCCCTTTATTGTTATTGGAATAACTATATACTTCTCTTATACCCGTATACATTATAATTGGGGGTTATCGACGGTGAAAGTGACTGTGGTCACAACTTAATGATTCACAGTGACAATAATTTTGTCGTATATTTGTTGAATATAAACATTTTAAGCGGAATAATTTTTTTACTAAGCAATTTGATAAGTATGATTATTGTATATGCGAGAATCAGCAAAGAGATATGCCCATATCGTCCGAATGTTGTGCCATAATGGTTGACAACCGATATGCCAGGCAATACAATTCAGGATAGAAAGAAAGCCATCCGCCATATCTGAAGGAGCAGCTCTGATGTTAACTAAAGAAGCGAAAGAGATCTTTGGGAAGCTGGGAATGGAATACCCTGCTGTCGCGCTCAAATATCACGCTGTAAAGCCTCAGAACGTGCCCGTTTATGAGGGTGAAAAGCTTGCGTTTTGCGCATACCTCAATAAGGCGCAGACGGATCAGAAAACGTTCTGCATAACGAAAGAAAATGACGCCTGCAACGGCAGGATCATATTGGGCATGGCCCCTGCCACGCCCGTGACTGCCTGCGGGCAGGCGGGTTATGATTTTGAAGTTTACCGCTCGCCGGCATCAAACCGGCAGCTCTATCAAAAACTGCCCGTACTGGTACCCGGCACGGTGAATTACGTCCAGTTCGCTCAGGTATCTCAATGCGATTTTGATCCTGATCTCATTATTTGCCTCGCCGGCCTGCCTCAGAGCGAAATATTGATGCGCGCAACAAGCTACGTTTCCGGTGACCTGTGGGAGTCAAAATCGTCACATGTCATGAGCTGCGCGTGGATGTATGCTTATCCTCTTATTTCCGGCAGGGTCAACCACATTACAACAGGCTATTACCACGGCTTGAAACGCCGGAAGATTTACCCCCCCGGCCTGCGCATGATTTCGATCCCCTTTCAAAAAATCGATGAGGTCGTTATCGCGCTTCAGGAAATGCCGTGGACACCCATCGCCTTTCGTGAGGACGAGGAGAGTAAAGCGGAGCTACAGCGGCGTATGGCGCATTGGCATAACATGGAAATCGAATTGGACTGTTCGGTCGATCTTCATTGACAGGACGCTTAAAATGATGAATAACGCGGTCTATGTATGAAAAAAACTATCTTTTTTATTCTTATAGTAACTATAATACTCGGGCTGATGTCCTTGGCTGGCTGCAGCTCTGAAAGCAAAGTGTCCGGAAGTGCCGATGCGTCTGCCGCTGTATCCGATAGCCAGCAGCCTTCTTCGGACGGTAAAGTATATGAACTCATTGTCCAGAACCACGATCCCGCCGCCAGTATCTGTGGGCAGTATGTGGAAGCCTGGGGAAAAAGAGTCGAGGAAGCCTCCGGCGGGCGTATCCAATTTGTTTATTATCATGACGGTTCTCTCGTTGGGGCGGACGATTCCGTCAAAGCCGTTTTAAACGGTACGGCGGATATATGCTGGAGCGCCGCTTCAATATATTCCGGTCAGTTTCCAATCTCCGAGTTTATCCAGCTGCCGCTCAGCGGCATCAGCTGCGCACGCATGGGCTGCGATGTGATGCAGGATATGTTTGAAGAAGTTCCCGCCTACCAGGCCGAGTATAAGGATTTTAAGGTTATAATGCTCGGAAGCTGCACTTACGCCCCCGTCAGTACGACAATGAAGCTTTCAACCATCACCGACATTCACGGCCTGCGTATCCGTGCTCCCGGCTCCACCTGCGCTTTATGGAGCAGCGGCATCGGCATGAGTCCAATGACTGTAGCCACGCCCGAAACGTATAAGCTGATCGAAAAAGGTGTCATAAACGGCTGTCTGAATGATTGGCACAACATCTCCGCGCTGCGGCTGTACGATAATCTCAATTATATTATGGATTTTCCCACACCCGGCTCCCCGATTTTCATGCTGATGAACAAAGCCAAATATGAGTCGCTACCGACCGACCTGCGGGCAATTATCGACCGGTATTCCGGCAGTTACGCTTCTGAGATGGCCGGGATCTACTGGGATTCCACCCGAGCCTGGATCTATGACAACGCGAAGCTATTCGGCGTTGAAATATACGAACCTTCCGATGAGTTATACGCACATTTCACCAGCGATGAGGTCAGGGAAAATGTACACAAACAGTATATTGAGTATTTGAATGGCTTCGGTCTTGACGGCCAGTCCATCTACGAGACGTGCATTGAAATCGTCTCCCGCCACGCTGCCTCATATGCCGACCCCTGGGCCATGAGCGTCGATATTGAGGATTTTAAAGAATAAAAAACCGTCCGAAAAATTTTCGGACGGTTTTTTATTGCATGATTTTTCTCAGATAGACAGCCAGGGTTGCACGGTCGCTGATATCGGTTTTATCATATATCTTTGAAACATAGTTTTTGACTGTCCCTAAAGTAAGGTGTAGCCGAGAAGCAATATCGAAGTTTGTATAACCCTCCGACAGCAGGCGGCATATGTCCAACTCGCGCTCGGTCATCTCCTGCAGAAGCACTCTGTCGGCAGCGGAAGACGCTTCAGGTTGGCGCACTTTTCCCATATAGGCCGCCAGAGCAGTCAATACCTTGTTGTCCAGTGTGCTCTGCCCTTCCAGCACATTGCGCACCGCATTGACCAGAGTCTCCCGGTCGGCACCCTTCAAAATGTAACCGTCAGCGCCGTTTTGAATCGCTGATATAATGCTTTTCTCGTCATAAAAGGTGGTCAGTACAAGAATTTTAATATGGCTGTATCGGGCCCGCAGTTCCCGGATAAGATCGAGTCCACCCATCCCAAACATTCTGAGATCAACTAGAACAATATCGGCGCTGCGGTCTTCAAGGAGCCTCAGCGCGGCAGCACCATCCGCGGCTGTACCCACCACTGTAAAGTCTTCTTACATGAAAAAAATGAGTTCCAGACTCTCCAACAGAAGGGGCTCATCATCCACCAGCATTATCTTAATTTCTTTCACTTAATCAGTCTCCTCAATCGGAAGCCAGATTGTCACGGAAAACCCCGGCCCGTTCCGGCATGTCATATGACCGCCGTTGGCTTTCAGGTACAAGTCGATTTTCTTTAGTCCGAAGCCCTTATTTCCTTCGGGCTCGGGCTGTGGCCGCCCGCTGCCGTTGTCTTTTACCACCATTTCGATATAGTCGCTGCCGATACTGATGTTGAGCGTCACGCTGCTTGCCTTCCCATGCTTGACGCTGTTTGTCAGACATTCCTGCGCTGCGCCGTACAGAAAGCGGGCGTGTTCAGCGCTGATACTCATGCGGAGGACTTCTGGGGGGATATCTCCCAGATTGTTATAAATACGTATTTTGGCGTCCATTTCAAACTGCCGGAGGCATATGGTCAGTGTTTTTATGAGGTCCGCCAGAGCTACCGAGGTATCCCGGCTGTCCACAAGTCGCACGCTTTCCCTGATTACCTGAAGGCTTTCACGCATGCGTTCTCCTGCAGCCGTCACCTTGGCATCGGCCTTTTCGGGGCTGACGACGCGGATGGCTTCCGCTGCGTCAATGGCCATGATCGCTGCCGTGATCGTATGACCGACGCTGTTGTGGATATCACGGCTGATCTTTTCGCGCTCCTCGAACCGCGCAACCTTATCAATCATAGCGCTCTGCAGCTCGAGAAGCTCCTTCTCCTGCGTCACACGGTGAATGC
>CAZVLO010000022.1:33958-36115 GCA_964628265.1 uncultured Papillibacter sp.
GGCGGACGTCCTGTTGCTGAGTATCCAGAATACCACAGCAAAGCAGAGGTAAATGAAGATGCGGGGCATCGCCGCAAACTGTATAATATTCCGGATGCCTTTGAAAGGTTCCAGGATCTGCGCGAACATCAAATAATGACTGAGAATGTGTGAAAAAAAGATGGTGATCACTGATTCAGCGCAGATAATGAGCATGACGCGCTTATCATAATACAGCGCTGCGACCACCGTCGGGAACAGCAGGATGAGCATCAGCTGAAAGGTAAACGCCGCGTAGCAGAGACCGGAGGCAATGACAGAACAGGTCAACACGGCATATTTGACCCACGGCTTCTTGATGTGCAGCACATCCACGATCAGCGTGGGAATCAGCAGCGGCGCAAGAATCAGCGTCAGCATCCGGCCGAGGGTAAAGCCCGGGACATACATCACATAGTACTTGCACAAGATACCGATGAGAATCATGATATAAAGCTCGATGCGCGACACCCTGGACGCCAGACGGTTGACGGCCGCCTCGTTTTTTTCAGGAGTTCCCTGTAAGCTTCCAAAATAACACCACACAGTCTCAAAACTAGTCGATCAAGAAAACCTATCGATTCTAATCTTACTTCGTTTTTAAAAAAAAAGAAAGACTCAGAATATTTGTCTCTTATCACGAGCCATGGAAAAATCCCCTGAGAACTATCTTTCTCAGGGGACTCTGGCGGGGATAGTGGGATTCGAACCCCCATAAAGTTCTGATTTTCTAGCAACCGCAGGCATTTCCGCTTGCAATTTAGCGCAGAGATTTCAGGCATTCTTGTGCCTTGTATGGCTTTAGCAAATGCAGGTTTTTCCGTGATAAATTTATAACCCATTCGGGAGCGCTTTTTTGCCCGGCTTTATCGTATTTCCGATCTGCCAATACGGCGTTTGGTGCCAACCACGAGTTTGTTATAGGTTTTGAACTCATCGTTAAGCCTTCTCAAAATCACCGTATCTGCCGGACAGAATTCATACTGAGGAATTTCTTTAGCCGTGATCCAGCGGATATCGTTATGTTCCAGTTTCTGCGGTATCCCTTCAGCAATCTTAGCGTTAAACAATGTCAGGTGGACGGTGATGTCAGAGTATTCATGAACAACATCCATGAATTCATCATCGACTGAAAGTGTTATCGACAGTTCCTCCCGGCATTCGCGGATGAGTGCCTGCTCTTTTGTCTCCCCGGCTTCAACCTTACCTCCAACAAATTCCCAAAGGAGCCCGCGTGCTTTGTATGCCGGCCGCTGGCAGATCATGAATTTATCTTTATCCCAAATCAGGGCGGCGACAACTTCGGTCATGAGCGTATCTCCTTGCAGAATTCAATGAAATCTGTACTCATTCCTATTTTCTGAAAATAATACTACATTTTCAGAAAATAGGAAAGCTATGCAGCTAATAAAATGGCAAGACGAGAAAATCCAGAATTTGGTACCGGTATCCAGGACGGCAGTTTCAATTTGCTTTTGTTAAATTCCCTTTTGAAATAGGGCATCCCCATGAGATAGAACCTTCTTGGGCATTCCACGTTTACGACTGATGCCGGCCATAAAATAATCCCCTGAGAACTTTCTTTCTCAGAGGACTTTGGCGGAGAGGGTGGGATTCGAACCCACGTGCGCTTGCGCGCAAACTGATTTCGAGCAGTTGAAACCATTTTCCTCAAAGGGTTTTCGTGGGCATTATTTGGTTCCGCCGGAACGCCGCAAACCGTTGCTATTACTACGTTTTTTGGTATCTAAACCCGCAATATTTTGAGTGACGAGCCCTTCTGAAGTCAAGTGCAGTGCTATCACTTTCTCGATTTTTTGCACGCAAAATGAGGGAATCGAGAGACGAATGTGCCGCGTTTATTTCTATGGAAGAACTCGTTCTTTTTTTGCCTGCTGACAAGGCTAAAAAAGGAGTGATTCACATGAGCAAAAAAGAAAAAGGAACCTTCACGATTAACGAATGCTACCTGATGATGTTTTCCGAATATGAGGATATTGTCACAGCAAATGAAGTTGCCCAAATGATGCGGCTTCCCGTCAAACGCGTATATCGGATGTTCCGTAGCGGTGAGCTAAAGAGTTTTAAGGGTGAACGCGAAGTCAGAACCTGCAAGCTGTGGGTTATTGAGTACATACA
>CAZVLO010000023.1:0-13242 GCA_964628265.1 uncultured Papillibacter sp.
CCGTGCTCGTTATTCATTGCTATTACTACACTTTAAGAGTTTTGCTCACGGCTATAAGATATATTGAGTAGGTGTTCATTCTATGAAAAAATTCGTAAACTCGCAGGTCGTAGATACCAATTATAAAGTTGGTCTCCGGACATTAATAATTGTGGGCGTGATATTCAACGTCCTGCTTTCTATCAGCGCGACGCTCCTGGTGGGGAATATTTGCGGTTATAAGTCAGCAGCTATGGCGATAACGATAGGAATTCTTATCCTGTTTTCGATTGCTGATTCTTATATCCTGTTAGGGTTTCTTATTAAGCCTATAACAGCGGCGACAAAAAGACTGGTGTCGTTGGCGGAAGGAGATTTGAAAAGCGATACGGTTGCTTATTCGCATTTAACTGAAACAAGCGTCATGGTCCGCGCGATGAATTCTGTCATTGAGGTCAATAATCAATACATCAATGAAATTGAACGTGTGCTTAGTGAAGTTAAAAATAAGAATCTGACTGTCGAAGTAAAAAGAGATTTTATGGGTGATTATGCAGCCATAAAATCATCTCTTAAGCATATCATAGAATTCCTGAACGATACGGTACAAACGATCGGTCTGAGCGCGAATGAGGTCGCTAACAGTGCCAATCTGGTTTCCGGTGGGGCTATAGCGATTTCACAGGGCGCGACTGAACAGGCAAGCTCGGTACAGCAATTGACTGCATCGCTGGATATGATTTCCGGACAGACGAATCTGAACGCACAAAACGCTCAAAATGCCAACCGGCTTGCCGTGAGTGCAAAAGCGAATGCGGAGAAGGGCAATGCCCACATGAGGGAAATGCTGTCGGCGATGGAGGAGATTAACGTGTCCTCGGCCCATATCAGCAAAATTATCAAGGTGATCGATGACATCGCTTTTCAGACTAATATTTTGGCGCTTAACGCCGCAGTGGAAGCAGCCCGTGCAGGGCAGCATGGCAAGGGCTTTGCCGTGGTAGCCGAAGAAGTGAGAACTCTGGCAGGGAAATCAGCCGGCGCAGCCTCCGAGACAACTGAAATGATCGAAAGCTCGATCAGAAAGGTCGAAGCCGGCACAAAAATAGCCAATGAAACGGCAAATGCGCTTAATCTGATTGTTGATGAAGTGTCAAAAGCAGCAGATCTCGTCGGTTCCATTGCTATAGCTTCCCAGGAGCAGAAATCGAGCATCGAGCAAATCAACGTGGGAATCCAGCAGGTATCAAAGGTTGTCCAGACGAACGCCGCCGCATCGCAGGAGAGCGCAGCCGCCAGCGAAGAGCTGTCAAGCCAGGCGGAGCAGATGAAGGAAACCGTCAGCGCCTTTACGCTGAAGAAGTCGATCGGTTCGGTTTCGGAGCTCTATATCGCCGCGCCCGCTTTATCCTCCGGCGCTTCAAAACAGGCCGCGGTCATCAATGGAAGCAGATTCGGGAAATACTAAAAGGTAATGATAATATAAAGTCCCGTGTCCGGTTCCTGACCTGACACGGGACTTGGTATTTTTATTTATGCCAGCCGATACTTTTCCCGGCCTTCCTTGAAGATGTTCCCGCCGAAACAGTCGAGAGCAACCACAAGAGGCATATCGTTCACGGTCAGCTTTTTGACTGACTCACAGCCAAGCTCGGGGAAGGCGATCACTTCCGCATCCGTGATATGGCGAGAGATGAGCGCGCCGGCGCCGCCGACAGCGCAGAGATAAGCAGCACGGTTCCGGATAATTGCTTCCGCGACGGCGCCGCTCCGCTCACCTTTGCCGATTGTCGCAGCCAAACCGAGATCATACAGCCGCGGGGCGAAACCGTCCATTCGGCCGGAGGTTGTCGGTCCGCAGGAACCGATTTTGATATCGTCGTGTCCCGGTGCGGGTCCGGCGTAGTAGATGACGGCATCGTTCAAGTCAAAGGGCAGCGGGTGGTTGCCGTCCAGCAGTTCAAAAATTTCCTTATGGGCGGCATCGCGGGCTGTGTACACCGTACCGCTCAGATAGACGCGGTCCCCGGCTTTCAGTTTACCGGCAAACTGCCTGACGTCCTCCACGCTGAACCGATATGTAATCAATTTCCAGGCCTCCCGACTTTCAGAGCGAGGAGATCATCCTTTTCGCACTCCATCATGACCTGAAGCTCGGTAAAACGCTCGCTTGTCCTGTCGAGAACGGAGGTCAGGACCGACAGTGTGCTGCTTAGATTCGAAATTTCATTGGTGATCGAACATGCCGTTGTCTCCATCTCTGTACGAATTTCCGTATATGATTCCTGGAGTGTCGAGAGTTCATCGGATGTCTCATCAATGGATTTGACCTTGATGGCTGTGATACGGCGCTCGGTATCGTCCAGCTCGTTTTGAAGCCTTTTGATTTCGGCATTCAGATCTCGCAGCTCGTCCTCCAGCCTGTCACCCGTCATCTTGTATCTGTTGCGCTGACCTGCCAGCTCTTCGATATACCGCATGACGTCACGGTTGTCGAAGCCTCCGAAGAGTTTCCTCCTGAAATGTCTGATCTCTCCATTCATTGAATTTTCCGCCTTTCGTCAAGATCAAGAGTTGGAAGTGCTGGTATCCATGATACTATCGGTCCGTGAATCGTAAGTCAAAGGTCCGGCGCAGGTTTTATATCTGCTTATATCCCAGGAGTAGCTTTTGGACATCTCCGTATCATTCAGCAGAAAGGAAGAGGCGATACTGTCCGTGTCACATCTGCTCACATCGATATGGTAATAATGATCCTCCAGCTCGACGATATTCCATGCGTGCTGTTTCTCTCCGAGTTTCCCGAGGACGACATAGCATTCCAGACCGAGTTCATCGCACAGTGCTTTATAGGCCATCGCATACCCTTCACCGACGGCAAGGCGGTTCACAAGGGCGCCATACGCCGTGGCAGCGCTGTTCTGGTTGGTGTAATTACCCTCGGTCTCGGTGTCATAATCAGTAACATCCATAAGACGTTCAGCCAGCGCGAGCAGAATCGCGCCATCATTGCTGCCGCTGACTGTTTCGGCGATGTTCTGCACCGTCTTGTTGAGGTTTATCGCCATAGCCCTCAGAGTGCTTGTTTCATATTTGGTGTATCCAAAGGTAAATACGATGATCCGTTCTGAACCGCTGTCCGGGAAAAACTCAACCGTCGTTACCGGCATCAGGACAATATCTTTCGGGTTCTCGTAATAGATATCGCTGACATACGACAACGCGTCTTCCTCAGAAAGGTCCAGGTTCTTCGTCTGGACCGACATGGACGGTTTGTATCCGGCCAGCGTATCCAGAAGCTCCGATTTCAGGTATCGTATGGTCGAAACGGAGAATATGCTGTTGAGCTGTTCTTTCGTCACCTTATAAGTTATGTTTATCTCAATCTGATAATACGAAACGATTTTAGTAGCGATGCCGAATATATCCGCTACGGCATACGCGCCGAGGGGTTCTTCACTCATGATCTGGCTGCAGGCAAGGTCTATATCTTCCTGAATGATGCCCTCGTAGCTGTAAGCACGAATCTCTCCCGTTTCTTCGTATTTCGATATAAACACCAGCATATTATCCTTGAGTTCGTCAAATGTACCGGCCTCAATAACGCTGTCGGTAACTTTCTCCAAAGGTTCCTGATGTGCGGTTATGGATAATGTATCCCCATCGAGGATTGAATCGCAGCTGCATAAGACAGTCAGAGCTGCAAAAATCACAAGGACGAAGACTATCAGCCTTTTCACATCATTCACCTCCGAGCATACGCGTTTGAGTATTAATGCCAAACTATTCAAGCGTCATTTCCAGCTGCTGTTCCTCGAGATCTTCTTCCTTTAAAAGAGCGCCGGATGCCGGAATGCTTCTGACACGGTAGCGAGAGGTATTCTTAATAGAAGATTCCAGAACGGGGACGGCTTTCGCCAGCTTATATTTTTTCTTCAGCGTCATTGCGGCAACACCTACCGTCGTGCGCGTCGTCTTTGGTGCCAGGAGCGATGTGCTGAAAATGACAACGCGGTCCTCGGTGGAGTAGGCGGCAATCTCCGTATCGCTCATGAGGGGCACGACAGAAACAAGCGGGCTGGAGCCGGAATACGCACCGGTCAGTTTTTTCCTGTTCGTTTTGGTGACATACGCCTGGAGTTCAATCCGAGCGGCCTTGCCGTTTTCGAAGAAGAACAGAACATGTCCGGAATAATCGCCCGGGTCGAGCAGATATATGACGTTCTCGCCCTCATCCATCTCGAGAACGGTGGGGAGGTAGGTGCCGAGAACAGAGGCCTTGGTGTCTTCAAAGTCATGGACGCGCGTCTTGTAGACCTGTTGCTTGTCGGTGAATACCAGCAGATCATTTTTATTCTGGGATTCGAAGCTTAAAAACGGCCCGTCGTTTTCCTTGTATTTCTGGTCGCCCCCCAAACGCAGAGACAGGGATGTGATTTTTTTGAAGTAGCCCTCCCGGGACAGGAAAATGTTCACCGGATAATCTTCAACATCCTCGTCCTCCGGCTGCTCTTCCGCGTCAGCGTCGTAGACGATACCTGTTTTCCGGTCGGTTCCGTATTTTTTTATAACGTTTTTCAGTTCGTCGACGATGATAGCCCTGATACGCCGCGTGCTGCCGAGCGTGTCCTCCAGGTCTTTGATTTCGGCTTCCAGGTTGCTTGTATCATCGATACGCTTGAGGATATACTCACGGTTGATATTACGAAGCTTGATCTCGGCGACATATTCCGCCTGCAGTTCATCTATGCCGAAACCAATCATCAGGTTGGGGACAACCTCTGATTCCTCCTCGGTATTACGGATAATGACGATGGCCTGGTCAATATCGAGCAGGATTTTCTGCAGTCCGTACAGGAGGTGCAGTTTCTCCTTCTTTTTTTTCAGCTCGCTGAACACCCTGCGCTTAACGCATTCCGTCCGCCATGCCACCCATTCCTCCATAATTTCTCTGACGCCGAGGACTCGTGGCATGCCGCCGATGAGGATATTAAAGTTGCAGGAGAAGGTATCCATCAGCGGTGTCTGCTTGAAGAGCTTTGCCATGAGCTTGTCAGGGTCCGTGCCGCGCTTAAGGTCAATAGCCAGCTTGAGGCCGGAGAGGTCGGTCTCATCGCGCATGTCGGATATTTCCTTGAGCTTACCGGCTTTTACAAGCTCCGCGACCTTGTCGATAATGGCCTCCGCCGTTGTTGAATAGGGAATCTCATATACTTCAATGAGATTTTCGGGTTTGTTGTAGTGCCAGCGCGCCCGAATTTTGAAGCCGCCGCGGCCGGTGCTGTATATCGTATCGATCTCCCTGGCATTGTAAATGATCTCACCGCCTGTTGGGAAATCGGGTGCCTTCAGGGTTGACATGATATTGTGGTTCGGGTCGGTGATATAGTCGATGGTTGTCTGGCAAACCTCGGTCAGGTTGAAGCCGCAGATGTTAGACGCCATACTGACGGCGATACCCATATTGGCGCTGACGAGGATATTCGGAAAAGTAGTCGGCAGGAGGGTGGGTTCCAGCGTCGTGTTATCGTAGTTGTCGACAAAATCGATGGTATCCCGGTCAATGTCACGGAAGAGCTCGTTGCAGATTGCAGAGAGCTTTGCTTCTGTGTAACGTGAGGCGGCATAGGACATATCCCTGGAGTAAACCTTGCCGAAGTTTCCCTTGGAATCCACAAAGGGTGCCAGAAGCGCCTGGTTGCCCTTGGACAGGCGCACCATAGTCTCGTATATGGTGGCGTCGCCGTGAGGGTTTAAGCGCATTGTCTGGCCGACGATGTTGGCCGATTTCGTCCGCGGGCCGGTGAGAAGGCCCATTTTGTACATCGTGTACAGGAGCTTCCTCTGGGACGGTTTGAAACCGTCAATCTCCGGTATGGCGCGGGAGACAATGACGCTTATGGCGTAAGGCATGTAGTTTACTTCCAGCGTCTCGGTAATCGGCTGCTCCAGCACCTCTGCCCGCAGTCCCACAACATCGGGGTTAATATTCTTTTTTTCCTCCGGCTGTTTCTTTTTAGCCATAATGAACCCCTTTGCGTTTGTTTATGCAATGCCTTAGGGGCGAACCGTGTTCGCCCGTCAGTCTTTTTAGTTTACCCACACACTCAGATATTCCGGATAATCGTACGGCGTGAATTCGGTAATATCAAAATGAAATATGCCCTTTTGAAAATACGGGTCGGTGGAAATATAGTCCTCCAGCGCCGCACGCGTTTCAGCCTTTACAATCACGAATCCGCCATCGCCGGACTTTTTCGGCCCCGCGCAGAGGACGTCCCCGGCGCGTATACCGCGCATGATGAATTCCTTGTGTGCCGGCAGCAGAGCTTCAACCTCCGCCGCCGTAACCGGCAGGGGTTCGCTGTAAGATGCGGAGAGAACGAAAAATGCCATGAAATGCCTCCGTTATGACAAATCAGCTGTGTCCAGATACTTATAACCGTTGTCGGTGATGAAATCCTTACGTCCGGCCAGATTATCGCCCAGAAGCAGATCGAATGTGGCAGCAGTGGCTTCCACGTCAGAGGGCATGACCTTGATGAGCCGGCGCGTTTCAGGGTTCATCGTTGTCATCCACATCATCTCGGGATCGTTCTCGCCGAGCCCTTTGGACCGGTTGATTGTGTATTTCGCCTCGCCCAGATCGGTGAGGATTTCGGTCTTTTCGCGGTCGGAATAAGCGAAATACGTTTTACCCTTACATTCAATTTCATACAGCGGCGATTCCGCAATATACACATACCCCTCGTTTATAAGCGTCGGCACTAGGCGGTAAAGCATGGTCAGTATAAGCGTCCGGATCTGATAGCCGTCCACATCGGCATCGGTGCAGATGATGACGCGGTGCCACCGCAGAGCGCTGAGATCAAAGGTGCTCAAATCTTTTGAGTGCTTGTTGCTGACTTCCACGCCGCAGCCGAGGACCTTCAACAGGTCGGTGATGATCTCATTTTTAAATATCTTGTCGTAATCTGCTTTCAAACAGTTGAGGATTTTGCCGCGAACGGGCATAATCCCCTGAAATTCAGCGTCCCGGGAGAGTTTGCACGCGCCCAGCGCACTGTCGCCCTCAACGATGTATATCTCACGTTTCGATATGTCCTTTGTCCGGCAGTCCACAAACTTCTGTATGCGGTTGGCGAGATCAATCCCGCCCGAGAGCTTCTTCTTTATATTGAGCCGGGCTTTTTCGGCCGTTTCGCGGCTGCGTTTATTAATCAGTATCTGGTCGGCGACCTTGTCGGCCTCCGCTTTGTTTTCGATGAAATAGACCTCTAGCTGGCTGCGGAAGAAATCAGTCATTGCTTCCTGGATAAATTTATTGGTGATAGCCTTTTTTGTCTGGTTTTCGTATGAGGTCTGCGTCGAAAAGCAGTTTGTAATCAAAATCAGGCAGTCCTGAATGTCGGCAAAGGTAATTTTGCTTTCGTTTTTCTGATATTTGTTCGTCTTTTTCAGATAGGCATCGACCTCGGATACGAAAGCGCTCTTTGTGGCTTTTTCCGGTGCGCCGCCGTATTCAAGCCAGGAGGAGTTGTGATAGTATTCAATCAGATTGAACTTATTCGAAAAACAGAAGGCTGCCGACAGCTTTACCTTGTATTCCGGCTTGTCCTCCCGGTCGCGGCCCTTGCGTTCCGATTCAATGAAAACGGGCTGTGTCAGCGCGTCTTCACCGGCCAGCTCCGTCACGTAGTCACTGATTCCGTTCTCGTAAAGGAAATCCGTTGTTTCATATGATGATCCCACCTGATTTCTGAAACGGAAAGTGACGCCGGCATTGACGACAGCCTGGCGCTTGAGCATATCTAAAAAATATTCCGTGGGAATATCAATATCGGTGAACACCTCAAGGTCGGGTCTCCAGCGCTGCAGCGTACCTGTGCGCCGGCCTTTAAACTCCTCCCATTGAAGGCCACCGATGTTTTCACCCTTTTCAAAGTGAAGACTGTATTTTTTCCCGTCACGCCAGACGGTGACGTCCATGTATTCCGAGGAATATTGCGTTGCGCAGGAGCCAAGTCCGTTGAGGCCAAGCGAATACTCGTAAATATCGCCCTCGTTATTTTTATATTTGCCGCCGGCATATAATTCGCAGTAGACAAGCTCCCAGTTCCAGCGCTGCTCGACAGGGTTCCAGTCCACGGGGCAGCCGCGTCCGAAATCCTCTATCTCTATAGAGTTATCCGTATAACGCGTTACAGTTATTATGCTGCCGTGGCCTTCCCGCGCTTCGTCGATGGAGTTCGAAAGGATCTCAAAGACGGCGTGCCGGCATCCATCAAGCCCATCGGAGCCGAAAATAACTCCGGGGCGCTTTCTGACTCTGTCAGCGCCCTTGAGTGACGAGATGCTCTCGTTGCCGTATGAAGCTGTCCTCTTCGATGGTTTCATCATTGATCCCCTATATATAGAGATAAATTGGAATACCCTACCGGATATATAGTATAAATGATAATATATAGAAAATCAAGCGAAGTTTGAATATTTACTGCGGTTTGAAAATACCTGCGGTATCGACAAAAACTAAGCGGTGGCTGTCATTACAACAGCCACCGCCCCGAGACAATGAAAATAGATTCACAGCCATACGCCATACGGAACCTAAACCTGCCGTCTGTCGGCCATCCGCCTAAGTCATCACGTCCTAAAACATGATACTTATTTCCGACAGCTGCTTACCCACTGTCATGATGACGGCACCGGCCTGATTCACAGACGGGTTTTCATGTCTGATTTTATTATGGCTGCCGAGAATAGAATTAAACGTGAAAAATATTGAAATTTACGAAAAACTACTGAATATACTTTTAGAGGACAGACACAACAAGCTCGGGGAGGGAGTCGCGTGGCCGGTTTGCAGACAACGGCAATCATCGTCATCATCGCTATTCTGGTGCTTATCGTCTTTGCAATATTGAGAAAACCGTTTAAAATCATACTTAAGCTGATCTTAAATACCATTATCGGGTTCATTGCATTGTTTATAATCAACTTTCTTGGTTCCTTCATCGGTGTATCCGTCGCCATCAACTGGTGGAATGCCGTCATTGTCGGTGTTCTGGGCGTACCCGGTGTCGCGCTGATCCTGCTCATTCAATGGATCGCTGTCATTTAATGCAAAATCTGTTGACAACAGAAGCCCGCTGTGTTATTGTATTAGACCAGTAATACAATAACACAGTTTTTTACAATTTTTTATTTTACATGTTATTTAACCATATTTGTCTCGACGTGGGTAAATCTGTAAGGTATAATAATTGCTGCGTTTGTGATCTGATACACAGGTCGTTGAAGCTTAAAAGCAGATACGTCAGCATGATATTGGTATTTTAAACCGGAGGTCTGGAGTGGTATGATGAAAAAAATATGGAAGGGCATAGGGCTCATGCTGGCGCTGATAGCGATTTATTACGCCGCGCAAGGGTTTATTAGCTTCATTCTCGTAATTATTAAAATAACACCGATCGTGGCGCGTGAAATTGCGTCAGGAGCCAATCCGGACGTTGCTCGGTTAACGGGAGAAATCATGAGCGCCGTCAGCGCGCAGACACCCCTGGTCCTGCTCGTTTCGGTCGCAATCACCGTTCCGTTTTATTATCTTATTTATCATAACAGGAAACAGGAACTGTTCACTTTTGTGCGCTTCAGAGGGATCGGTGCCTTAAGTATTCCGGTGCTTATCATTTTCAGCCTTTCAACGAACTTTTTAATAGAATGGCTGCTGACCTTGGCCGCTCAACTTAAAGCTCTGACACCTTTTTTTGAGCGATATGAGTATCTGGCGCAATTCATCACCAGCGGCAACTTTATTCTGAGCCTTCTGGCTGTGGGCGTGATAGGGCCGGTTTTTGAAGAGATTCTCTTCAGAGGCCTTATTTTCGGAGAGCTTCGGAAAATTACAAAGGTCCGGGCGGCACTGGTCATTCAGGCCCTGCTGTTCGGTATTTTTCACCTGAACGCCATCCAGAGCTCCTACGCGTTTCTCATCGGCCTGCTGCTGGGTTTTGTCTACTACAGGAGCAATTCGATCATCGCGCCGATGATTGTTCATATCATTATCAACACGTCAAGCGTCATATTGTCCCAGTTTGTTACGGACAGCATGTTTGAGAAATGGGCTGACCTCATCGTTGCCGCCAGCGCTTTCCTGTTTGTTGCCACAGGTGTGTTTATCCTGTTGAGCAGAGCCTTCAGGCGCACGATGGACAACAGCCTTTATGAAATGAATCAGCAGCCCGAGCCACCCTTCCCGCCCTCAGCGTAGAGAACGGTCTTAACCGTTCCGGCGTACAATACAAAATCAATGACCAGGACAGGAGTATCAGACATGCAGCTTGAAGTCAAAAGCATCAATAAGAGCTTCGGTGAAAAACAGGTCTTGAAGGATGTCTCTTTCAATGTATCCAGCGGACAAGCCATGGGGCTTCTGGGCAGAAACGGCGCTGGTAAAACGACGATGATACGGATTATAATGGGCGTCTTCAGCGCCGACGACGGGAGCGTCCTGCTGGACGGCAAGCCAATCAGGCAAGCCGCGGTAAAAATCGGTTATCTGCCAGAGGAGAGGGGGCTGTATCCGAAGAAAACCATCGGCAGGCAGCTGGCTTATCTGGGCGCGCTGAAAGGCATGACATCCGCCGAGGTAAAAGAAGCGACGGAAAGACTGCTGAACCGGTTGGAAATGTCCGAGTACCGGAGCAAAAAGCTGGAAATCTTGTCTAAAGGCAACCAGCAAAAGATACAGCTGGCTGTTGCGCTCTTGAACGACCCGGATATCCTGATTCTGGACGAGCCGTTTGCAGGGCTGGACCCAGTCAACGCCATGCTTCTCAAGGACATCGTACTGGAAATGATCGAGAGAGGCAAAATTGTGTTGTTTTCCAGCCACCAGATGAATTATATTGAGGAATTCTGCCGGGATATCGCCATATTGAACCGCGGCGGCATTGTCTGCTCCGGACCAATCCGCGACATCAAGCGCAGCTATGACAGGCTGAAAATCGTCCTCTCGTCAGAAGAAGCGGAAAACGTCGAGCAGTACATAAAATCCGATGCCATGGATATTGTGGCAAAACTGGAACGGACCCGGGACACCGTGATCGTGAAGCTTTCATCGGCAGATAATAAAATGGAGCTGCTCAGGAGACTGTCGGAGAAGAATCTCAATCTCGACAAATTCGATGTTTATGAACCATCGCTGAACGATATCTTTGTGGAATACACGGAGGACAGCATATGAAAAAGTTTGGCCAGGTGCTGAGATTTGAGTTCTCAAATTACACCAGAAGCAAAGTTTATATCATCATTACAGTTCTACTCGTCGTCGTTATCGCAGCGCTGCTGACGTATCCGCGGGTTGCTGCTCTTTTCAAGCCCGAGGGCGGTGTTGAGCCCCAACCCAGTGCCGAGCGGGGGGTTGTGGCGCTGGTGGATCGTGCATATGGCAGTTCTGATATTGTCGATTTGATTTCAAAAGCATTTCCCAGGAATAAAGTTATTACAACAGACGAGAGCCTTGAGCAGCTGAAAAGCAAAGTTGCGAGCGGGGATTACGCCTCGGCTGTCATTATGGAATCGCCGCTGAAGCTGACATACCTCACGGAGAGCATCAGCATGTACGCCAATCCGACGCAGCCGATTTTGACAATTATGAAGGAGCAGTATCAGCTGGCAAAAATAAAAGAGCTGGGCCTGGAAGCTCAGGAAGCGGCAGATATCATTCATCCTGTTTTTGATGTCACGGTCACAGAAACGGGTAAAAGCCAAACCCAGTCGTTTATATATACCTACATATTGATTTATGCCCTCTATATGGCCATCATGCTGTACGGACAGTTTGTCGCCACCAGCGTCGCCAGCGAGAAAAGCACCCGCGCCATGGAGCTCCTCATTACCAGCGCCAATCCCATGAGCCTGATGTTCGGCAAGATCATCGGAACGGGGCTGGCCGGCCTCATGCAGTTCGGAATCATCTTCGGCTCGGCCTTCCTGTTTTTCAATATTAACGGCGACGTCTGGGCCAACAATCCCGTCATACAGATGATTTTCAATATCCCGCTGGGTATGCTGCTCTATGTGCTGCTGTTCTTTGTCATCGGGTTCTTCCTGTATTCCTTTATCTACGGTGCGTTGGGTTCTCTGGCCAGCAGGTCGGAGGATGTGGGCTCTGCCATCATGCCCGTCACCTTTATGGCCATGATTGCGCTGCTTGTTGTCATCTACGGCATGTCCAGCGGCGAGCTGGATTCGCCTCTCATGGTGGCCTGCTCGTATATTCCGTTCACATCACCGATGGCCATGTTCACCCGTATCGCCATGTCCAATGTCGCACCTGTTGAGATAATCGTATCGGTTGCGATCGCTTTGGCGTCCACCATAGGTATCGGCTTTATCTCCGCAGCCATCTATCGGGTGGGTGTCCTCATGTACGGCAAACCGCCCAAGCTCGGAGAACTGATCAAAACGCTGAAAGCCCAGAGGAGTAACGCATAACGGATACCATTGACGACAGGCACAGTTTTTGCTACAATCAGGCTGCTTGATTAAGGAGGCGTTTCTATGGCGCTTGTTGAAAAAAACGAGAACCTGAAGGGCAAAAAGATAAAAACGGACGGTTTTACAATCTCCTGGGACGACGAAGAGGATATCGAAGAGGTTGAAGGCCTCGAACTTGAAGAGGACGAAAGCCTGAGCGAAAAGAAGCTTCTAAAGACTAAAAACGACGACCTGAAAACTAAGAAAGTGATCATTTAACAAAATCCGGGGCGTAAGCTCCGGATTTTTTTTATAAACACCCCGTCCGGCAAGACTTCTTCGAAGTCCCTTGCCGTCCACCCCTCCTCGGGTGGGGAATTTTTTAGGTTGCTCTTTATGCCCTCCCAAGGAGGGGCGGCGCAAAGCGTCGGGGTGGTCAACTTTTTTTTTCCTCGTGATACTGCGTTTCCGTATTCACGTTCCAGATGTCGGCTTTACTTTTTTTGTTATCCCTTATAGCGGTGACGGCTTCGATGGCGGTCAGCATGGAGTGGTCCATGTTGTTGTATTTGTGCTGGCCGTTGCGGCCGATGCAGTAGAGGTTCTCAATCGTGTCGAGATATTCACGCACTCTGCCGAATTGGGCATAAGACCCGAAATAAGCGGGGTAGGCTTTTTTGACGTTGATGCGTACGCTGTCCAGAACGTTTTCACGTTTGATGATGTCGATTTTCTCCAGCTCGCCGATAGCAAAATCGATAAAGTCACAGTCTTCGGCGGTCC
>CAZVLO010000023.1:13287-25490 GCA_964628265.1 uncultured Papillibacter sp.
TCGCCCTCACTGCAGAAATATTCGAGGCCGATAAAGACGGTGTTCTCAAGATCCTTCACCATATACGGCGACCAGTTGTTGAAAATCTGTAGCCGTCCCAGCTTGACGTCGCGCTCCTGAATGTAGATCCAGCAATCGGGAACGATCTTGCCGACGGTTTTCATCTTCGTTTCGTTTTTGATCTCGAGCTTATTTAATAGCAGCCCGATGGTAATAAAGTCACGGTAGGGGAGAGCCGCGGCAATCTCATGGACGTCCTTGGGAACAGCATTACCCATACCGACAATGAGGTCTTTTACCGGCATCGTGGAGATATAATAGTCTGCCTGAAGCGTTTCTGACAAGCCGTTTGCTTCGGCTGTCACAGAGACGATTTTACCGTCGCGGCAGTCAAAGGAGACGGCTTTCGTGTTCATTCGAATCTCACCGCCTTTTTCAATGACAAGAGCGGCCAGCTGCTCCCAGAGCTGGCCGGGGCCTTTTTTCGGGTAGTTGAACTCCTCGATAAGGGAGGTTTCGACCTTTTTGCTGTTTTTAACGAAGGGTTTTTTCAATATGTTAAAGACGGCTTTTGAGAGAGAGAGACCTTTGACTCGCTGTGAGCCCCAGTCAGGTGCGATCTTGCTGGGGTGAACGCCCCAGACTTTTTCCGTGTAATCCTCAAAGAACATCTCGTACAGCGGCTTGCCAAACCTGTTGATGTAAAAATCGCCGAGAGATTCTTCCTTCCGCTTAAACATCGCAGCGCGCATATATCCGAAGCCGGCCTTTATCGTTCGGGAAAAACCCATATTTATAAAGGTCTGCGCTTTGAGAGAAATCGGATAGTCGAAAAATTTCCGCAGGTAGAAGATGCGCGAAACACGGTTTCGGATCAGCATGACCCTGTCGGTTTTCTCGGGGTCGGGTCCACCTTTACAAAATGGCTTTTCTCGGCTGAGAAGGATATCGTCCAGGGCGGGCGCACCCTGTATGGGCATGATTTCCCTCCAGAGGTTCATGATATCATCGTTTTTTGAGAAAAAACGATGACCGCCCAGATCCATCCTGTTGCCGTTATGCTCGGCTGTCCGGGATATGCCGCCGATGAAGCTTGTTTCCTCCAGCACGATCGGATGGATATCCGTTTCGCACAGGAGCTTATAAGCGGCGGTCAGCCCTGCGGGGTCGGCACCGATGATGATCGCCGTTTTATCTGACATAGTGATCCTCCGCGTGATAGAATGAATGGCGTGCGTTTCTATTTGAATATAAAAACCTTCCTGCCGATGTAATTCCATATCAGGACAATGCCGGTAACGATAACCTTAACAAACATGAAGTGCCATAGGAGCAGCTCCGTGCCGACCCACATACCGAGCTCCGTCAGGCCTAAGCCGACAGCGCTGACGAGCGTGAATATGACGAAGTCTTTAAAGGTTCTGCCAACACCGGATTTGCGCGCGCTGATGAACACAAAGCGGACCGACAGGATATAGTTGACGGTGAGGCCGATAATAAAACCCCCTGCTGTGGCGATACTCAGCCGCCAGAACCCAGTCATCTCCGGGAGGATGTTGTTGAGCAGATAGAGCGTACCGGAATCCGCAAGAAACGCCAGGCCGCCGACAATGCAAAACCGCATGAACTCAAAAAAAAGAGGCTTCAGGTCTTCTTTGTTATATTTCATTTTTTATAACCACCTAAACGATATAAAAGCCCGCGGAGGAGACGCAGAAAACGCCGAGAACAGCACAAAACCCGGCAAAAACAGCTTTGCCTGCCTTGCCATCCCGAAGCTTGTCCGCAAAAAGCCCCAGAAACGCCGCCCCGGTGATAACGGTCGGCACGATATACCGGAAGTCCATCGTACAGCCGAAGGGATATTTGAGGTTGAAATAAACAAACGAGAGCATCAAAAGCGCCCAAAGAGACGCGAGGCTTATGACAGCGGGTTTGTTTTTCTTCCTGTCAAATATTAAGAACCAGATCATCGCGCACAGTGATATAACAATCAGAATCAGGCTTGAGACGACCAGCACGGCCGCAAAACCGTCGTGCTTTACCGAAAAGGTAAACTCACCGAAGAGCGCGCACTTGACAGTGTATTCCCACAGCCTGAAATCGGTGAACGGATTGCAGTAAAGGCTTGAGAGCATATCCGGAAGGGAAAAGGTAAATAAACGTTCCGCAAACGGCACATTCCCCACGTAAAGCGCGCTGTCCGTCGATATTTTGGCAACATAACCGATTGGTTGTCCGAACAGCTTCAGGTTTCGGATGTGGTACCACAATCCAAGCGGAAAGCATATCAGGGCGAAAGCGGCAAACTGATATATCAAATCCGCTGCCTTTTTACTCCTGATATAACGTATAAAAACGATGAGGAATACAACCGCGGTAAAAACGGCGATGAGTGCGCCTGAAAACTTTGTGCTCATGGCGCTGCCGATTGAGAGCGCGAGCAGAAGTATATTCTTATAGGTCGGCTCCTTATACCAGCGCACTGTGTACAAAAGTGCTGTCATCATGAAGAATATCATGAGCATGTCGTTGTTGACGCTCGCCGACAGTAATATGAACGTGGGATGGAATGCTATAACTGCCACCGCAATGACCTTCGCCCGGCTGGAGAAACCGAACGCGTCAAAAAGCCGGCAGATTACAATCAGCAGCGCGCATGAAGCAAAGCAGGGGACAAGCCTGACCGACTGGAAAATCGTATCCAGATTTTCAATGCCGATCAGGCCGGTCAGCAGAGCGTAGATTTTTGCTGTGAGCGCGCCTGCGATTTGCGCAAAGGGCGGGTGATAAAACTGGTTCGCGTTTGTTTCCGGTAAACCCTCCAGACTGAACAGGCGGTACATATAGCCCAGGTGCCCGTGACCGCTAAAACTGCCCACATCATGTCCCCGGATAAAAAATGGGGTATACAGCATATAGCCGAACCGCAGGATCATTCCTGCAAGTATAACGATGAAAAGCAGCTTGCCGGCTGTCATCCGCCGCCGGAGCGTGAGGAAAAATGCGGCAGCGAAAAGGATGAATAACAGCGCCGCCATAACAAATCTGACATTGGCATCTCCGTCATAAGGCTCCGTGGCCGGGGCGATGGTGTCACTTGTGCCGTACAAAGCAACAAAAGGAGAAAAAATCAGGTAAAGTACAAAAAGGCCGGCAAAAAGCCAGATGTACACCCTAAGGCCGCTCAGCATTCGCAAGAGCCGGCTGTTTTCACAATCCAACCTGTTATCCAGCACCGGTGAGGCTCCTCAATCTTTATTTAGGCGTCGGTTATATACATAATTTTAGCGCAATAATGATCTGCGATTATGAACAAACTGTGAACAATGCTGACGGTGCTTTCGAGAAAATAATCGTCTCTCGACACGATTCAATAAAAAACGAAAACATTTTCTGTTAACATTGTATTATACGTGGCATATAAAGTATAATTATGCCGTAACAGGGATATTGGAAACCCGGTAATCAGCTTGGAGGAATATAATGAAAAAGCGTATAATCACAATCGTACTCGTACTTATCTTAGTCGCCGGCGCTCTGCCCGTTACTGCCGGCGCCTCTGGCGGTCTTTCCAATTTTGTGAAAACCGCCACATACAAAAGCGGATACTTTTCGGATGTAGCGACATCGGAATGGTACGCGCCGTATGTCCAGGCAGCGTATGAATATGGTTTGGTTGACGGTAAGTTTATAGGCCTTTATGACCCGTTAGCGGATATCACACTGGGCGAAGCCGTCAAATTGAGCGCGTGCCTACACAGCCTCTATTATTCAGGTGCAGTGGATTTCCAAAATGGTACGCCGTGGTACAGGTCTTACGCGGATTACGCCCTGAGCAATGATATCATTACCGCAGACTATCCGGATTACACGGTACCGGCCACACGGTCGGAATTTGCGCTCATCCTTTCGAAGGCACTGCCGCAGGAGGCATTATCCGTTAGAAACGCTGTGGAAGATAATGCGATTCCCGACGTTCCCCTTGAATACAGCTACAGCGCGGCTGTCTATGCGCTCTACAGAGCCGGTGTACTGACCGGCTGCGACAAGGCAGGGTCATTCCGGCCGAATGACTACATAACCAGAGCCGAAGTGGCCGCTGTCGTCGTGCGCCTGGCGAAACCCTCGTTCAGGCAAACCGTGTCGCTCAGCCTTGAACTGACGAAGGAGCAGATTTTCGACCGGTGCGCACCAGCTGTTTTTTATGTAGAGATATTTGACATCAAAGACACCAGAATCAAAACGGGCAGCGGATTCTTTATTGACAGCAGCGGTATTGCCGTCACCAATTACCATGTGATCGAGGGTGCGGCGAAGGCTGTGATTACCACTTCTGACGGTAAGGACTACAATGTTGCCGGTATTTATGATTACAACAGGGAAGAGGATCTGGCAATAATTAAGGTGGACGGCACTGATTTTCCATATCTCCACATGGCGGATTCCGATATGGTAGCAACAGGGGCAAGCGTTTATGCCATCGGCAGCCCCCTGGGCTTCAAGAACAGCTTTTCGGCCGGTATCGTTTCCAGTGCATCGCGCACGGTAGACGGCAGAGAATTTATACAGACGACGGCCGCAATATCCTCAGGCAGCAGCGGAGGCGCCCTTCTCGACCGGAGCGGGAAGGTCATCGGCGTCACAACGGCCACAGCCGTCAACGCGCAGAATATCAATCTCGCCCTGCCGATAAATAATATCGAGAATTTCAAGAGGAATGGTATCGTCACGCTTTGGTCGATTCTGCCCGATATAAAATACTACGACGGTCATTTTCCCATGCCCGATTTCGGTGCCTTTGCGAAAACGCCTTTATACCACTCGGAGACTGTAGGTGATACGGCTATTTATTATTACAGGGTCAGCGAGCTTTCCATGACAATAGAGAACGCTTTTGACGGCTATGTTAAGCTTCTTGAGCAAAATACCTTCTCGTTTTACGGATACGCCATCGAAGACGGCCGGATCATTTCCTATTATCTTAATAACGCGTACGGCTTGCTGGCCACATTCGGAGAGAAAGACTATAACGGCACAGAATGCATACGTGTACAGGTCATGGGCGGTGTTTAAGGTTCATATGGAATCGGATACCTCAAAAACTTGACAAAATACTGTAAAAGGTGTACGTATTACATAATAAACCCCGCGCTGTGTATATCCTAAATAGGGGAGGAAAAGCCGTATGAAGATAATCAACGATTCGATTAGCCCCGGTTTGATGCCTGAAAAAAATGAGACGCAGAGCCGGGTATCGAAAAAACCGGTCTCTGATAAGAGTGCGCCTATTGCCCCGGCTGCCGACGAACTGGAACTTACGGGCAAAAAAGCTCCGGCCGTGAACCAGTTGCGCGAGGTTGAGACTGCCAATGCCGACGCCGTTGAGTTTGACATCAACGAGGTACCCATGATAAAGCTAAAACTGGCGGTGCTCAATAACTACATCCTCAACAACACCTCCGAAGCTCTGTCCGCCCAGGCCAACATTAATGCCGAAACAGTCGCAGGCCTGATCGGTTAAAACTCCAGCGGGGTATCAACTGAATAATATCAATACCCCTCCGACAGGAATCGGAGGGGTATTAGCGTATTTGAGCTTTATTTCGTAACGCACTCGTTGAAGTTGCCGCGTTTTGTGTATGTCGTGTGCAGCAGGTGGTGGGAGACGTGGCCGCAGGGCTCGTGGAGAAATTCCTTGTAGAGGGACTGGACGCTGGGATTCTCGTGTGATTTTCGGAACATCTTGCTCTCGTCCTCAGCGTAGATAGCCCTCATTCGGCGCTCTTTGTAATCTTCGGGTTTCCCGGCCATGCGGGGCTGACCGCCGCCGTTGATGCAGCCGCCGGGACAGCCCATGATTTCAATAAAGTGATAGGGGCTTGTGCCGTTTTCGATCTGCTTCATCAGAACATCGGCATTCTTAAGGCCGCTGGCAACAGCGACGCGGGCCGTGATGCCTTCCAGAAATTTATATTCCGGCTTGACATTTTCGAATGTGAGTGACGCCTCCTTGATGTTGTCAAGGCCGACGATGGGAGTAACGTGCAGCCCGTGGAAGGGCAGCTCGCGCCCTGTGGTCAGCTCATAGACTGTGCGCAGCGCCGCTTCCATAACACCGCCGGTGACACCGAAGATGTCCGCGGCACCGGTGGAGAACCCCAGGGGATCGTCAAACTTGCCGTCGGGGAGGTTAACAAAGTCAATGCCGGCGTTTTTAATCATGCGGGCAAGCTCCCGGGTGGTGAGGACGGCGTCCACATTGGGATTTCCGTCGTTCTGCATTTCCGGGCGCTGAATCTCATACTTCTTGGCGGTGCAGGGCATAACGGAAACGACATATATATCTTTTGCCGCCACGCCGATCTTATCGGCATAGTAGCTCTTGATGAGAGCGCCCAGCATTGTGTGTGGGCTCTTACAGCTGGACAGATGGTCAAGCTCGTTGGGGAAAGCGTGCTCAATGTGTTTGATCCAGCCGGGTGAGCAGCTGGTGATCATGGGGAGGACGGCTGTACCGCCATCGGTGGTGCCAACGCCGGTCAAAGCGGCTTTCAGACGATGGAGGAGTTCCGTGCCCTCTTCCATGATGGTAAGGTCGGCGGCAAAGTTGGTATCAAAGACATCGTCAAACCCCAGGTCATGGAGAGCTGTCGCCATCTTGCCGGTAACGCGGGTGCCAACCTCCATACCGAATTCCTCTCCCAGTGCCGCACGGACCGCCGGAGCGACCTGGACGACAACACGCTTATCAGGATCGGCCAGCGCCTCCCAGACACTGCCAATGGCATCCGTTTCCACGATGGCTCCCGTCGGGCAGACGGCAGAACACTGTCCGCACATAGCGCAGTTCACGCTCTCGAGCGGCAGATCCATGGCCGGGGAGATCGTTGTGTCAAAGCCCCTGTTCTGGCTGCCGATGGCGCCGACGCCCTGAATCTGATTGCAGGCCGTGACGCAGCGGCGGCAGAGGATACACTTGGACGGCTCGCGGGTGATAGAGGGAGTGACGTCGAGGGGGGCGTGTGTGACCTTGTTGGGAATCCTTGTTTCAGTAATACCGAGAGTATAGCCAAGATCCTGGAGCTCACAGTTCTGGTTGCGCCCGCAATATGTGCACTCCTGCGGGTGGTTGGCGATGATAAGATCATAGAGTACTTTTCTGGCTTTCCGGACTCTTTCGGTGTTTGTTTTTATGACCATACCGTCCTGCGCCTTGACGATACAGGAGGCCATCAATTTTTTCTGCCCTTTGACCTCTACAACGCAGATACGGCAGGAGCCGTTTGTATGTATGCCCGGCAGGTTACACAGTGTCGGTATTTTAATACCCGCCAGCTTTGCACATTGGAGAATCGTCAAGCCGTCAGGGGCAGATACTTTTTTTCCGTTTATCGTCAGTTCCAGCATATTTCTGCCCTCCATTAAGATATGACGGCATCAAATTTGCACGCGTCCTTGCAGGCGCCGCACTTGATGCACTTGTCAGTATTGATTGTGTGAGGTTTCTTGACCTCGCCTGTTATTGCGCCGGTCGGGCATTTCTTGACGCAGGCTTTGCAGCCTATGCAGCTGTCGGGGTCAATGGTATATACATTCAGAGCCTTGCATACATGGGCAGGGCAGGTTTTATCATTGACATGGGCGAGATACTCGTCTTTAAAATACTTCATTGTGGTGAGAACAGGGTTCGGCGCCGTTTGGCCAAGACCGCACATCGCCGTCGCTCCGACAGTATCAGCCAGATCCTGCAGCTCGTCAAGGTCCTCCGTCTCGCCGCGTCCCGACGTGATCTTCAGAAGCAGCTCAAGCATGCGTTTTGTGCCGTTACGGCAGGGGACGCAGTGGCCGCAGCTCTCGTCCTGGACAAACTCCATGAAAAATCTGGCCGTGTCGACAAGACAGGTGTTCTCGTCCATAGCAATAAGACCGCCGGAGCCCATAATAGCGCCCATGGCCGACAGACTTTCATAATCGACGGAGACATCCAGGTGTTCGGCCGTGAGGCAGCCGCCGGACGGTCCGCCCGACTGAACAGCCTTAAAAGCCTTGCCGTCTTTCATTCCGCCGCCCAGCTTGTAGATGATGTTGCGAAGGGTCATGCCCATGGGTATCTCGATGATACCGGCATTGACAATATCACCGGCAAGAGCGAAGACCTTTGTCCCGCGGCTCTTTCCGACGCCGTAAGAAGCGAACCACTCCGCGCCTTTGAGGATGATTGCGGGGACGTTAGCCAGCGTCTCCACGTTGTTGATGATCGTCGGGGCGTTCCACAGGCCGGCCTGGAACGGGAAAGGCGGCTTTTGTCTCGGCTCGCCCCGGTTGCCCTCGATGGAATTGATGAGCGCTGTCTCCTCGCCGCAGACAAAAGCACCGGCGCCGATGCGGATCTCAATATCAAAGTCAATACCGCTTCCGAGAATATCATCGCCGAGCAGGCCACATGCCTTCGCCTGCTTCAGCGCATTCTCCAGACGCTCGACAGCCAGCGGATATTCCGCGCGTACATAGACATAACCCTGGCCTGCGCCGATGACAAAACCGCCGATGATCATTGCCTCAATGACGCTGTGGGGGTCGCCCTCCAGAACACTTCTGTCCATAAACGCACCGGGATCGCCCTCGTCCGCGTTGCAGATCAGGTACTTTTTGTCGCCGGGAGCGTTCATGCCCGACCGCCACTTCACGCCTGTGGGGAAGCCTGCGCCGCCGCGGCCCCGGAGGCCGGAATCGATGAGTTCCTGAGATGTTTTCTCGCGGCCCATAGCCAGTAAGACTTTTGCTGCGGCGAAATACCCGTCGCTTGCGATATAATCCTCAATTGAAGTGAAATCGACTTTCCCGCAGTTCCTCAAAGCAATTTTAACCTGCTCGGAGAAGAAACCGATGTCCTTTATGTAGGGCAGATACTCGCCCTTTTCGTCGTCGTAATAACAAAATTCCTTCGCAATCTCTCCAGATTTCAGATGGAGGTCGGTGATAGCCTGGACTTTATCCGGGGTGAGATTGCCGTAAAAGACGCTGTCTGTGGCTGCGTTATCGACGATCATACAGGGGCCCCAGGCGCAAAGACCGATGCAGCCCGTGACCACGACTCTGACGTCTTTGTCGAGCCCGGCGTTTAAAACAGCTTTGTTGAGAGCGTCTACAACCTTGTCACAGTGGGAGGAGACGCACCCGGCACCGCCGCACACATATACCGTATACTTATATACTGACAACCGGCTGCGTACAGCATCACGCAGCTTAACAAGGTCGTCTTTGTTTTTGATTTTATTCATACGCGTCACACCTTTCAATTTCCGCTGCGATTATTGTCACCTTGGTACCAAGGCGCGAGGATACCGGGAAGATCGTTCGGTTTGACTTCCGGATAAACAGTGTCGTCTATGATCATGGCGGGGGCCAGACCGCAGGAACCTATGCACCGTGCAATTTCAAATGTAAAAACACCGTCTGCTGTCGTTCCCCCGGCCTGTATGCCTAGCTGCTTTTCAATAGCTTCCACGACGCTGACACCGCCGCGTACATAGCATGCCGTACCCATACAGACTCTGATTGTGTGCCTGCCCCGCGGCTTTGTTGCGAAGAATGAATAAAAACTGACGACTCCGGATACGGTGGAGAGCGGCACTTCAAGTTCTTCGGCGATGATCTGTTGGATATGAAGCGGAAGATACCCATACACACCCTGTACGATGTGGAGCACCTGTATCAGGCTTCCTTCCTTGTTCTTGTAAACGGCTGCAAGCTGCCGAATGCGCTGTATAAGGTCATCCTCCGATCCGTTGCAGCTTGTTGGGTGATTGTGCGTCGTGACCATTTTCTGTCTCCTTTACTGTTGATGTTGCTTACCGGACAAGCTCAAGCATGTTGTACCAGCTACATTAACCTCAACCATATTACCCTGAGAAACGCAGAAAAGCAATATCAAAACGTTAAAATTTTAACTAACTTAATTTGTGTTAATCGCAATATAGATAAATAACAAACGGTCACTTTGTCGATAATTGACACAAAACCAACTTATCGCAAAAATTGATCCACGAAAGCGTCTGTTCATCGCCCTAAGCAGGGCGACACCATGTGTGTGCATTTGCTGGGGGAATATTTTGTAGAGAATTTAGACAAAATGGGTTGACAAAAGAAAGAGTAAGTAGTATATTATAGACAGAAAGGGTGATCCATAGAGACTCCCTTTCGAAGGCCGGAAAGGGTAGTCCAAAGAGGCGCCCTTTCAAGAATACATTCAGAATCATTTGGACTTATCATCATAAGCACAGGGCAGGCAGGACACAATGTCCGTATTGCGCAGCTGCGGTGAGAGACCGCCAGTATTAGTTCTAACACAAGTGCCAAATGGAAGTCAGAGTGCGCGCGCGCTGCATTAGAGTCGAATGATCGGAGTACAGATGATCCTGAGAAGACGGAAGGCGGAATAAGTTTTTGACAATTGAACATCACGGCTAGCCCCGCATCCGCGCTGGACGGATGCGGGGATGTGCTATTTTGGGATAATTATTTTAGGAATTATTAAAAATATATGATTATTTCATATTTTCCTGTACAATCATTGTTAATATGCGATATAATGAATTAACTAGAATTAGGGCTCACTTTACAGGAGGAATATGTCTTATGATTCAAATCTGCGATGGCTATGAGAAAATGGATTTTGACAAGGTTACGGAAATGCTGACTACATCCTATTGGTCCGCGGGAATCAGGAAGGACGAGGTGATGCAGGGAGCAGCTAACTCAGCGCTTGTCATCGGAGTATTTTTAGACAATGAGCAGATTGGCTATGCCAGAGTTATTTCGGATAAAACCAGGTTTGCCTACATTTCGGACATGATAATTTCTGAGCCTTACAGGAATCAGGGAATTGGCAACAGGATGGTTGAATATATTTTAAACCATGAAAGCCTGAGCGATGTTTATCAGTGGATGCTCTCAACAAGAGATAACCATAGTCTTTATGCGAATTTTGGTTTTCAGCCGCTTGCGGAACCACAGCGTATTATGGCGCTCCGACGCATTGTCAAAAACGATCCCAGCCGCCGCACATTGTTATAAAAGACAGGCGCGGCAAGCTGGTGACCATGTGCAGTTACCGAATACACATCGGCGGCGGACACTGTCCGCCGCTTTTTCTTATTTAAGGGCTCCGAGTGTTTACAATTCCACAGCTGTGTGATAATATTTTACATCAGACTTATTCAAATCATACTATATAGATTGGACGATTTTATGCTCGACAGGCTTGTTGAAATAGAAGGAAAATACGCAGATCTGGAAAACAGGATGCAGGACCCGAATGTATACTCCGATCCCGCCTTATACGCAAGGCTGGCGCGGGAGCAGAAGGAGCTGGCATCTGTTGTTGATGCTTACCGGAAATACAAGAAAGCCCAAAATACGCTGGAAGACGCCTGTGCTTTGATGAGCGACCCTGATTTTAAGGAGCTGGCGCAGGAGGAGTATAACACGGCGCGCGCCGATATGGAGCGTCTGGAGCAGGAAATCAAAATCCTGCTGCTGCCTAGCGACCCCAACGACGCTAAAAACGTCATCATCGAGATACGCGGCGGCGCGGGCGGCGAGGAGGCAGCGCTATTTGCACACAGCCTTTATCGCATGTATTCAATGTATGCCGACGCCAAGCGGTGGAAGACCGAGATTGCCAATATCAATGAGACGGAGCTGGGCGGCATCAAGGAGGTCAGCTTCATCATCGTCGGCGACGGCGCTTACTCACGCCTGAAATACGAAAGCGGTGTCCACCGTGTCCAGCGCGTGCCGGACACGGAATCCTCCGGGCGCATCCACACCAGTACCGTCACCGTGGCGGTTCTGCCTGAAATGGAAGAGGTCGACTTTGAAATCAATCCCGCTGACCTGCAGATTGATACCTTCCGCTCATCGGGCGCCGGTGGACAGCACGTCAACAAAACAGAGTCGGCCATTCGCATCACGCACCTGCCAACAGGGACCGTCGTCGAGTGCCAGGATGAACGCAGCCAGCACAAAAATAAAGACCGGGCCATGAAGATTCTTGTCTCCCGCCTGTATGAGGAGGAGCAGCGCAAGCAGATCGAGGCCCACGCCGCTGAGCGCAAAAGCCAGGTGGGTACAGGTGACCGCTCCGAGCGCATCCGCACCTACAATTTTCCCCAGGGGCGGGTGACGGATCACCGCAT
>CAZVLO010000023.1:25560-35389 GCA_964628265.1 uncultured Papillibacter sp.
AAGCGTCAGGAGAGGAATAACCAGATATCAAATAATGCCCCTTGTAGGGGCAAACCTTGTGTTTGCCCTCTGACGGTTTGCATTGTACAAGTAAACACGGCGGACACGAGGTCCGCCCCTACGAGATTTAACGCTGTATGACGGAGACAACCACCTTGAAAACTCTTCTCATCACTGATGACAACATGACCCCCGCTTCGGAGATCATCAAAACCGGGGGGCTTGTGGCGGTGCCGACGGAGACCGTTTACGGCCTGGCAGCGGATGGCTTGAATGCCGACGCCGTTGAAAAGATATACGATGTAAAGGACAGACCGGAGACGAAACCCATCAGCCTGCTTGTATCCGGTATGGCGGACGTTGAAAAATTCTGCCGCGGCATTCCGGATGCGGCGTATGAATTGGCTGAGCGCTTCTGGCCGGGACCTCTGACGATGGTGCTGTTTAAAAGCGATACAGTACCGGATATTGTTACGGCGGGCGTCAATACCGTTGGTGTCCGGTGCCCGGACCACCCGAAGACGCTGGCGCTTATCCGGCTTGCCGGGGTGCCGCTGGCGGCCCCGTCTGCGAACATGTCGGGGGAACCGAGCCCTAAGAATGTCGCCGACGTCCTGAAGGTATTTGACGGCAAAATCGATGCGGCTATCGACGGCGGCCGATGCACGGTCGGTATCGAATCCACCATCGTCGATATGACGGCAAACCCGCCGAAGCTCCTGCGGCAGGGCGGTTTGTCACGCGATATGATTGAAGCTGCGCTGAATATAACCTTTTAGGAGCGGGGTCAACCCGCCCGTCAAACAGGGGCGGTAAGAGACTCGCGAGCGCGTCTTTTTTTCCGTCCGTATGCTCTTATATGTTGGAGGCATTATGACAATAATAGGAATTACAGGCGGTACGGGCGGCGGGAAAACGTCGGCGCTCCGGGCCCTGAAAAAGCTTGGCGCACTCGTCATCGACTGCGACATGCTGTATCACGAGCTGCTGACGGACAATACCGATATGATCCGTGAAATCGCCCTGAGATTCGAGGGTGTCGTCCGGGACGGCGCGCTTGACCGCAAAGCGCTGGGCCGGATTGTGTTCAATGACAGCGAGGCGCTTTCAGAGTTGAATGAGATAACCCATAAGTACGTTTCAGCTGAGGTCGATCACCGGCTGAGCGCGTGGGAAAAGGAAGGCGGCAAACTGGCCGCCGTAGATGCCATCGCACTTATTGAGAGCGGGCGCGGCGGGAAATGCGATATCATTGTCGGTGTGACAGCGCCCTTTGACATTCGCGTCCAACGGATCGTGGAACGCGACGGCGTGACCGAGGAGTATGCGAAGCTGCGCATCGGGGCTCAGAAGCCGGACAGCTTCTTTTACGAAAACTGTGATTACGTGCTCATCAGTGATTGCGACACGGTAGAGCAATTTGAAGAAAAATGCGTAGAGTTTTTTACGCGGATATTGGAGGAACGATAGATGCTGGAACGCGACGAACTGTTTTTCACAAAAAAGAATGCATGGGATACCATCAGCGACGAGGACAAAACGCTGCTCGATACTTACTGCGAGGGCTACAAGCGTTTTCTGGACCTCGCCAAGACGGAGCGCGAGGCCGTCAACGAAGCCATTACCTTGGCGGAGAGCAACGGTTTTAAGCCATATGAGCGGGGGATGAAGCTGTCCGCCGGAACAAAGATCTACAAAAATGTCCGCGGTAAGGCACTCATGCTGGCCGTTATAGGAAAAGCCCCGCTGTCGGAAGGCGTCAATATTGCCGGGGCCCATGTGGATTCCCCACGGCTTGATTTAAAGCAGTTACCGCTATACGAGGACAGCGAGCTGGCCTTTTTCAAAACACATTATTACGGCGGCATCAAGAAATACCAATGGGTGACACTGCCGTTGAGCCTGCACGGGATGGTCATAAAAAAAGATGGGACCTGCGTCGATGTCGTCATTGGCGAGGACACAAACGACCCCATCTTCCTCATTACGGATTTGCTGCCGCATCTGGATAAGGATCAGGCCAAGAAGACTCTGGGCGAGGCGTTCACCGGCGAAAACCTGAACATTCTCATCGGCAGCCGCCCTACAGGCGGGGAGAAGGACACCGACCGCGTCAAGCATACGGTGTTGCAGATTCTTTATGAAAAACACGGCATCACTGAAGAAGACTTTTTGTCCGCCGAGCTGGAAGCCGTTCCTGTCGCCCGTGCCCGTGATGTCGGCTTTGACCGCACGATGATCGGCGCGTACGGCCAGGATGACCGCTCCTGCGCCTTCGCGGCGCTCCGGGCGCTGCTTGATATCCCAACGCCGGATAAAACAGCGGTTTGCATCTTAGCTGATAAGGAGGAGGTCGGCTCGGACGGTGTGTCGGGTATGCAGTCGGCTGCTTTTGAAAACTTTATGGAGGACCTCTGCGAGAGCGAAAAGGTGAAGCCGCGCCACTGCTTTGAAAATTCCTTCTGCCTGTCGGCCGATGTCTGCAACGCTTATGACCCGAATTTCCCGGATGTTTCGGAAAAGCGCAACAGCGCCAGGCTTAACTGTGGTATGGGGATTCTGAAGTTTACGGGTGCCCGGGGCAAATCCGGTTCGTCCGACGCATCAGCCGAAACGGTCGGTAAGCTGCGTAGAATCTTTGATGACAACGGCGTTGTATGGCAGATGGCCGAACTGGGCAAAGTCGATCAGGGCGGCGGCGGTACAATCGCAAAGTATATGGCCAACCGAAATATTGACACCATCGATGCGGGAGTACCCGTCCTGTCAATGCACGCGCCGTACGAGCTCACGGCGAAGCTCGACTGCTATATGACATATAAGGGAATTAAGGCGGTGTACAATGAAAAATAACGAAGAGCTCCGCCCGAAAATAGACGCGTGGTTTGACGCGCATTGGGAAGCGCTGCTTCGAGATTTGAGAAAAATTATCGCGGTAAAAAGCATCCGGGGAGAAGCACTCCCCGGAAAGCCTTATGGCGAAGGACCTGCTGCGGCATTGTCCGAAGCGTCGGATATACTGAGACAACTGGGCTTCGAGCCTGTCAATCATGACAATCAAATCGTCACTGCTGATATGAGCAGCAGCGAACCGGCGCTGGGGATACTGGCGCATCTTGATACTGTCGGCGTTGATGACGGATGGACATCCGACCCGTTTCGAATGGTTATCCGGGACGATAAGGTGTACGGACGGGGTGTTATCGATAACAAGGGTCCGGCCGTGGCCGCGATGTACGCGCTTAAAGCAGCGCGTGACATTATGCCCGGTCTTACAAAAGGCTGCCGAATCATACTGGGTTCGGCTGAGGAAACAGGGCACGAAGACCTGACCCATTACAGGAATACAAATAATATGCCGCCGAATGTCTTTACTCCGGATTCAAACTATCCGGTCGTAAATCTGGAAAAGGGGCGATTTGTCCCCACATTCGGCGCATCCTGGCCTGAGAGCAAAACAGAGCCGCGCATTATATCCATATCGGGAGGCACGACGGCAAACGTCGTACCCAATTATGCTGAAGCTGTCGTTGAAGGGCTGCCGCTGGCGTATCTTCAGTCGCTGTGCGTTGTGCTGTCGACAAAGATGTGTGTCAGGATTTCGGCATCCTATTACCATGACGGGGTGAAGATCAAGGCAAACGGCACGGCGGCCCATGCGATGAACCCCGAGGAGGGCTGCAACGCCCAGTCGGCGCTGTTGGAGGTGCTGGCAGAGCTGCCGCTGGCCGACGGACCCGGCCGGAAGTGTATCAAAGCGCTCAGAAAGCTCTTTCCCTTTGGCGATACGACCGGCAAAGCGCTTGGTATCGAGATGTCGGACGATATCTCAGGCCCGCTGACATTAAACTTCGGCGTGCTGTCCCTGAATAAGACCGGCTTCACCGCCAATTTTGATGCCCGGACGCCCAAATGCGCCACAGAAGATAATCTGGACGCTGTCGCAATTGCCGCTCTCAATAACGCGGGATTTGAAATCGCAGGTATCATAAAGACGCCCTGCCACCACACGCCGGCAGATACGCCGCTTGTTCAGACGCTTTTGCAAATATACGAAACATATACCGGCAATAAGGGTGAATGCCTCGCCTTGGGCGGTCAGACTTATGTCCACGGTATCGATGGCGGCGTGGCTTTCGGTCCGGTAATGCCCGGCCAGGACAACCGCCTTCACGGTGCCGACGAGTACATCGACATTGGCGATCTGATTTTGGGAGCGAAGATGTACACGCAGGCGATCATTGAGATGTGCATATAATAAGGGACGCTGTTCTCAGCGTCCCTTATGCAGTAATGTTGCCGCTCTGCCCACCGCGGCCATGAGGCGCTTTTCGATGATAAAGCATGGCAGGCGTGTAATTTGCGCAATCTGGCGAACCGAATACTTCTGCAGGCAGAAAAGCAGGACGATAAACCTTTCTTCAAAACTCAGGCAGATAAGTATTCCCGACAAATGACTGCCATTTTCAACACATCTCAGGTCTAAAGCTGCTTCGTCAGCGATGTACTTGTCAGGGCAGAAATACTGCCTCCGTATATTTTTACAATATTGGTACAAAAGTGTGCAGCAGTGCTTTCGGAAAAACTCAATATCAGACGTGTCTTTAAGATGCTCTAAGGCGTCGGCAAACACGCCGGCCGCTGTCTGCTCGGCCAACCCTTTGTCACCGATGGAAAAAAGCGCCATATTGTATAACTGCTTCGCTGCCGCGCGGTATTGATTTTCGATTTGTTGCTGCATCATTGTATTATTTTCCATCATGCAATCCTTTTCGTTCAAACGCCCCTACATTAAATAACAACAGAAAAGGCAAATTGTAACATCATAATTATGAATTATTTTTGAACAATTATAGATTCCGCAGCTAAAGTCTGCATGAATTGTTTTTACTCTGACTGCAAACACTGAATAAGAGGTGTTTGCATATGGATGACAATAAAATCGAAATAAAAACCGATAATGAGGAAATAACGAAGGACAGCGAGGCTGATGCGGAAAAAGAACAGATTATCGGAGAGTATCAGCGTGCGCTGATCAAGGACATGGGCTCGACGACGACGAAGAGCAGCAAGGGCGTTATACACTGCCTGACAATTGTCGGGCAGATCGAAGGTCATCAGATACTGCCCCAGGATACAAAGAGCACAAAATATGAACATGTCATGCCGCAGCTGGCCGCCATTGAGGAATCAGAGGAAATCGAGGGGCTTTTGATTCTGCTCAACACCGTGGGCGGCGATATCGAAGCGGGTCTGGGCATTGCTGAGCTGATCGCCAGTATGAAAAAACCAACCGTTTCGCTGGTGCTCGGCGGCGGGCATTCCATCGGCGTACCATTGGCTGTGGCAGCAAAGCGCTCCATTATCGCGCCGTCGGCGGCCATGACGATCCACCCCGTTAGGCTGACAGGCGTTGTTATCGGCGTGCCGCAGACATACGCGTATTTCGGACGCATCCAGGAGCGGATTGTTCAGTTTGTCACATCCAATTCTAATATTAAGCGCGAACGATTTATTGAGATGATGATGAATACAGGGGAGTTGGCCTCAGATGTGGGGACAGTCATATATGGAGAAGAAGCCGTCAAAACGGGACTGATCGATCAGCTGGGGGGGCTGTCAGATGCACTCGAATGGCTGCACGAGCGTATTGCCGAAGAAAAGAAGAAAAAAGAAGAGGAATTAAGAGAGACGATGGATTCCTGAAATACTGGAAATCCGTTATACAATATGATAAGATATATAGTTGTAAACATCACTGAATCAACCGCAATCTGCGGAAACTGTATATGCCGGCCATATAAAAAATGCGGCGCGCGGCTGATGTTTAATGGGGGGTGGGATATGTATGTCGGTCTTTACGGCAATGCTGATGGGACTCCTTAGAGGCGTCACGCAGATTTTGCCTATATCAAGTTCCGGACACCAGGTCATCATACAGAATCTGTTTAAGCTTGAGTACCCGGCGAAAAACAGCCTGTTTGAATTGATGATGAATCTGAGTACGCTGATATCCATCTGCATGGTTTACCACAGAGAAATCACTGGCATGGCCAGGGAAAGCGTTGATTTTATAAGAGGCAGAACAACGGATGATACCTTGAGCGAAGGGCGGCTTACGCCTTCATTAAGAATGGTATTTTTTATTCTGATAGGCACACTGCCGCTCCTCCTGGCGATTCCCATCAATGATAAGCTCGGTATCCTCATGGAAAAAACAATTTTCGTCGGTATTGCGATGATCGTTATGGGAGCGGTGCTGTTTCTGACGGACAAGCTCGTTAAAGACGGACGGAAAAAAGAAAAGACAATGAAAACGAGAGATGCGCTGTTCATCGGAATTGCTCAAGCTTTATCGGCTATTCCCGGCCTGTCCCGGACGGGCGTAACAGTGGCGGTGGGTATGTCACGCGGTCTGGCCAAAGACTTCGCCGTGCGATTCTCCATATTTCTAACGCTGCCGTCCATCCTTGTGGCGATCGTCATATCGTTTTTCTCGTCGTTTCGCTCCGCTGTTGATTGGTCCTCATTTTTTGCTTATCTCGTCGGGTTTGTCATATCCATTTTAACCGGGTATATATCGATCCTTGTTCTGCGTCTGGCAGCCGCGAAACGAAAACTGAGGAATTTTTCATATTATATCTGGCTGGCAGGTCTCCTGACGATAATCCTGTCATTAACACTCCAGCATTGAGGTGGCTTATGGCACAAAAGAAGAATACAAAAAAAAGCTCTGCGGCTTCAAACACAAGAAAGACAAGCAGTTCAAGGCCAACCGAACCGGTACATAAGAGAAGAACCTACAGACGTGAGATTGCCGCAGGTATTTGCCTGCTGCTCGGCATCTTCACGTTTATCGGTTATTTCAGTCCGAACGGCCTGTTTATCAAAATTTTCTGTAGTCTCCTGAAAGGCCTTGTGGGCTGGGGGTTCTATGCCGTTCCCCCGCTGCTCGTCATATGCGCTTTTATCCTGACGTTCCACAGGGGCAGACCGGTGCGCTTCAGGATATTCTGCACGCTGATGCTTTCCGTTGCTATTGGTTCGATTACCCATCTTTATTTCTCTAAGGGTGTTGCCTCGACATCATTTCCTGAAATGATTCAAGAGCTTTGGTTATCCGGCGTCGCGTCCCAAAGCGGGGGAGCGGTTGCGGGCGCGATTACCGAGGTGTTCACATACCTGTTCAGCCGGGTGGGCGCTTACATTGTTTTAATCTGCGCCATCATTTTTCTTCTGCTTGTCTCGCTTAACCAGACCATTTCCGGCATCGTCGACGCATACAAACGGCGTCCCAGATACGAACCGGAGCCGGAAGAGGCGCCTGTTCCAGTACCTCAGGCTTACTATAATCAACCGGCAGCGGCAAAAACCAAAAAAAAGATTATCGATATCCCGCTGGATGAGCCGGATTTAAAAAACGTGCCGGAACCGCTTCAGGTCAAAAAGAAAGGCTCGTTCTTCAATACGCGTCCGAATGTAAAAACACCGGCCGAAATACTGACGGGGGAATCCGGCCCCAGTACGCCGGCTACCAGTACGGTTGATGCGGCGAAGGATATTCCGCTTGATATTCCTTTTATGGAAAAGAAGTCGGAAAAGACAACTGAAAAACAGCAGCCCGAAACAAAAATTGATTCCGCGGCTGCCGACACGCAAAAAGCAACGCCTGTTAAAACTGAGCAGGAACGGATCACATCATCCTATACATATCCGCCCATTGATTTGTTGTCGTCGGGCCCTGCCGGGCGCATTGACGGTGCGGAAGAGGTCCGCCTTAATATCGAACGGCTGGAGACGGCGTTCAAGAGCTTCGGCGTTAATGTCAAAATATCCAGCTACACGCGCGGCCCGACAGTGACCCGCTATGAAGCGGAGCTGGAGGCCGGAGTGAAGCTCAGCCGCCTGACGAGCCTTGCCGACGATATTGCTCTGTCGCTGGGGGCCAGTGGCGTGCGCATCGCGGCCATGCCCGGAAAAATATCGACTGTCGGTATAGAAGTGCCGAACAAGCTTGTCAGCAAAGTTTACCTGCGAGACATCATTGATTCTCCTGAATTTAAAAAAGCATCGTCAAAGCTTACATTTGCCATCGGTAAAAACATCGGAGGCGAGGCGATCGTCGGCAATATTTCCAAGCTGCCGCATATGCTGGTAGCCGGTACGACAGGTTCGGGTAAATCCGTTTGCTTAAACTCGCTTATTCTGAGTATTCTTTATAAAGCGACACCGGATGAGGTTCGCTTCATCATGATTGACCCGAAGATGGTGGAGTTCCGCGTCTATAACGGCATACCGCATTTGCTGGTTCCCGTTGTTACTGATGTCAAAAAGGCCTCCGGTGCACTCCAGTGGGCTGTTGTCGAGATGATGAAACGTTACAGGATGTTCTCCGAGGCAAATGCCAGAGACCTTGAGGGCTATAACAAGCTGGTACTCAAATCAGGGGAGGGGGAGACCCTGCCGCAAATCGTCGTGGTTATCGACGAGCTGGCCGATCTGATGCTGACGGCGGCAAAAGAGGTGGAGGAATCCGTCTGCCGCGTCGCCCAAATGGGGCGCGCCGCCGGCGTCCATCTGATTATCGCTACCCAGAGTCCACGCGCGGATGTTATCACAGGCCTTATGAAGGCCAATATACCGTCCCGAATTTCACTGAAGGTATCAAGCGCGCTTGAATCGCGTATCATACTTGACGCCGGCGGCAATGCCGACAAGCTGGTGGGTAACGGCGATATGCTGTACGCGCCCATCGGCGTCAACAAGCCTATCCGCATCCAGGGAACGTGGGTTTCCGACAGCGAAAGAGAACAGGTTGTCGGATTTATCAAGAAAAGCTCTGAGGCGCAGTACAATGAAGAAGTTATACACCAGATCGATAAAGCCGCCGAAGAAAAAGCAACCAACGGCAAAGGCGATGCCGATACCGAGAGCGCTTCTGACTATGATGAGCTGCTCCCCCAGGCGGTGGAAGTTATCTTCGAATCGGGTCAAGCCTCCGTCTCGATGCTGCAGCGCCGGCTGAAGCTGGGCTATTCCCGTGCTGCCCGCATTGTCGACCAGATGGAACAGCTCAAAATTGTCGGACCCTTTGAGGGCTCGAAACCGCGTCAGCTGCTCATCAATCGCGCGCAGTGGCATGAGATGCAGTTTGTCCAGGGTACCGCGCCTATCGGGGAAGCGGAGCCTGAACAGCCGGAGCTTCTTGAGCCAGAGGAAGACGAGTAGAATTTTCTCATAATGTAAACGCAACAATCTGAAAGGAACGACCTATGGATATCGATAAAACCTGGTTTGACAATATGGAAGCTAAAATCCCCCGCGGTAAGGTGCGCACGCGCTTCGCGCCCAGTCCCACGGGGTATATGCACGTGGGCGGCCTGCGGACTGCGCTGTATACGTATCTGATCGCTAAAAAAGCAGGAGGGGTATTTATCCTGCGCATTGAGGACACGGATCAGAACCGGTTCGTTCAGGGTGCGACAGATGTCATTATCAACACGCTCAAAAGCGTCGGGCTTGATTACGACGAAGGTCCCGACAACGGAGGCCCCGCCGCGCCGTATACCCAGAGCGAACGGAAGCAGCTTTACCGGCCTTATGCGGAAATCCTTTGCGAAAGAGGCGCCGCTTACTATTGCTTTTGTGAGCATGTCAGTCACGACGAACGTGACCACACGGAGCTCGGGCTCGTCTCAGCGGAGGAGGACCCATGCCGCGGTCTTCCGTATGCAGAGGCTAAACGCCGCGCCGATGCAGGCGAAACCCATGTCATCCGGATGAAAACGCCGCGTGATGGGACGACGACATTCAGCGATCAGATTTTTGG
>CAZVLO010000023.1:35399-35690 GCA_964628265.1 uncultured Papillibacter sp.
CTGAAATCAGACAATCTGCCGACGTACAACTTTGCCAACGTTATTGACGACCACCTGATGGGCATCACCCACGTCGTTCGGGGGAGCGAATACTTGTCTTCCGCACCGAAGTATAATTTACTGTACCAGGCGCTTAACTGGGAAATCCCCGTCTATATTACCGTTTCGCCCATCATGCGGGACGCCCAGCACAAGCTCTCCAAGCGCCACGGCGACCCATCCTACGAGGATCTTTTGGCACAGGGCTACGTCTCAGACGCCATCGTCAATTACGTAGCCCTTTTGGGGTGG
>CAZVLO010000024.1:0-2790 GCA_964628265.1 uncultured Papillibacter sp.
TCGTTAATGTCGCCTGTGAGGCCTAGGGAGAATTCCGTCATCGGTATGAGGAGCGCGTTGCCGCCGCCGGCTGCAGTGCCTTTGACGTTCATGGTCGGGCCGCCGGAGGGCTGACGCAGACACCCACCGACGTTTTTGCCAAGCTTGCCGAGACCTTCGATGATTCCGAGTGAGGTTGTTGATTTTCCTTCACCAAGGGGTGTAGGGGTGATTGCTGTCACTTCGATATACTTACCGTCCGGCTTATCCTTCAGGCGATTCATGATCTTAATAAAGTCAAGCTTAGGTGTTTTGCCGTAGGGGATAATTTCGTCAGGCAGAAGGCCCATCTTCTCGCGGAAATAATCCACCGGGGGAAGATGCTTCTCAGCTTCCTCAGCGATTTGCCAGTCTTTATACTTGATTGGGTCGAGCATGTGCTATGTCCTCCTTAAATTATGTCTGTAATTATTGTTTAAGCCGCTCAGGCGGCATTATCCAATCTGGTTCAGTAAGGTTACAAATCCTTAATACCGGATTCCCTGACGAGACGCGCCACGTCATTATATTGGTTAAGTGCATAAAGATGGATGCCGGCGATGCCGCAGACGCGGTATTGGTCGATAAGCCTGATGGTATATTCGATGCCCGCTTCTTTGAAAGATGCCTTTTTAGCTGCAACAGACTCATCGGATTCTGTCGGATTAAAGGGACTGTCGTAAATCCAGTTTTCGGATATAATTTCACAGAGTGCTCTGGGTAATACGCAGCCGTTGCGGGAGAGCGCCATAGTGATGGTGGCTTTTGCATCCAGAACAGGCATAATGCCCACATCGACAGGCATTGTTATGCCCGCGGCCCTGATAGCATCCATCCAATAACGGAACTGATCCATATCCCAGCACAGCTGTGTCATAATAAAATCGGCGCCCTCGTCCTGCTTTTGCTTTAGAAAAGAGATGTCAGCATCCAGACTGCGGCATTGAATATGCCCCTCCGGTGAGCCGGCCACGGCAATCGTGAACTTATCGCCGAACGAGTCGCGGACGAACTTTACGAGTTCTGTGGCATAATGCAGGTCGCCGCCGGTGCCTGTCCAGCCAAAAGGCAGGTCGCCTCGGAGAGCCAGTAAATGGTCAATGCCGTGCTCCAAATAAGTCTGGAGCTGATCCTTGATACCCTCTTTGGTGTTACCGATACAAGTAAAGTGTGTTACACCAGTAGTTTTTTGCTTTATGGCATCCAATACCTCAAGATTTTTTCCTACATTGCCGCCACCGGCACCGTAGGTGCAGGAAATATAGTCAGGCTTCATTAAGCATAGCTGATCCAGTACGCCACCGTTTCCGATGAGCTTCTCCATGCCTGCATCCGTTTTAGGGGGGAAGACCTCAAAAGAGAAAGCCATACGCTTTGCCATGATATCGATGACTCCCATCTGCAATCTCCTTTCAAATAAAAACATGCGAGTCGTCATTATAATAGAATGCAGGCTTAGCAAATCTCTTTTGTTAGTAATGATTTTAACACCTGTAAGCTATTAAGTAAATATAACCAATCCATTAAAAGCGAAATTAAAGGAACATTCGTAAAGAAGTCCAAAAAAGCAATTAAATAATACAAAAATAAAATTGACACTACGTTAATTAATTAACGATATTGTCGTCGTTTTCATATTGATTTCGTTGAACCGGTTGATAGACAATCATTATGCAGGATTAGTCTGAGTCCTGCTGACAGCTTTATGCGCCCGTTAACGTTTAAATTTAAGGAAAGTAAAAGAAAAAGCTTCCCCATGACCGGTCCGGGAACGGGGAAGCTTTGGGCAGCATATGATCGCTATAGCTGAGATTCCGGCGGGGGACTGCAGATGTCATCCTCAGTATCGGCAGTTGCTTCTTCTGTGTTCACTTCCGTTTGCATGACCGGGGAGGTATCCGGTTCGTTCTGAACAATTTCCTCGGTTTCGTCGAGGATAATTTCGACTTCGATGTCCTTGTCTTCACACTGACATTCCGGCTTCTCTTTTTCTTTCAGGCTGCTTTTCAGATCCTCGAATTCCATCTGTTTAGCGGAAATACTTTCAAGAGAAATCGTTACCTCGGCGCATGACTGGGTGAGCGCGTCTTCCGGTGATAATTTGTGAAGATCGTAGTACTTTTTGCCGATTTCCCTGTAGAGCTTTCTGACATTGCCCTTTTCCAGCGTAATTTCAGTGCTGAGTTTGGTCATCTTTGCGAGTAATTTTGTTTTTTCTTCGGCAATTCTATACAGCTCAACAGATTTATCGGCGATTGTTTCCACTGTGTCCTTTGCTTTTTGCTTAAATTCCTCGAAATCCTTCATATTTTCCTCCTTAATCATCTTCGTCATTTATCAGTTGCTTAGTTATCGTGCAGCTTTCTCCGGTTTCTTCAGCCGACGCTTCGTTGATGCTCTGTTTCTCTGCCGCCTCCGGATTGAGTTGGCTGAAGCTGTTCTGTTGACGAAGAGGCTGTCTGATGTCGGGTGCTTTCTAAGCTTTATCCGCAGCATAATATAAACGGCAGTGCCCATGGTGATTACGGCTACAAGTTGCGAAACCCTGATATCTGTGTTGAATAGATACAGACTGTCTGTTCTGAGGTTTTCGATCCAAAAACGGCCGAATCCGTACCACGCGAGGTAGAGTAAAAACAATTGTCCGTCATATTTTCTGTATTTTTTTGAAAACATATGAATTAAAAGGAAAAAGAAAGTATCCAATATACAGGTCAAACATTTCATCTGAAGAGTATTTGGCATTCAAAAAAATAATAAATATTTTAAATA
>CAZVLO010000024.1:2800-7451 GCA_964628265.1 uncultured Papillibacter sp.
AAGGCATCCGATAATATTCCAAAGGGACTCATACAGGAATGTCGGGTGTACATAAATGGTAGCTCCGCCGTAAGAGAGCCCCATTTTCCAATGTATGTCCGTCTCGCTTCCGTACGCTTCACGGTTTATGAAGTTGCCCCAGCGGCCGACAGCCTGGCCGATCAGAAGACCGAGGGCGCCGACGTCCAGAAACACGGCCGTTGGGATCTTCTTCTTGCGGCTGTAGAAAATAATTGCTATGACTGCGGCGATGACGCCACCGTAGATTGCGAGACCACCCTGGCGGATATCAAAGATGTTGAGCCACTTGCCGGCGCCAAAGTATTCGGCCGGGTTGAAAACAATATAATACAACCGTGCGCCGACAATACCGGTGGGAACACAGATGATGAACATGTCCAGGATATTATCCTGCGTCAGTCCAAATGTGCGACGCCTTAACAGTATATATAACACCGCCAGCAGAAACCCGATCGCGACAATTACAGCGTAATAGTAGACAGGGATGCCGAAGATCGTAAAATTTGTCGGCGGGTCTATGATAAAATTCTCCCCAAACATCGGGAACGATATTCTAATGCCCTGCACATGAACCATCCCTTTCTACATATTCATGCGGAACGAAAAATATTAATCCTTCCGCACCGCTCAGGAGGTTTACCTGGGATTGATGATCGAAATCGCCATGTGCTCCGGGGAGATATTTCTCATAAAGGCCGTGACATCCTCGGGTGATATTCCATTTAAGATTTCAGGTGCTTCAAAGGCGTCATATCCCCGGAAATGGCCTCTGGCACTATTATAGCATATACTGTCAAAAGAGTTGAGAGAACGGAGGTGACGCCCTGTCATGGCCTTTTTCAGACGGCTGAAAAGCACAGGATCCGGACCCTTTTCGGCAAGCAGCTGCGCTTCTGTCTTAAAAGCCTCAAACACCAGGTTCGGGTCGGAGCTTTCACCTCCGGCCATGATATATGCCGCGCCGGCAGACGCTTCATACGCGGCGGTAAATCCGCTGTTAATGAGACCTTCTTTATAGAGCCTGAGGTACAGGGGAGAAGAATGTCCTGCCAGTATATCCAGCGCAAGTGTACCGGTCAGCTCTTGCCGTAAATAGTCGCGGCCGTCCCTGACGGGATTGACCTTTGAACCTATGAGAAATATCGGGTTGCTGACCTCCATCTCCTGTACCGCACGCGGCAACTCCGGAACCAGTGCTTCAGACGGTCCATAATCACGCTGTGGAATTTCGCCGGCTTCCTTCGGCAGGATATTTCTGGCTATCGCGATGATTGCTGCGGGGTCCACATCACCGGCGACGACGAGTGTCATGTTCGAGGGATTGTAAAACACTTTGTGGCAGTTATATAGTGTATCCGATGTTATTTGTGCGATACTCTCCACCGTACCTGCTACGCTATCACGGAGGGGATTATGTTTATAAAGCGCCTTCATCAGACCGTAATAAACGGCATAATCCGGATCGTCCTCCGTCATTTTGATTTCCTGACCGATAATACCCTGTTCTTTCTGCACACTCTCCGGCGTAAAATAGGGAACCGAGACGAAGCTCAGCAGGATTTCAAGGTTTTCCTCGAACTTTTCCGTACTCTCAAAATGATAGGCTGTGATATCCGAAGAGGTGAACGCATTCGGCGAAGCACCGTTGGCGGAGAGATTCGTCAGGGCATTGCCGTCCTCTGTGTCAAACATCTTATGCTCCAGAAAGTGCGCGACACCCATCGGCGTATCAATCCACTTGCCGCCGAGCTTGAAACGCCTGTCGGCGCCGCCGTAGTCCGTGGCAAAAAACGCATAGCTCTTGTTATAACCGCGTTTAGGTATAACATAAACAGTAAGACCGTTTTCCAGCTTCTCACTGAAAACCTGCTCTCTTATCAGATCATATCCTTTAATTTTCATTGCTGACACCTCCGGCGGCCTGCTCCGCGGGAGCAGATATTCCAGCGAGATAATAGACAGTATCCAGCTCGACACCTGAAGCGATTTCAGCGACTTCATCCAGCGTTACGCTATCGGCCAGAGCCGCAAGCTCGTCCGGTGTGATTTTGATTGAAGCGACAGCCTGGTCGAAAAACAGCTCTTCCAAACCGGTAGGCTTATCCATCGTCGACTTAATCGTCGTGATGACGGCACGCCTCGCTGACAAGAGCTCCCATTCGCTGATGTTTTTCTTTTTTACGGCATCCAGCTGCGCCAGGATTTCCTGCTTGGCATCTTCAAATTTCGAAAATTCAACTCCCGAGGCGACGGCCATTATGCCCTTGTGCTTTTCAATCACCGAGCTGGCATAATAGCAAAGCGAAAGCCTTTCCCTCACATTTAAAAACAGTTTTGAGGTGACTGAACCTCCGAAAACAGCATTGAAAACCATCAGCGCGGCATAATTCGGGGAGAGCATACACTGGCCGAGGCGGAAGCCGAGCGTGAGCTTTCCCTGGTTGACCTCCAGCTTGTCCGTAAACGACCGCGGTTCCTTTTCGGTGGCATGGAGCCTTATATCTGTACCGAATTGCTCAACAGCACCGCTTCTAGGTAAAGCGGAGAGCGCACCGCGTACGGCGGCTTCAACTCTGTCGGTATCGTGGGCACCGCAGTAAAATATTTCAATCCGCGATGATGCGATAACACTCCTGTAATGCTTCGTCAGGGCGGCAGCGGTGATTGCTTCAGCTTTATGCTCAGAACCCAGCTTATTGGTACCGAAGGCTTCGTCCGCACACATTAATTCAAACAGCCTGTCGATGGAAAAGCTGCGCTTGTCGTTAATGCCGGCCCTGATATCGTCGATCAGATTTTTGCGCTCGCTGTCAACGTAATCGGACACCAGCAGCCCGCCGTGTGTGTTCGGAGACAGCATCAGCTCACCCAGAAGGGAGGCTGTCTTTTCAAGGATATTTTCGCCCGCGGGTACGAAGTCGTCATCGACAAAATCCGCGAGAAATCCGATGCAGTGCAACTCTCCCTTTTTTCGAACCATGGGAATCACACGAGCACCGTAGAGTTCATCAAGGTAGCTGTTAATGCTCTCCATATCGGGGTGGGTAGACGTACCTCTTAATAGGACCCTCGGCAGGAGTGCGTTTTTCGACGCGGTCTCCTTATCAAGTTTAGTAATCAGGTTCAAGGACAGACAGCATGTCTTGAATTTATCTGTCTTGACGCATGTCAGATGAGCGTCCGGCATGATTTGTATTCTGGTAACTTCCTGCATATCGAGCCTCCCGCAAGAAATAGTCTGATGTCTCAAAATAATCAGTGTTTTTATTATACTACATTTCATAAACTTTGGAAAACTAATTAATTGAAAATTTCAATTCGTCGCTGTCAGGACTGCCCGCAATGACGTCGCTTTTATCGGTGACAGGCACGCCGTCAGCTGTAACAGTGATGTTTCCGTTCTTTTTAACGTCTATATGATACATTTTACCGTTTTGTCTCCATTCGGCCTTATAACCGTTCCAGGAGGACGGCAGGGAGGGGCGGAGTGTCATATGACCATTACTGAGCCTGAGCCCAAGCAGATTCTCCAGCGCAACACGCCTGAACCAGCCTGCCGCGCCGGTATACCACGTCCAGCCGCGTCCCATGTGACCGGGTGCCGAATAGACGTCGGCGGCGATGACATATGGCTCCGTGCGATAAATTTCGTTCGTCCGCCCCTGCGGGAGTAATGCTGCAAGAATTTCCCATCCTGCGTCCGTCATGTCTGCCAGGAAAAGCCCCATGGCCAGCCAGATAGCAGCATGGGTATACTGACCGCCGTTTTCCCGGAAACCGGGGCTGTAGCCCCGGATATAACCCGGCGTGCTGTTTCCGTCCGAGAAGGGCGGGGTAAAAAGCCTGACAACACGCTCGTCTTTTTCAAAGAGTCTCTCTACAGAAGTTAACAGCGCAGTTTTCGTCCTCTCCTTATCGGCGCCGGCCAGAGCCGCAAAGCTCTGTGCGATTGAATCTATCCGGCATTCGTCTGAAATGCAGGAGCCAAGGGGAGACCCGTCATCGTAATATCCGCGTTTGTACCAGTCACCGTCCCAGGCGTCCTCTGCGGCTCGCTTCAACTTTTCGGCGGCATCTCTAAATCGGGAAGCTGCTCCGGGATTGCCGGCACCTTCGCAAATTGACGCCATTTTCAAAGCCGTTACGCACATAAACCATGTGAGCCATACACTCTCGCCATGTCCGGCGGCTCCGACAAGATTCATGCCGTCGTTCCAATCGCCGCCGCCGATGAGGCATAAGCCATGGCGTCCGGTGCCGCGTTTCAGTACAAGATCAACTGCCTTGACAGCATGTGAAAGCAGCGACTCTGACATAGCACTGATTTTCGGCTGCTCGTAACGCTCGTCCTCGTCTTCCGACAGGGGCTTCGAACTGATATACGGGGCTTCCGCATCTAAGAAAGATTTGTCACCCGTTGCTTCAATATAAACACACAAAGTGTAAGGCAGCCAGAGGAGGTCGTCGCTGCACCTGGTACGGACGCCCTTATCCTCGAGATTGCCATTTCTTTTTGAGGGATGCCACCAATGCTGAACATCGCCCTCCTCATATTGGTGGGCGGCGGCTCGCAGCAGCTGCTCCCGGACAAGGTGCGGCTCTTCGTCGATTACAGCGCAGACATCCTGCA
>CAZVLO010000024.1:7467-11287 GCA_964628265.1 uncultured Papillibacter sp.
CGTATGCACCGCCACTCTGATAAAGAGAGGTTCTGCCTAATATACGCCCGGCTATCGTCTGATAAATTGACCATCCATTGACATACCTGTCTAAATACGGATCTGGCGTATTAATGGTGAGTTTGGTTGTGATGCGGCGCCAGTGCTCGACGGTCTCATTCAGCTTTGCGTTAGCAGAAGCCACATCGGACATCGCCCGTAGTTCTTCCGGAGTGCCGCAGCCCGCAACGAGGACAAGCGTTCCGCTTGCTTTATAAAGAGCGGCAGCACAGGGGACAATGCCGGTACCGGTCATGCCGTCGTAACGGCCCGAAAGCCAGCTGCTTTTTGAACAGGTGAATGATGTCTCGGGTACTGATGCTGTCAAATAAAAGACTGTATCCGGGAAATCGGTGTTATACGCGTTTCGTGCTGAAATCAGGTTTTCCATGCGCTCAGTCGTCACATAGACGCAGTCGTCCATATCGGGCGACATGACGAGGTCGGTGTAGTATGATACCTCAAAAGATTCCGGATCGTCTGTTTCAATGATGAGAACGCGCGCCGGAAGATCGTGGTGGACAAAAGCCTTTGTCACATAGCGATATCCGTCAATGTTCTTTTCCCACTCAGCCCATCCAAAGCCGTAGGTTACTGTGCATGTGAAACCGTCCTCAGCTGCGAAAAGAGAAATTTTTACACCGTTCCTGAGCAGCTCGAGTCTTTCTGTACCGATTGTCGCCAGACTGTCATTTAGCCAGCGGTTCAGTTTGTTTTCACGTGCATTAAAATGCCACATATGGCCGGTTCCGGAATCTGTAGCCAAGTAACCGAATTCTTCGTTGACGAGCATATGGCACCACGCGTTATACGGCAGCTTGCCGGATATATCAAATGAAAAGCTGTTATCTTCGTTATAGTACCATTGAAGCTCCTGTTCGGGCAGAACATTTAGGAACTGCTGCGCAACCGGCTGGCAGCCCTCTTGACGTTCGGCTTTCTGTATCATTTCACCTGGTCTTATGAGATAAACCGATACAGCGCGCACGGTTTCTGCGGCCTTTGACGACATATCCGTCAGATGAATACCGCCGCGCGCGCTCACACGGCCTTCGAGACCACCGGCGCGAAGAATGCCGGTCAGATTGTCGTGCAGTGTGCTGCGATAATCTCCACCGCCTTTCACAAGGTAAACAAGGTCAAAAGTAATGCCGTTTTCCGCCAGCAGCTGATGCATGGGTATGAGTTCCGACGAGGCGGTAATATCGTTTACATCATTTATAACGACGGTAACAATCGGGAGATCACCTGAAATACCAAGACTCCAGAGGCTTTCCTGGCCGTTTTTCAAGCTGTCCGCCAGTTCGCCCGATATTAAACGATCAGGTGAGGGATAGATGAGTCCGGGCAGCAGCGCCATAGCGCGTTCAAGCTGTTCCGGAGTCATCTTCAGACGTTGCGCTGTTTCGTCAAGGCGGGAATAGGCTGGCTGTCCGGCGGCGGAAAGAATCCGTTTTGCCGCGGCAGAGGCTGCATGTGGCGTTGAGGAAATCGTCAATGAAAAACTGACTCTCATCGGTATGTTCGGTTCCAGATGCAGCTTGATGCGGGCAAGAACGCAGGGATCAAGGACAGCTCCCGTCGATGAGGCCGCCTCACGTGTCAGTGCCTGTTTTAGTGCAAATATGCCGCCTCGGCCCAATGCTTTTTCCCGTGACGTATCAAAGGTAAACGGACAGTTTGAGTCAAAGGCCAGTGCAATCCCACGCCCTTTTGCGCGCGGACGACGTTTTATAACAATAGAGTTGTCAAAAACAAATGTTTCTAACGACAGTTTTGAAAACGCCGGGTGTGATTCATAATCGGACCGGCGAGACAGCACAGGCTCGAAATAACACACAAGCTCCGCTTCACGGGAAACAGACGAAACAATCTCAACGGTACGAAGCTCACCTGCCTCGTTTTCAGGTACACTGACAGTGACCGAAGAGTGAATGGAGCCGCTCTTTGTGTTGATGCGGCAGTACGCGCCGGTGAGTTCTGCGGAGTAACGCACATTCCTGTCAAAAACCGGTGATGGAAGGAGCGACAGCAGATCGCCGCCGCAGTTCAGATAAAATGACATACCGGTGTCGGCGCCCAGAGGTTCAAATGATGTTTTTGTCAGCGCGACGCCGTTCCAGAACGAGCTGCTTTGTCCTGTCTCTGCAATGACAACACTGTAGGCGCCGTTGCAGAGCAGCGTGCTGCGGGGGTTTCTGTAGTCAATGCTACGACATTCCAGGTGCCAGTTCTGAGAGGAGAGCCTGATGGGTTTTTCCGGTACATCCCGGGGCGGCTGGCGGAGAATGATGCCGCCGACAGGAACTTTTTCCTGCAAAAGCCCAGCAAAGGAAGCCATCTCCCTGTTGCGCATGAAACGGCGCTGCATGATGCCAGACTTCAGGATATTATCGATGGCGATAAGACTCATGCCCAGATGGTGAGACATAAAGGTTTTGACAATTTCATAAGTGCCGTTTCGTAATCTGCTGTGCGTGAAGTCTACTGCTTCGTAAAGACCGTAACGTCCCTCCATACCGAGTCTTATCAACCGGCGCAGGTTCTGCAGCGATGCTTTCTTGTCGACCTGAAGAGCAAGAAAAGTCGAATAGGAGGAAACGACGGCTTCGCGGCCCATACCGCGCTTCAAAGCGAGACTCTGGACGCCGTGCGCTTTATATCGATAGCTGAGAGTATGGTCAAAGGCGTAAAAAGCGCTCTCCGACATACCCCAGGGAAAATCTGAAGCGCGCTTTTTCTGGACATAGAGGCAAAACTTCAGACTTTCATAAACCAGTGAGTTGTGATAAAACGGCAGAAGCAGCTCAGGCATCATGTATTCAAACATTGTACCAGTCCATGAAGCCATGCCCCTGTATCCGTCTTTGGCTACAAGAGACCTGCCGAGCCTTCTCCAGTGCTTTCTTGGAATATCACCCCTGGCGATGGCAATATAACTCGTCTGCCGCGCCTCGGACGCCAAAAGGTCGTACCACCCCTCCGTCGGGGCGTCTTTCGAAATATCCCAGCCGATATAAAAAAGCTGCCGTTTTTCATCAAACAGAGGCGTAAAGCTCAAACCGGAAAGAAGGACTTCCACCTTGGCGGCAAGAGTGTTTTCACCCAATTCCACCAAGCCTTCCCGCAGGGCTATCAGGCAGCCTGCCAGGTTGCCGCTGTCAACAGCAGACACGTAAGCCGGCTGCAGTACATTCAGCGTCAGTGTGTCATACCAATTATAAAGGTGGCCGTTCCATTTAGGCAGCTTTAGAACCGTATCCATGACATGCGATATGACTTCAACAGCGCGCTCACGGGTGCACAGCCCCAGGTCCAGCGCTGCCAGTGCCGACAGGAGTGCAAGCCCGATGTTTGTCGGCGAAGTTCTGTGCGCAACGCCGACGGCCGGCTGCTCCTGATAATTATCCGGCGGCAGGTAGTTGTCCTCTCGGGTCAGCAGCTCATTGAAGTAGCGCCAGATATCACCGGCGCAGCGCGAGAGAATGAGTTTGTCCTCCGGCGACAGTTTCTCCTTTTTGCGGCTGTCTCTTCCGAGATAAATGACGAGCAGGGGAGAGAGCACCCAGATGATACAGACAGCAACAGCAGCGGGAAAGGGTGTAAAAACAGCGATGGCAAGGGACAGCAGACACGCCGGCCACATCCTTCGCATGACGGAAAGGAGGTCGTTTTTCGTTCTGTATTCAGAATCAGCGGCTGTTACCCAGGACAGGAGATACCTGCGGGAAAAGTACATTCTGTACAAAGCTGTAAGAATGGCACTGAGGCAGACATATGC
>CAZVLO010000024.1:11297-27717 GCA_964628265.1 uncultured Papillibacter sp.
GGCAGGAACACAAGCCGAATGGCCGTCTGTAGAAATTGCCCGCTGGGTCCACTGAGGACTGTTGAATGATAACGTACACGTCCGCACTTTTTTGAAAACACACCCGCTGCCGATGAAATAATGAGATGCGAGACAGCCGAAAGCACGGCAAACACCGCCGCCCACAGAAAATCTATATCATGGAGCAGCATCCCCATGGCCAGCGCCGCGAACGTGAATACGGGAACAAGGCTGCGGCGAAGATTGTCAGCGATCTTCCACCGGTCAACCTGCCCGATGCAGTTATTTAGTTTTTTTCCATCGGCGTTCTTTACTCTGCGGGCAAGCCAGGGCACAGACTGCCAATCACCCCGCGTCCATCGGTGCATTCTGTCATAATAGGTTGTTACCTTTGCCGGAAAACCGTCCGTCAACTCAATATCGCCGGCAAAAGAGCAGCGCAGATATGCTCCCTCCAGCAGGTCGTGTGATAAAACGGTGTTCTCGGGAAAACGGTTATCCAAACAGGCCAGATAAGCCTCGAGGTCAATGATCCCCTTCCCGGCGAAGCTGCCTGTCCCGAATAAGTTTTGATATATATCACTTGTCATGCCGCCATACGGGTCAATGCCGCCGAGACCGGCAAATATCTTCGTGTAATGAGTCTGTCCGGCAGACACAAGATCTACGGATATTCTGGGCTGTATGATACCGTTGCCTGCCGTGACAATTCCGCGATCCCTGTCTATGATAGGTCTGTTTAGAGGATGAAGGGCAGCCCCGATCAGTTCGCGGGCTGAACCGGCGTTCAGGCGGGTATCGCTGTCGAGCGTTATCAAATAGTTAATTCCGGTTAATGTGTCGGTCTGCCCGGCGATGCAATTCAGACCTGCGTCTTTTCCTTTAAGAAAGCGGCAGAGTTCAAGAATTGCCCCTCTTTTTCGCTCCCAGGCTGTAAATCTCCTGTCACGAGCATTCAAAATGCGCCCACGGCAAAAAAGAAAAAAACCGCCGCCATATTTGGCATTCAGACGTTCGATTTCACCTTTTGCATAGCCGATATATTTTCTGTCGCCGGGAGTTGATTCTGTCTTGGAATCAGGCAAATCGGCAAGTATTCCGAATAAAAGGTTCTGCCCGGCGTCACGGTTGGCGAGTCTGTATTCCTCAAGCAGACCGGCGGCGCGTGACCCGCTGTCGGCGGATGATAACAACACCGAAATCACACAGAGCGTCCGGCCTTCGTCCGGAACACCGTCTGATAATTCCAGCCTCTGAATCCGCTGAGGATGACAGAATCTCAGAACAACATAATCCGTGATGTTTTTTACAAACTCCGATATGGGCAGAAGAAGAAGCAGCGCAATAACCGGCTGATCCAGCACAAAGCTGATCAGAAGCGATATGAATAAGCTCGCCAGTATGATAAAGCTGATATAAAAAGCACCGGTTCTGCCTTTTATTGACGAGCCCAAAGGCTTAACAAAAATATAAAAACCGATATGCCGGTTGTCTTTCTGTGACAGGGTCAGAATTTTGCTGGCGGTCTGATGCTCGCTTTCACCGGACTGTTCGGCCAGCCTTGCAATTTCACGGCGGTATGAATAACGTGTTTGCTCGTCCATTTCAGTGTAGATACCCGCTGGGTCACGCCTGAGTGTTCGCTCGACTCTGTTAACGCTTTCGAGTATATTCGAAGCGTCAAAGCCTGAAAGAAACCGAAGCGATGAGAAAAGCCGCCCAAAATAAGCGGCGAGTCCATCCTCAACAACACCGTCTGAAATTACGAATCTCAGCTTCTGACAGGCGTCGGCCAAACAAGCGATGAGCTCCAGTCTGAGTGCCGGAATAAAAAATGCCAGTTCCGCTTCCGAAAAGCAGATAACATCCTGAAAGGCGTCCAGAAATATCTCAACCCTCTCGGAGGTTACAGCACCGGTACCGGAGCGTACGAGCGCAAGAGCCGCCTCACTCACGACGAGCCTTTTCTTTCTGTTTGACACGCTCTTTAATCGTGGGGAAGTCCTTATGTCGGATATTGCGCATTTACCTTCTCTTTCCGCGATGTACCAGTTGTCGAGCAACCATTCGATTTCCTGGGGAATCGTCACATGCGCTTCTGTAAATTTGGAAGCACTGTGCATAACAGACTTTATGAGCGTAAGCTTCTTTTCAGCAGTCATTGCCGTATATATTGGAGAAACAGTGCCGCCCGTAACAAGCGCTTTCGCGCTGTCCCGGGCATACGGGCCTAACTCTTCCGGTTTCACATAGGTGTTATAACCTTGCGTTGACATCATAATCCTCCTGATAAAAGCGCTTTTCTGTCGTGTAAACGCTTCGATGAGCCGCCATTGCTCAGAACAAGATAGGCGAATCTGTGATATTTTCCCCTTGGAGGTTGCAAATATACAAATTTGTGACATAACCGCAGGCTGCGCGAACGGATAAGCGAACACGAAACGAATGTAAAAGCATTTACAAACTACCGTATTTTTTGTAATATGAGTTCAGCAACCATAATATCGTACCTGTCGGAGGATTCTTCATGTCACAACGCTTACTCATGGGAAATCAGGCTATTGCAATGGGCGCGCTGCGCGCGGGCATCGGTGTGGCCAGCGGTTATCCCGGTACCCCGTCAACCGAAGTGCTGGAAACAATCGCAAAAACAAAGCATCAAATATATGTCGAGTGGTCTGTCAATGAAAAAGCGGCTCTCGAGCTCGCTGCGGGCGCCGCGTACACAGGAACACGAGCGCTGGTTACAATGAAACAGGTCGGCCTTAACGTGGCATCCGACCCTTTGATGAGCCTGGCCTATATCGGCATTAAGGGCGGTATGGTTGTCATGGTTGCGGACGACCCCGGCCCAATTTCATCGCAGACAGAGCAGGATACACGAACTTTTGCCCGGTACGCGAAGCTCCCTGTCTTTGACCCCTCGTCACCGGAAGAAGCTTACCAAATGATCGGCGACGCCTTTGATTATTCCGAGAAATACGGCACACCCGTCCTTTTCCGTCCCACAACACGACTGTGTCATGCCACCGCGCCAATCGAGGTTTCCGATGACTGGAAACAGATAAAACCTGAAGGATTCGAAAAGGACCCCCGGTGGGTTATTTTCCCGCGCTTGTCTTATCAGGCGCATTTGAACATCGAAAAAAGAAACCCTCTGATTGGTGAGGATTTCACAACATACAGATATAACGCGCTCATCGGTACGGGTAATAAAGGAATCGCTACAGGCGGCGTCAGCTCCGCCTACACGAACGAAGCGCTTAAGATATTGCGCAGCAGCGGCGCTGCGGACTGCCGGCTTTTAAAAATAGCGACGCCGTTTCCATTTCCTGAAGCTCTGGCGTGTCAATTTCTTGAAGGACTTGACGAGGTCCTTGTCGTTGAGGAGCTTGACCCTGTAATCGAGAGGGAACTCATTTATCTCTGCGGAAAGCACGGAATTAAGCTGACGGTGACAGGAAAGCTCACCGGTCACATAGGGAGCGCGGGCGAAAACACAGTTGAGAGTGTAACCGCTGCCATATCGAAATTTCTAAATCTCCCATATGAAAAACCCGTTGGACACGAGCTGCCACCGCTGCCGGTGCGGCCGCCCGTTTTGTGCGCGGGCTGTCCCCACAGGGCAACGTTTTACGCCGTCAAGAAGGCGATGAAAGGGAAGAAGGCTGTATTTTTCGGCTGTTATACCCTGGGCAACGCGCAGCCTCTTGATATGGTGGATACCTGCCTGTGTATGGGTGCGGGTATAACACTAGCTCAGGGCATTAAAAGAGCAGAACCCGATACAACAAGCTTTGCGTTCGTGGGTGATTCAACGTTTTTTCACACTGGTATCCCAGGCGTTGTCAATGCAGTATATAATAATACGGACCTGAATCTTATTGTCCTGGATAATTCCACGACAGCGATGACCGGGCATCAGCCGCATCCCGGAACAGGGAAGACGCTGATGGGTGACACTGCGAGAAAGCTGAGCATACCCGATATTCTGAAAGTAATCGGCGTAAAAAACGTACAGGTTATTGATCCTCTTGACCAGAAAGCAGCTGTTGCCGCTGTAAAAAAGGCAGCCGAGGACGGCGGTGTTCAGGCAGTTATTTTTGAGTCTCCATGTATTTACGTCACAGAGCAGGGCTCGCCCATGTATGTGGAGACTGATAAATGCGTCGGCTGTATGCGCTGCATCAGCGAAATCGGATGCCCGGCTGTCATCAGGGAGGATGGAAAGGCGGCAATCGACGCCAGCCTTTGCACCGGATGTGCGCTCTGCGCGCAAATCTGCCCGACGGGTGCTATCAGGGGAGGAGAACAGGCATGAATAGCAATATACTGCTTGCAGGTGTCGGCGGACAGGGCACGGTGCTCGCATCCAGGATACTGGCGCAGTGTGGGTTGAACAAAGGTTTCCCTGCGCATACGGCCGAGACGATCGGTATGGCGCAGCGCGGCGGCTGCGTCGTCAGTCATGTGCGGATCGGCAGCGATATGCATTCTCCAATTATTCCAAAGGGACACGCTGACGTTATTATCGGTTTTGAACCTGCCGAAGCCGTCAGAAACATAGATTATCTCAAACCAGGCGGGACAGTAATCGTCAACCGCCGGGCCATAAAGCCGACGACGGATTCTCTGTCCGACAGCGGCTACACCGGCGAGAGAATGCTGGAGTATTTAAGAGATACCGTCAGTCATCTTATCATTGTCGACGGTGACGCTGTTTGCGCCGCCTGCGGTTCCTTCCGGGTAATGAACATTGCTATGATCGGAGCTGCCATTGGCTGTGGCGCTGTGGATTTTACGCAGGAGGACATTTCGACGGCCATACAAAGTCTGTTGCGTGAAAAATATGTTGAGGCAAGCCTGAAAGCTCTCAAACTCGGTGCAGATTGCGCCCAAAATAATTGATGAGGTTACATACATGAAATTACAGATAGCGCAGATGGATACCTTCAGAGAACTCATCGCAAAACTTAAGAGCTTTAACGGCGGTTTTTATCAGAACAAGCTTCGTGAATTTGACATCAGTGAGTTTCGTTCACAAGAGGATTTTGAGAGGCTCCCATTTACAGACAAGGATGAGCTGCGCGACGTATATCCGCTGGGAATTGCGGCTGTGCCGGAGAGAGAGATCGTCCGAATCCATTCCTCGTCCGGTACCACGGGCGTGCCGGTCATCATTCCCTATACGAAAAAAGACATTGATGATTGGGCCCTGATGTTCAAGCGCTGCTATGAAATGGCCGGCATCACCTCCATGGACCGCATTCACATTACGCCCGGATATGGGCTATGGACTGCCGGCATCGGCTTCCAGCTGGGCGCGGAGCTCCTGGGCAGCATGACCATTCCTATGGGTCCCGGAAACACCGACAAACAGATAAGAATGATGATGGATTTGAAGAGCACGGTGCTCTGTTCCACATCTTCGTATGCGCTCTTATTAGCCGAGGAGATTGAAAAACGCGGCGTCAGAAGCAGAATATCTCTGAAAAAAGGCGTGATCGGCTCGGAGCGCTGGGGTGTGAAAATGCGACGCAGGATTGCCAATGAGCTGGGCGTGAAACTTTATGACATATACGGGCTGACGGAAATTTACGGACCGGGAATCGGCATGAGCTGTGAGCATGAATGCGGGATGCACTACTGGGATGATTACCTGTACTTTGAGATTATTGATCCCAAAACAGGGAAAGTCCTGCCGGACGGGGAAGTGGGCGAGCTTGTCATCACGACGCTGACAAAGGAGGGCGCGCCGCTCATACGCTACCGCACTCACGACCTGACAAAGATTATCCCGGGCGATTGCGCCTGCGGCAGCCCGTATCCGAGAATCGACACGTTGACCGGCCGTACAGACGACATGGTCAAGGTCAAAGGTGTCAATATTTATCCCGGTCAGATAGAAGATGCCATTCGCGGCATTGACGGCGTCAGCAGCGAGTATCAGGTCATGATCGATCATTTAAACGGCAAGGACATTATGACACTGTTTTTTGAAACGCTTCCGCAGACTGATATGAAAGCGGTGGAAACAGAAGTAAAAGCAAACTTCAAAACGCAGGTTGGTCTCGCCATCGTGCCGAAGGCTGTCGCAATGGGCGAACTGCCGAGAAGTGAAAAAAAGACAAAAAGGATTTTCGACAACAGATACTGATCAATAAATAATAAATAAAAAAACTTCGGGCGCGTGTTTCGCCCGAAGTTTTTTATTATTAATCATCTAGATCGCCGCGGGTTTCACACCCTTCACAAGGACGTAAATTTCAATTGCATTTACCGTTGTTGTTGTCGTCGTCGTCGTTGTCGTCGTTGTCGTCGTTGTTGACGTTATTACCGTTATTACCATTATTGCCTTTGTTGCCATTATTGCCTTTGTTGCCATTATTGCCGTTTCCCGGTTTGTCCGGTGACACCGGTGCCGAAGGCGACGGGCTTGCCGATGCATCAACCGTATCTTGTTTATTGCTACCGTTGCTGTCTTTCTGGAGCGCAATGAACTTTTTTTGGATTTCAGCGACGGCGGCGTCCTTATAATCCTCTGTCCTGATCGATGGATCAAGCGCTTGAAGCTTTTGGATCAGATTGAGCTTGCCCGGCGTTATACCGAGTGCCAAGGCTTCGTCGCGTCTTTCCAAAGCGATATGGTCCGTCTCAATTGCCGCTGTATTGTTGTCGGATTCGATGGCGTTTCCAGCACCTTCCCGCGCGGCCTGCTCAAGCTTCTCAGCCCTATGTTCGTTATCGGCTCCAGCCGTAACAGCAATCAATGTCGATCCGTCGTCTTTAATATAACCGTTCCGTGACGCTGATTTCACAATCTGACCAACAGCGTTTTCAACATTAGCGTTGAGGAGAGACAATCCGGAAAGGATTACTTCACCATCCGAGTTGAAAGCCTTTACCGCAGTAACTTTACCGAAGGCGTTGATGCCCAGTTCCACACTCGGATTGATGTCGACGGATATATATGATGTGGGTGTTTTATAAAAAGCATAGCCGCCCGCGGTGAGAGCGACCAGCAGGACAGCGGCACAGGCTGCCGTGACGAGCCGTTTGACATACATCGGTTTTCTTCCGGCGGCGTGCGCCGTATTGTCGAAATTGATATGAGCGGCCGAACGCAATACATATTCAGCTGTCTTTTCCTTGAGGTGCTCATCAGCCGTGACCCGGTCAAAATCTTTTTTTATAACTGATTCCATAGACTTACATCTCCAGCTTTTCTTTCAGAATCTTTCGCGCCCTGTGCAGATGTGAATAGATCGTATTCTCTTTTATCTGCAAAATCTCTGATATCTCCGGTACTGTATATTCCTCATAATAAAAGAGATAAATAACATTCTTATATTTCTGCGGAAGTGCCAAAATTTCGCGCATAACTTCATTTTCAATATCAGCCTCGAAAGGAATTTCTAACTCTTCAAGGGGACAAACCCGGCTTCTGAAAAAGCTTTTATGGAAGTCCTTGCATTTGTTAATCGTCACCCGAATGAGCCAGGCCTTCTCATGCTCGTCACTGTCAAAGCTCTTCTCATACCTAAAAAGCTGTAGAAACACATCTTGAAAAATATCTTCGACGTCAAAGCTATTTTTAAGATATATGTAACTGATACGTCGAACCGTGTCGGCGTACTTTTCAAGTGCCCTGACAATACGATCGTTTTTCTCCTGCTCAAGTTTATCCATGGGTTTGTCCCCTTATATTCAATACGATTGATAAAGCGCTTTCCTTGCGTGCAAGTGAAGTATTTTCGTAAAAAGGCAGCGGACCCGAAAGAGCCCGCGCTGCCTGATAAATATCACTTGATTAAGATGCGTCTGTTATAAATCAGCTGATGAACAGCGAGTAGAATACTTTGTATGTCTTCTCCATGCCTTCCAGGAACGGGGTGTATTCGAAATCAAACGTGTCGACGATTTTTTGACCTGAGAAAAGCATGTCCTCTGTCAGCGGGAAGGGAAGTGCAATGTTTTCATCAAGTATCTCCTCTATGGTCACAGGCCGCGTCATAAACGGTCTGTTGTTAAATCGTTCAAACGCTTCCAGCAGCGTGGTGTAGGTGATCTGTTCAGGTGCCGAAAGGTTGAATATTTCATTGTACGCTTTTTCATTACCGATACAAATTTCCAGAATGCGTGCGATATCAAAGACATAGACCATATTGAAGCGCGCTTTTGCGTCGACCGGAACAGGCACGACATGGCCTCTGGCGATCAGTTCAATAAGATGCGTTTCCCTGCCGGAATAGCTGAACGGACCGTAAATAAACGTCGGGCGCATGATCGTATACGGAATACCGATAGTGTTACAGGTTTTAATCGTTTCCTGCTCCAACAGTATCTTATTATAAATACGGTCGGATACTCTGTCACCTTCTGATTTTGTGATGACAGGGTCACCCTCTTTTTTAATCTGACGATCAAAAGGTTCATATACACTCGCTGTTGAAAAGATGATATACTGCTTGACCCTGCCTTTCAGCACTTCCATAAGGGAGCTTACCTCTCCGGGATTATAGGCGGGGAAGTCAATCAATACGTCAAATACCATATCAGGAGGGAGGAGGTGGGCAATCATCCTCGGGCTGTGCCTGTCACACTTATACTCCTTGACACCTTTAAGATTCAGCGGCAATTGTCCGCGGTTGACAACATGGAGCTCGTAGTTTTCGTTTTTGGACATCTGAATGGAGAACACGCGTCCTGTAAAGGCGCTGCCGCCGATTATGAGTACTTTCTTGCTCATGATAATTTTGTCTCCTTTATTCATATTGTGCCGGCAGGGAGCGCAGAAAACCGTCCTGGATACTGCTTTGGATTTCTTCACCCTGTGATGTCAAAAACCAGTCGTCTGAAAAAGCCAGTTTCTGGCGGCGCAGCTCATCGACCAGCAGCGCGCAAATGTCTCCGATTTCATTTCGAAGCCCATCGTATGACGCTTTGTCCAGCCCAAACGATGTGGCAATGTTTTCAAGTTTGACGCTTACCTCCGCACCGAGTATCGGGAGTTCCGTCATTTTTTTAAAGGACCATTTATAATAAGGCTTATAAACTCTGTTCAGCAGAAAAACGGCTGAAATAACGCTGTCGATAAATCTGGAAATCACGCTCTGGAAAGTCACCCAGTCCCGCCTTTCGTAACAGCGGTTCAGATTGTACTGTCCGGTTTGGGCGATGGCCATACATCGGGCCGCAAGCTTCTTTTTTCGGAGATCCTCGGGGTAGTGGCGCAGGAGGGCCATGCGGGTTTCCGTGAAGACGCGTGCGTTATCAAGGAAAACCTCGCCGTTGACAGCCATTGCCAAGTTCTCCTCGGGTATCCTGCGCCAATCCTGGATCCCTTCCGGGACACTGGTATAGCCGATTAGGCTCCTGTAAAAATCACCTGCGGTCATGACATCGATTCTGGCGCCGTATTCGGAACGCAGTCTTTGATATACGGGTGGATTTGTTTCAAACAGCCGGTCCTTCCATTCCCGCAGGGCAGTTATGGCCTCACGGTCATACTCGTCAACCCAAAGAAAAAAGTCGATGCCCCAGTCGTGGTCGCGGGAAATTTCGTCGTCATAACCGAAGCATTCGGAGCCGTTGCCTACAAGCCCGGCGGCAATGCGTTTGTTCAAATCAGGAAACGCCTTCCTTAAAAGCGGCTCAGCTATGTCAAAGAAATATTGTCGACTGAGTTCCATTCCGTTCATTGGCGGCTCGCTTTCATTGACAGCCTGGCGAGGGACTCACGTACTTCCGTCGTTCGCGGATGATCTGCGCCCAGGATGCCTTCCAACAGGGAAAGCGCTGATTTCATATAATTTAGCGCTGTATCGCAATCGTCCAATGCTTCGTAAACCATTGACAGATGCCGTTGACAGGCGGCGTATTCCAGGTTTTTACCGAAGAATTGATCTGTCAGCTCAAGCGCCTTACTAAAGTAATCCAGCGCCTCGGTGTATCTGCCCATGCCGTAAAGAAGGGCTGCCTTCGCAGACAGTGCCGCGGCATGATGGACGTCAGGCTCTCCCATACCGTAATAAATACCGAGAGCCTGGTCAATCAGCGTTTCCGCGTCGTCCGCCGCGCCTCTCTTTATTTGGATAACGGCAAGATTGTTGAGCGATGTGGCGATTTCATGATCGTTCGACCCCTGACGGAGCATGAACTGATATGCTTCAAATGCCTCATTATAAGCTTTTTCATATTCTCCGGTATCCTGATAAGCCAGAGCCAGATTATTAAGGACACCGGCGTAGGCATAATCATCGGTCATTCCGCAGTCTGTGAGCATATCCTTCGCCTCTGCGAATAGGGATATTGCGTTTATTGGATTTCCCGTAAGCCGGTGGAGCCCGGCAAGGTTCATTAAAATCGTCGCGAACTGAGGCGACGGATTCATTCCGTTTGCTTCAAGTATATCCAGCGCCTTATTAAACTGTACCGCCGACTCATCAAACCGACTGATGCCGCGGTAAAATCCCGCCAGTTCATTTAGGACAGCCGCGTATTCCGGGCTGCGATCCTGACCCGAGGCTTGGAGATGACGCAGATAGTCTTTCATGTGTTCTTCAGCGGCGGACTTGTCTCCGGATTGATAGAGTGCGTCCAGCTTGTCATAAAATGAATTCATGTCTGCGGCGCGGCGCCTTCACCTCCGTCGCTGCCGGATTTTTTTGATTGTTCATAGCGCGCTTTCGTGGCAGCCTCAGCTTCATCCAGTGTTTTATACCCGTAATGCTTTACCGAATTTTCAAGTATCAAACGGGCAAGGGAATTACCCGCCTTCTCCAAGGCACGCAGGTGTTTCTTTAAAAGCAGGAGAGTTTTTTCGGAATATGTGAGAAGCTCTCCCAGCTGATATGTCTCAATAGATATAACGCCTGAAAAGTCAGATACGGACCTGAGCGGCCGTCCGGAGCCCGAAACATAGGGATAGCTCTTAAACAGCGCCTCTGTCTGATCCAACATAAGGGCTGAGATTTCTCCGGCCAGTGCTTCAGCCTCCACGCCTGGCATGGTGATGTATTTCACAAGCTCGGCATACTGAGCAGGCGAAGAATATTTCATCATGTGGATATATTTCTCGGTCACTATATTGCGGCCGTCCAGTATGGAATTTAGTAAATCTTCCAAATAACTCCCGCATGCCTCCGTGGACCAGGCCTCAAACTGTCCGCGGCGCATCCCCTCAAACGTAACGCGGTCCTCCTGGCAGGACGCGCGCGGTCCGCCCTCGTTGACAGCCTGAAACAAGTCCCATTCCAGGGAGACGATTCTATCGATCAAAGCGTCTTTATTCATGTTATCGTAGAATCTATCCATAAAGCGCCCCCTTGAAATCGTAATATTAGTCAGAATATACTAAATTTAAAATTAGTATACAATAAATTATGTATGTGTCAATAAGGGAATTCATGTTGAGCGCAGATAATACAATGAATTCGATAGATTGTATAAAAGTCCGGGCAGACAGCCCGGACCTTTAGATATCTGATGTTTTGTTTATCTCAGCAGGTCCTGCATATCGTACATACCGGGCTTTTTGATCCCGGCGAGGAATTTTGCTGCCTTGACGGCACCGGCGGCGAAAACATCGCGTGAATAGGCCGTATGCTTGATTTCAATTACTTCGTCAAGTCCGGCGAAGATCACCTCATGCTCACCGACGATTGTGCCTCCTCTTACAGAGGAAATACCAATTTCATGCTTTCCGCGCGGCTCTCTGCTGCTCTGGCGCTCGTAAACGTAATTTGCTACGTAGGGGAGTGCGTCGCGGGCTGCGTCCGCCAGCATCAGCGCGGTACCGCTGGGAGCATCGACCTTGCGGTTATGATGGCGCTCGATAATTTCCACATCAAAGCCATCCCCAAGAAAACTGCAAGCGCGCTTGATCAGGTCTATGACAAGGTTGACGCCAATCGTCATGTTCCCCGATTTGAAAACAGGCGTTTTGTTTGATGCACCTCGTATCATTTCAAGCTGTTTTTCGTCGAATCCCGTCGTGCAGAGGACGACCGGCAGTCTCTTGGCGGTACAATAGGAGAGAAGTCCTTCAAGGGCCGACGGGTTTGAAAAATCAACGATAACATCGGCGGTTCCGGTAAATTCCATGGGGTCAGCATATATAGGAAAACAGTCCAGTTTTACAGCGTTGACATCAAACCCCGCGACAACCTCAATATCAGGATCATTGGCTGCAATCCGGGCGACAGAACGACCCATATGCCCGTTGCAGCCGGTAATGATCATCTTCAGCATTTTGGTACTCCTCGATTCTTTATTTAACCAACCCGACCTTCTGTAATGAAAGCTTCAGTTTATCATAATTAGCCGGATCCATTTCGCAAAGCGGCAGACGCGGCTCTCCGACATCCATGCCCATCATGTTCATTGCGTTTTTGACAGGAATCGGATTGACTTCGACAAAGAGCTTGCCCATGATATCATGGTATTTGTAATGAAGCTCGGCGGCGCGCTTAAAATCATCTGCCAGGCAAAGCCGCGTCAGCTCCGCCATGAATTCGGGTACGATATTCGCCACGACGGATATGACCCCTTTGGCGCCGATTGACATCATCGGCAGCGTTTCGTCATCATTGCCGCTCCAAACGTGCAATTCATCCCCGCAAGCGGCGATTGTCGCGTTTATAAGAGAGAAACTGCCTGAAGCCTCTTTGACACCGTTGATATTCGGATGCTTTGAGAGTTCGTGGTAGGTATCGGCTGTGAAAGACAGCCCGGTGCGGCTCGGGACATTGTATAAAATCATAGGTATACCGACCCGGTCGGCAATGTATGTATAATGCTTAATGAGGCCGCGCTGGGTTGTTTTGTTGTAGTAGGGCGTGACGGATAATAGAGCATCGGCGCCCGATTTTTCAGCTTCCTGTGAAAGGAATACAGCAGCCATCGTGTCGTTGCTGCCCGCGCCGGCAATGACCTTGACTCGCTTGTTCACATGCTTGACGCAGAAGTCTACGGTCGCTATGTGCTCCTCAAGAGACATGGTAGAGCCTTCGCCTGTCGTTCCGCATATGGTGATGGCGGACGTTCCGCCTTTTATCTGGAAATCAATCAGCTCGCCCAGCTTTTTATAATCGATTTTTCCGCCTCTGAAGGGGGTGACGATCGCAACAGATGAGCCGGTAAATACGGGTGTTTTCATTAAAAGACCTCCTTTAAAACATTTTCTCAGGACGTTTATTACTAAATAAAACCTTCGGCGCAGAGCAGTTCCGCCATCAGAACACCGCCGCCGGCAGCGCCGCGCAGAGTATTATGGCTGAGGCAGACAAATTTAATATCGTACTGTGTGTCTTCGCGCAGACGTCCGACTGAAATCGCCATACCGTTTTCCAGCATACGGTCCAGCTTTGTCTGGGGGCGGTTTTCTTCTTCAAAATAATGCAGAAATTGCTTCGGCGCCGAGGGAAGGGCGAGCTCCTGTGCGCGTCCCTTGAAGGACACCCAGCGCTCTTTGATAACTTCGATCGACGGTTTTTTCTCGAAACTTGCAAAGACGGCTGCCATGTGGCCATCCGAGGCGGAGACACGAATACACTGCGATGTGATGGAAGGGGAGACAGCCGTTTCAATGCTGCCGCCGTTGACTTTACCCCATATCTTCAGTGGTTCGCGCTCTGACTTTTCCTCCTCACCGCCAATAAAGGGGATGACATTGTCAACCATCTCAGGCCACGTTTCAAAGCTTTTGCCCGCGCCTGATATCGCCTGATATGTGCAGACGAGAATTTTCGTGAGCCCGAATTCTTCCCTTAATGGATGAAGGGCAGGGACATAGCTTTGGATGGAGCAGTTTGACTTAACCGCTATAAAGCCCCGCTTTGTCCCCAGGCGTTTTCGCTGACTGTCAATGACCCGGATGTGCTCGGGATTAAGCTCCGGGACGACCATCGGCACATCGGGTGTCCAGCGGTGTGCGCTGTTATTGGATATGACGGGACACTCCGCTTTGGCGTAGGCTTCTTCCAACGCTTTAATCTCTTCTTTTTTCATATCGACGGCTGAAAATACAAAGTCAACAGCGCCGGAGATCTCGGCAATGTCTGTTTCAGCTGCCTTAACGATGAGCTTCTTTGCTGCCTCCGGCACCGGCGTCGTCATAAGCCATCTGCCGGCTATGGCTTCTTCGTATGTTTTCCCCGCGGAACGGCTGCTCGCCGCAACAACGGTGAGTTCAAACCAGGGATGGCCATCCAGCAGCGAGACAAAACGCTGACCAACCATTCCTGTGGCTCCGATAACTCCGACTCTGTACTTCTTCATTACTACTCCTCCTGCATATCGTGACCTTGTTCTATAGTATTCGAGAACGATAAAGCTATGAAAAAATTAAGGCAAAGGAAAAAAACAATCAGCGGGCTAGTCAACCGGCTGATTTTGTAATATAATGTCGATAAAAAATATCAACAGGTCATATTTCAAAAGCAGTCAGCACTCCACCATTTATTACGGTGACAGTCATCGGGTTCTTAACCCGGGGACCAGGAACGCTCTTTCCGTTCATCACATTCCTTCGGCGGTCTGCCCTTTCTCAGCGGGTCACGGGATAACGGAATCCTCGCCGCAGCTACTGATGAAGACCGCACCTCTGCGCTTCTTAATTTAGTTATACATATTATCATACATGCAAAAATGTGTCAATAAAGATGCCGTCATTTTTTGATATCTGCACCAATTTTCCTATGAAAGGATCAAAAATGAAAAAAACAACGAAGATCTGCCTCGCGTTACTTCTTGCATTCACGATTGTATTGTCGTCTGCGGGCCAGCAAAAAGCGGGGGCCTATACGCCGCCCTTTACAGTAGTGAGAATCGGCCTTTATTACGACAGCAATGCCTTACCTTCCGCGAACCTCCAGAATGTCACGGGAAGCGGGAGCGGTTATCAGTTTGGTTTTTTAGATGCCAACCGTCAGTTTACGCCAATCGGGGCTGCCACAGCTGAGATAAAGATATCCGTGCTACGCGACAGAAATATGGTTTATGACAGCGTCAACAACAAATACGACCCGGGGCTGGAAGGCGGCGTTGTTGTTGGGTGTTATCACATACAATTGAACAATGCATACTCAACCTATGACGAGGCGCTGGCAGTGGCCGGTGGATATCCGTCAAGCTTTGTTAAGTATTCAAGCGGTACCTTCCAGGTCTGTATCGGTAACTACCTATCTGCCGAGGACGCGAACGCAGCCATCAGTGCAAACGGTTATTCCGGGTGCTCTGTGAACTGCGGGACCTCAAGCACAGTTACCGTTGTGAAAACAGGGACGAATGATATACTATTCGAATTTGAATACGGCAACGCTCACCCTCTGGTTATCATGCCGGTGTCGACTGACGGTACAAAATGCCAGACATGGTTCAAAAACTACAGGTATTATGGCGGCTTCCAGTATGCACGGCTTGACGGCGGCGATATCACCGTCATGAGTATCGTTGACGTCGAAGATTATACCAGAGGCGTCATTCCGTATGAAATGGTTGGCAACGCGCCGCTGGAGGCGTATAAGGCGCAGGCTGTCTGCGCCAGATCCTATGCCATCGCCAATATAGATAAACATATAAGCTCGGGCTTTGACCTCTGCACAACAGAGCATTGCCAGGTTTACCGCGGTATAGGCGCAGCTACGGATGTCTCCAATGCTGCTGTAGACCAGACTGCGGGGCGATATATAACACATAATGGAAAGCTTGTTATTGCTTATTATTCCTCATGTGACGGCGGCGCGACTGAAAGCAGTGAAAACGTATGGCTGGAAGCTATTCCATACCTTCGCGGCGTTATAGACCCGTATGAAGCTGATGTTGCGTCAACGATCAAGGGCTACAACTGGACCATCACATATACGGCAGACGAGATTGCCGCGCGCCTGCGGGGTCGCGGTTACAATATCGGCTCAGTCACCAATATGTTCGTATCGGAGCAGACGAATACGGGAAATGTATATAAGGTGTCTGTAGTTGACTCAAACGGCGTAACGCGGAGCTTTTCAAAAGGGGAGCTTATACGCTCAGTCCTGGGTGTCAAATCAATTCGGTTCACTATCAACGGCGGGTCGGCCTCAGGAGACATCTATGTCAACGACTCAGGTGGAAAAATTACCGGCGGTCTTCAGTCCTCTTATGCCATCGGCGGCAATGGCCTCACAGAAATTCTCGGACAAAATAAAGTATACGCGGTGACGGGCAGCGGCGAAACAGCAGAGGTAGGCGTCAATCCCGCCTCGCCATCGACGCCGGGTGTGTTTGTCATTCAGGGCACCGGGAACGGACATAATGTCGGTATGAGTCAATGGGGTGCTTATTCCATGGCGAAGTATCATGGTAAGACTTATGACCAGATACTGAAGTTTTATTTTGCCGGAGTTACCATCGAATGAAAAAAAGCGATTTCTTTTACGAG